>NZ_SMKH01000019.1 GCF_004348515.1 Actinomadura sp. KC345 | reverse complement strand
GGGCGGGCGGCGCCCCGGGGGTCATCGCTCCAGGAGGTCCAGGAGCCGCCGCCTCAGCGCTTCGAGCTGGTCCGCGTCATAGATCGCGGGGTCATGGCTCACCACTTCCCAGAGGCCCTCGGCCGCGAGCCGGACCACCATCGCCGTGCCCGGGTCGGGGTCCTCCGCCGGGGAGCGGCCGTGCCAGCGCCGCATCGCCTCGTTCAGCGGCTCGGCCTGCTCCGGGTCCGCCGCGGCGGCCGTGATGGCCGACCACCGCCGGTAGGCGCGGGCCTCGCCGGTGAGGATCTCGAACGTGGCCTCGACGTAGGCCCGGGTGTAGGCGCCCGGCGTGCCGTCCCCGTAGGAGCCGATGTAGGAGGCGATCAGGTCGTCGAACTCCTCGATGACCCGTGCCACCATCGCCCGGACGAGCGCCTCCTTGGTGGGGAAGTGGTAGAGCAGCCCTCCCTTGCTGACGCCGGCGCGGTCCGCGACCGCGGTGAGCGTCAGCGCCTGCGTCCCCTGCTCGGAGAGGACGGCTTCGGCGGCGTCCAAGAGGGCTTCCTTCATCATGACCGTTCTACTGTACCGGCTGGACGGTATAGATCGTAACGGCGGACCCGCCCCGGCCATTCCCCGGCCACCCACAAGGGAACACGAGCGGCGTGGATACTGTTGACCCCGTGGTGACCTACCTCGACCATGCAGCGACGACCCCGATGCTGCCCGAGGCCATCGAGGCGATGACGGCGGAGCTGCGCGAGCTCGGCAACCCGTCCTCGCTGCACGCGGTGGGCCGGCGCGCCCGCCGGGTCGTCGAGGAGTCCCGCGAGATCATCGCCGAGGCGTTCGACGCCCGGCCGAGCGAGATCGTGTTCACCTCCGGCGGCACCGAGGCCGACAACCTCGCGGTCAAGGGTCTCTACTGGGCCCGCCGCGCCGCCGATCCCGCCCGCACCCGCGTCCTGGCCGGCGCCGTCGAGCACCACGCCGTCCTGGACACCGCCGAGTGGCTCGCCGGCCACGAGGGCGCCCAGGTCGAGTGGATCCCCGTGGACGAGCAGGGCCGCGTCCGGCCGGAGGCGCTGCGCGAGGCGCTGGGCTCCGGGGACGACGTCGCTCTGGCGACCGTGATGTGGGCCAACAACGAGGTGGGCACCGTCCAGCCCGTCGCCGAACTGGCCGCCGCCGCCCGCGAGCACGGCGTCCCCCTGCACACCGACGCCGTGCAGGCCGCCGGGACGCTGCCCGTCCGGTTCGCGGCGAGCGGCGCGCAGGCGCTCACCATCACCGGCCACAAGCTCGGCGGCCCGCTCGGTGTGGGAGCCCTGCTCCTGGCCAAGCCCAAGGAGCCCGTCTTCCTCGACCCGGTCCCGCTACTGCACGGCGGCGGCCATGAGCGCGACGTCCGGTCCGGGACGCTCGACACGCCCGCCATCGCGGGGTTCGCCGCCGCCGTCCACGCCACGGTCGCGCACCGGGAGGCCGAGGCGCACCGCCTCACCGAACTGCGCGACCGGCTGATCGAGGCCGTCCGCGCCGCCGTGCCCGACGCGATCCTGAACGGCGACCCCGTCGACCGGCTCCCCGGCAACGCGCACTTCTCCTTCCCCGGCTGCGAGGGCGACGCCCTGCTCATGCTGCTGGACGCGCACGGCATCGCCTGCTCCACGGGTTCGGCGTGCTCCGCCGGCGTCTCCCAGCCCAGCCACGTCCTGACGGCGATGGGCACCGGCGCCGAACGCGCCCGCGGCTCGCTGCGCTTCAGCCTCGGCCACACCTCCACCGAGGCCGACGTGAAGGCCCTCGCCGACGCCATCGGCCCCGTCGTCGAGCGCGCACGCCGCGCCGGTCTCTCCTGACCCGCGTTTGACCGTCCCTTGAACGGGGACAGCGTTGCCGTCCTCTTGGAAGGTGGCGCGATGGCGACTGACAGCACGATGAAGCGAGCGGGCCGCAAGGCCGCCGGACATCCGTCGCTTCATCTCTTGTCCCGGGTGGGCCTCGTCGCCCGCGGCCTCATCTACCTGCTCGTCGGCTGGCTGGCGCTTCAGATCGGATTCGGCGGCGGCGGGCAGGCCGAGCGGAAGGGCGCCCTCCAGATCGTCGCGGACGGGCCCGGCGGCACCGCCGTCCTGTGGCTGATGGCGGCCGGTTTCGCCGCGCTCGCCGTCTGGCAGCTCGCCGAGGTCCTGTACGGACGCCCCGTACCGGACGGCGACAAGCCCACCGAGCGGGTGGGGTCGGCCGCCCGCGGCCTCGTGTACACGGCCGGTGCCGCGGCGACCCTGGGATTCCTGCTCGGGCACCAGGGCACGTCGAGCGATCAGCAGTCCAGGACGTTCACCGCGCGGGCGATGGCCGAGACCGGCGGACGCTGGCTCGTCCTGGCCGTCGCGGCGGGCTTCCTGGTGTGGGGCGTGGTGACGGTCGTCAACGCCGCCCGCCGGGCGTTCCTGGACGAGCTGGACACCGGCCGGATGAGCCGGGCCGCGCGCCGCCTCGTCCAGCCGTTCGGGATCACCGGCAACGCCGCACGCGGTCTCGTCGGCGCGGGCGTCGGCGCGTTCCTCGCCTACGCCGCCGTCACCTTCCAGCCGGACAAGGCGAAGGGGCTGGACGGAACCCTCCGCGAGTTCGCCGCGACCCCGGCCGGGGCCTGGGGTCTGGTCGCGGTGGCCGCGGGCCTCCTGATCTTCGGCCTGTACTCCCTCTGCGAGGCCCGCTGGCGCAAGGTCGACGCGTCCCGTTGAGGTGGGGCGTCAGGGCTGGTAGGGGGCCAGGGCGCGCCAGCCGGGGTCACTGGTGGAGGCGACCTTGGCCTTGCCCTCCGGCCAGCCCGCGGCGAGCTGGTCGAGCTCGGAGATGACCCCGGAGTCGGGGTCGGCGTAGAGGTGGAAGACCCGCAGGCCGTCACCGGTCTCGCGGACGGCGAGGACCGCGCGGTCGCCGAGCCTGGTGAGCTTCTTCTCGAACGCGCGCAGGGCGCCCGACGACGGCTCGACGGGGAGCCGGTCGGGGTTGCTGTTGGCGTACGGGACGCTGATCGCCACGTGCAGGTCGCAGAGCGGGTAGTCCTGGCGGTGCAGCGGGAACCGTGCGCCGAGGCGGGCCGGGTGGCCGCGCGGCGTGCGGCCCTCGCCGGTGAGCCACGCGGGCTCGGTGAACGGCTCGGCGATCTGCTCGACCACCGCGGCCAGCATCGACGGCGGCAGCGAGTCGATCGGCGCCTCGGTCGCGATGGTGATCTCGCCGATCCAGCGGGCGACGTCGTCCTCTCCGAGGGCCCAGTGCAGGACGTTCAGCGCCACCTGGAGCTGCTGCTCCTCGGCCACGAACAGGAAGTCGGGATGGTAGGCGCTGACATGCACGCGTGCCCGGTCGGTGTCGGCGCGCATGCCGAGCCGGACGTACTCCAGGTCGAACTCGTGGTCGCCGAGGACGAGGTCCTGGGTGAGCATCTCGGCGTCGGGCTGGCGCGCGGGATGGAAACTCCACCCGCCGGCCGCGCTCTTGGTGGCGGGCGCCGAGCGCGCCCAGCGCTCGGTCAGCCCGCGCAGCTCGGGGTCGCCGCCGCCGGTCACGGTGAGGGACGGCGACCGGTCGTCGGTGCCGCCGATCTCCCACTGGAGCCCGGAGTGGATCTTGTGGACGCGGCGGGACAGCTCCTCGATCGCCTCGGCGGACAGCCCCTCACCGGGCGTCTCCGCCTCGGGCTGGTCGGGCCCGGCCGACAGCGAGGCCTCGATCGTCGGGCGGGCCTGCGCCCACCACTCCCAGAACTCGCTGATCGCGGGCGGCGTCACGACTGGCGTCTCGCGCGGACGACGGAAGATTCCCATAGCGGCCCCAATCGTACGCGGAAATGAGAACGGAGGACCGGGCCACGCCGCGTACGCTCGAAGGACTATGACTTCGCTGCGCGTACTCGCCGCCATGTCCGGCGGCGTCGACTCCGCCGTGGCCGCCGCCCGAGCCGCCGAGGCGGGGCACGACGTCACCGGCGTCCACATGGCCCTGTCCAGCAATCCCCAGTCCTACCGGACGGGGGCGCGCGGCTGCTGCACCCTGGAGGACTCCCGGGACGCGCGCCGCGCCGCCGACGTGATCGGCATCCCGTTCTACGTGTGGGATCTCGCCGAGCGCTTCCACCGGGACGTCGTGGAGGACTTCGTCAGCGAGTACGCGGCGGGCCGCACCCCGAACCCGTGCCTGCGCTGCAACGAGAAGATCAAGTTCGAGGCGCTGCTGGACCGCGCGATGGCGCTCGGCTTCGACGCCGTCTGCACCGGCCACTACGCCCGGCTGGACGCCTCCGGCGCGACCCCCGTCCTGCGGCGCGGCGTCGACGAGGGCAAGGACCAGTCGTACGTGCTGGCGGTGTGCACGCCCGAGCAGCTCGCGCACGCCCTGTTCCCGCTCGGCGACACGTCCAAGGCCGACATCCGGCGGGAGGCGGAGCGGCGCGGCCTCCAGGTGGCGGACAAGCCCGACAGCCACGACATCTGCTTCATCGCCGACGGCGACACGCGGGGCTTCCTGGCCGAGCGGCTCGGCTCGGCGCCCGGCCCGGTCGTCGACACCGACGGCAACGAGGTCGGTGAGCACGAGGGCGCCCACGGCTACACGATCGGCCAGCGCAAGGGGCTCCGCTTGGGCACCCCCGCGCCGGACGGGCGCCCCCGCTACGTCCTGGACATCTCCCCGGTGACCAACACGGTGACCGTGGGGCCGCGCGAGTCGCTGGACGTCCACGAGATCACGGCCGAGCGCCCGGTGTGGCTGAGCGAGCCCAGCGGCGGCCCGTTCGAGTGCGACGTCCAGCTCCGCGCGCACGGCGAGGTGTACCCCTGCACGGCCGAGCAGGACGGCGACACCCTGCGCATCCGCCTGTCCACGCCCGCCCGCGGCGTCGCCCCAGGCCAGGCCGCCGTCCTCTACGCCGAAGACCGAGTCCTGGCATCCTCCACTGTGTCCATTGCAGTGCCCTCGGCGTCGGGCGCTGGGGCGCCCTCCTTCAGCGGCCACAGCGGCGATCGCTAGCATCGCTCCGGCTCGCCTGGCGGCTCGCTCCGCGATCAGTTTCTCGCAAGCTCGAACCTGGCTTCGCACGCGATCGCAACGGCTGAGGTGAGCGATGGCTGGGCCTGCAATAGGCTCGTCATCGTGAAATTTGGTGTTTCGACGTTCGTTACGGATGACGGGGTCGCGCCGGGGGCGCTGGGGCGGGCGTTGGAGGAGCGCGGGTTCGGGTCGGTGTACCTGGCCGAGCACACGCACATCCCGGTGAAGCGCGAGTCGCCGTGGCCCGGCGGGGCGGAGCTGCCGCGGCAGTACTACCGGACGCTCGACCCGCTCGTCGCGCTGTCGGCCGCCGCGACCGCCACCGAGCGGCTGCGGGTCGGCACTGGGATCGCGCTGATCGTCCAGCGGGACCCGATCCTGCTGGCCAAGGAGGTCGCCTCCCTCGACCTGATCTCGGGCGGGCGGGCCGTGCTCGGCGTCGGCGCGGGCTGGAACCGGGAGGAGATGCGCAACCACGGCACCGACCCGGCGACCAGGATGCGGCTCCTGCGCGAGCGCGTGCTGGCCGTCAAGGAGCTGTGGACGAAGGACGAGGCGGAGTTCCACGGGGAGTTCGTCGACTTCGACCCGGTGTTCTGCTACCCGAAGCCCGTCCAGGACCCGCATCCGCCCGTCATGATCGGCGGGGCGGGGCCCACGACGTTCGACCGGGTCCTGGAGTTCGGCGACGGCTGGATGCCGATCTACGGCCGCGGCACCGACCGGCTCGCGGCGATGGTCACCGAGCTGCGCGAGCGGGCGGGACGCCGGCTCCCGGTGACGGTCTTCGGGGTGCCGCGCGATCCTGGAGCGGTGGAGGAGTTGGAGGCCGCCGGTGTGGACGAGCTCCTGTTCAACCTGCCGACGCTGCCCGAGGACGACACCCTTCGCTACCTGGACCGCCTCGCGGCACTGACGTGATCACCGCGCCGCTAGGCTTCCGGGTGTGACGAGTTATCCGTGGGAGGCCGGGACGGCGACCGGGGCCGGGTCCTATCCGGGCGACGACCCGGGGGAGGCGTTGCGGACCGTCCTCGGGGAGCTGCCTGAGCTTCCGCATCTGCCGGAACTGCCCGCGCGCGGCGTCGGCGCCGACATGGTCGGCCGGACGGCCGGGCTGCTGGTCGACATGCCGGCGCGTGTGGAGCCGTCCGGCTGGCGGTTCTCCGACCGCCCGGGACGCGACACCCTCCGCTCCCGCGACCACCTCGCTCGTGACCTGGACGTCCTTGAGGAGCTCGCGGGCGGCCACGACGGGCCCTTCAAGATCCAGGTGTGCGGGCCGTGGACGCTGGCCGCCGCGATCGAACTGCGGCACGGCGACCGGGCGATCAAGGACCCGGGCGCGGTCCGCGACCTGGCCGCCTCGCTCGCCGAGGGCGCCGCCGCGCACGTCGCCGATGTCCGGCGCCGGCTGCCCGCGGCGCGGATCGTCCTTCAGCTGGACGAGCCGGGCCTGCCCGCGGCGCTCGCCGGCACGGTCCCGACCGCCAGCGGGTTCTCGCGGCTGCGGGCGATCGAGGAGCCCGTCGCCGAGGACACGCTCCGGACGGTGATCGAGACCGCCTGCGCGGACGGCGCCGCGTTCCCGATCGTGCACTGCTGTGCCCGGAACGTCCCCTACGCCCTGCTGCGCGGCGCGGGCGCGAAGGCCATCTCGGCCGACCTGCGGCTCATGCCGAAGCGCGACGACGACGCCGTGGGCGAGACGATCGAAGCCGGGACGGGCCTCCTGCTCGGCGCGGTGCCCGGAACCGACGCCGTCCTCCCGTCCCTCCAGGCGACCGCGGAACCGGTCAAGGCGCTGTGGCGGCGGCTCGGATTCCCGCCCGCCCGGATGGCGGAACAGGTCGTGGTCACCCCGGCGTGCGGGATGGCCGGCGCGTCCCCGCGCTACGTCCGCGACGCGCTGAAACGCTGCCGCGACACGGCCCGGATGCTCTTGGCCGCCGGCTGACCCTGGTGTGGCGGGGCTCGTATTGTCGGACGCGGCGGCGACAATAGGGGCATGACCATGAGCGACGGCGTTCCCACCGAGGCGCGGCAGCGGCACCTGGAGCTGAGCCGGGAGATCGACGAGGCCAACTACCGCTACTACGTCCTCGACAGCCCCGCCCTCACCGACGCCGACTACGACCGGCGGATGCGGGAGCTGCAGGAGCTGGAGGCGCGGCATCCGGAGCTGGTCACGCCCGACTCGCCGACGCAGCGGGTCGGCGCGCCGATCGTCACCGACTTCGCGACCGTCCGGCACCTGGAGCGAATGCAGAGCCTCGACAACGCGATGAACGCCGACGAGCTGGTCGCGTGGGACGAGCGTGTGGTCAAGGAGGTCGGCGAGGTCGCCGGCTACCTGTGCGAGCTGAAGATCGACGGGCTGGCCATCGCGCTGACCTACGAGGACGGGCGGCTGGTGCGCGGCGTCACCCGCGGCGACGGGCGCACGGGCGAGGACGTCACCAACAACGTCCGCAGCATCGCCGACATCCCGCACCGGCTGGCGGGCGAGGGCTGGCCGGACGTGCTGGAGGTCCGCGGCGAGGTCTTCCTCCCGGTCGAGGGGTTCGAGCAGGTCAACGCCGCGCAGGTGGAGGCCGGCAAGGACCCGTTCGCCAACCCGCGCAACGCGGCGGCGGGATCGCTGCGGCAGAAGGACCCGCGGGTCACGGCGCAGCGGCCGCTCGGCATGCTCGTCCACGGGTACGGCGCGTGGCGCGGCGGGACGCAGCCGGAGAGCCAGTCCGGGGCCTACGAGCTGATGCGCGGCTGGGGGCTGCCGGTCAGCGACCGCTACAAGGTCCTCGGCGGGATGGACGCCGTCCGCGAGTACATCGCCGAGTACGGCGAGAACCGGCACGGCACCGCGTACGAGATCGACGGCGTGGTCGTCAAGGTCGACCAGTTCTCGCTCCAGCGGCGGCTCGGGTCGACGAGCCGGGCGCCGCGCTGGGCGATCGCGTGGAAGTACCCGCCGGAGGAGGTCAACACCAAGCTCCTCGACATCAAGGTCGGGGTGGGCCGGACCGGGCGCGTCACCCCCTACGGCGTGATGGAGCCGGTCAAGGTCGCCGGGTCGACCGTGGAGCGGGCCACCCTGCACAACGAGGGCGAGGTCAAGCGCAAGGGCGTCCTGATCGGCGACACCGTCGTCCTGCGCAAGGCCGGCGACGTGATCCCCGAGATCGTCGCGCCGGTGGCCGCGCTGCGGGACGGGTCGGAACGCGAGTTCGAGATGCCGACGCACTGCCCCGAGTGCGGCACCGAGCTGGCCTACGAGAAGGAGGGCGCCGCCGACATCCGGTGCCCGAACGCGCAGTACTGCCCCGGGCAGCTGCGCGAGCGGCTGTTCTTCGTGGCCAGCCGCAACGCGCTCGACATCGAGGCGCTCGGCTACGTGGGGGCGACGGCGCTCACCCAGCCGCTGGAGCCGGATGAGCCGCCGGTCAAGAACGAGGGCGACCTGTTCCACCTGACCGTCGAGCGGCTCCTCCCGATCCGGAGCCCCGTCCTCGACCAGCGGACGGGCACCTCCAAGACCGATCCGAAGACCGGCGAGCCCAAGGTCGTGTCGTTCTTCGCGAACAAGGAGGGCGAGCCGAAGAAGACCGTCGAGGTCCTCTTCGACGAATTGGAGAAGGCGAAGAAGCAGCCGCTGTGGCGGGTGCTGGTGGCGCTGTCGATCCGGCACGTGGGGCCTTCGGCGGCGCAGGACCTGGCCCGGGAGATGCGGTCGATGGACGCGATCGCGAACGCCTCGGAGGAGGAACTGGCCGCCGTCGACGGCGTCGGCCCGGCGATCGCCGCGTCGATCAAGAGCTGGTTCGACGTCGGGTGGCACCGCGAGATCGTCGACAAGTGGCGGGCCGCGGGGGTCCGGATGCAGGACGAGGGCGCCGGAGGGCCCCGCCCGCTGGAGGGCGTCAGCGTGGTCATCACCGGATCGCTGGAGGGGTTCAGCCGCGACTCGGCGACCGAGGCGGTGCAGAAGCTCGGGGGCAAGGTGTCCGGGTCGGTGTCGAAGAAGACGGGCTTCGTGGTCGTGGGCGACAGCCCGGGGTCCAAGTTCGACAAGGCCGTCAAGCTGGGCGTGCCGGTGCTGGCGGAGGAGGGCTTCCGCGTCCTGCTGGCGGATGGGCCGGATGCGGCCAGGGAGGTGACCGTCCGCGCCGAGGAATAACGCGGAGTGTTCGGGGGGCTTTCACCAGCTTTGGGTTACTCAGGGGTACACTGCAGCTACCCAACGGTGAGGGGCGGGTACAGAATGGGCATAACGCAACGTACGCAATCGGTTTCGCGAAGTTGACCGGAGGCCGTACTCTCCCTCTCATCACGACCTACACCTGAATCTCCGGACGTAACGCCCGGGGGGCGTCCCCCGAGGTCGGGGACGCCCGGTGCCGGGGGAAGCCCCCCGAACCCCCCGAGGATGTGATGAAGGACCCGAACAACACGCGGAACACGGCGCCACGCCGCGGCTCCCCGTTGTGGATCTACTTCGTCGTCGTCATCGTGCTCGGCGTCGCCGCCTGCGCCACCGCGTTCTCCGGGCTGAGCGGGCCCGACCTGGACGCGCTCGCGAGCACGCCGGTGTTCTGGATCCTCGGCTGCTTCATCATCTTCGGCGAGCTGCGGCCGATCATCACCCCCGGCTCCACCGAGAACAACGGCGCCACGACCTCCACCACCTTCTCGTTCGCCGCGCTGCTGTACGCGGGCCTGCCGATCGCCGCCGCCCTCCAGGTCATCGCCGTCGTCACCTGCGGCATCTTCCGCGGCCGCACCCCGCACCGCATCGCCTTCAACGCCGCGCAGTACACGCTCAGCCTGGCCGCCGCCCAGCTCGTCCTCGCCCTGTTCGGCGACCTCGCCACCCCCACGGACCTGTGGGTGCCGGACGGCAGGGACCTGCCCGCGATAGCGCTCGCCGGTGCGGTCTACTTCGCCTGCAACGACACCCTCGTCGGCTCCGCCGTCGCCCTGCACGAGCGGATCTCGCTCATGAAGGCGCTGCGCTTCGACCTCGGGTACCAGGTCCTCGTGCACCTGGCGCTGCTCGGCCTGGCCCCGCTGATGGTCGTCGCGATGGACCGGTCCGCGGTGTTCGTGCCCCTGATCGTGCTGCCGTTCATCGCCGTCTACCTGAACGCCTCGGTCTCCGTCCGGCGCGAGCACCAGGCCCTGCACGACGGGCTCACCGGCCTCCCCAACCGCAAGCTCCTCATCGTCCGGACCGAGGAGGCCCTCGCCGAAGCCCGCGGCGCCGGGAAACGCGCCCAGCGCGCCGGGGCGCTCGGCAAGCACTTCCCGCTCAGGACCGAACCGCCCGGCCACCGCGCCGGCCTGTTCCTGCTCGACCTCGACCGCTTCAAGGAGGTCAACGACACGCTCGGGCACCCCACCGGCGACCGCCTCCTCCAGCTCGTCGCGCACCGCCTCACCCACAGCGTCCGCCCCGGCGACCTCGTCGCGCGGCTCGGCGGCGACGAGTTCGCGGTGCTGCTGCCGTCCGTCCGCGACGAGGCCGCCGCCCGCGAGGTCGCCGCCCGGCTCCGCGCCGCGCTCAGCGAACCCGTCCGGCTCGACGGCATGTCGTTCGACCTGGAGGCCAGCGTCGGCATCGCGCTGTTCCCCGACCACGCGCCCGACTTCGAGCTGCTCCTCCAGCGCGCCGACGTCGCCATGTACAACGCCAAGGAGGCCCGCTCCGGCGTCGAGATCTACTCCCCGGCCAAGGACCGCAACTCCCCGGCCCGCCTCAGCATGCTCGGCGACCTGCGCCGCGCCATCGACCGCTCCGAGCTGGAGCTGTTCTACCAGCCGAAGATCTCCCTGCGGGACGGCCAGCTCGTCGGCATGGAGGCCCTCCTGCGCTGGCGCCACCCCGACAAGGGCATCCTCGAACCCGCCGCGTTCCTCCCCATCGCCGAGCAGACGTACCTGATGCGCTCGATCACCCACCACGTCGTGGGGGCCGCGCTCGCCCAGGCCGCCGCGTGGTGGCGCGAGGACCTCACCGTCCAGATCGCCGTCAACGCCTCCGGACGCGACCTCCTCGACACCGGCCTCACCGAGACGATCGAGGAGGGCCTCCTGGCCCGCGGCCTGCCCGCCGCCGCCCTCCAGCTGGAGATCACCGAGCGGATCCTCATGAACGAGCCCGCCTACGCCTCCGACACCGTCGGCGCCCTCGCCGACCTCGGCATCCCGCTCAGCCTGGACGACTTCGGCACCGGCTACTCCTCCCTCGTCCGGCTCAAGCACCTCCCCGTCGAGGAGATCAAGATCGACTCCTCGTTCGTGGGGCGCCTCACCGAGTCCACCGACGACGCCGTCATCGTCCGCTCCATCGTCGACCTCGTCCGCACCCTGGGCCTGCGCTCGGTCGCCGAAGGCGTCGAGGACCCGGCCACCGCCCAGGCCCTCCGCGAGATGGGCTGCGACGCCGCCCAGGGCTGGCACTTCGGCCGCCCCATGGACGCCGAGACCGCCACCACCTGGCTCCGGGACGCCTTCCTGGCGGTCCCTTCCACCTTCGGGCCCTAGCTCGGGGGGTGAAGGCTCGGGTGGCGAAGAGAGAGGGGCCCGGTGGTACCGGGCCCCTCAGGGGTGGACGTTCCGCCATGCGGTCATGGCGGAACGCGGGTGGCGGCCGCTCTAGTTCAGCGGCCTAACGGTCGCCGGCCTAGCCGATGCGGGCCATGATCTTGGAGCCGATGGCCTTGACGACGGCCTTGAGGGTCGCGGCCGTGGTCGGGGCGGTCACGTCGTAGACGACTTCGGTGTCGCCGTGGACGGTCTTGGTGAACGTGCAGAGGGGGTTCCGGCAGACGATGAGCTTGAACTCACCCTGCACGTAGTCGTCCAGCCGGCTCTGGCACTTGGGGCACATAGGTGCTCCTCCCGTGTTTGGTTTGGTGTGGTTCACAGCGATGGCCGCTGCGCTATAGACCGTCCGAGCACGGTGATGCCGGGCAACGCCCACCGCCGGGCCTGCTCCCGGCGGGGTGGGCGGATCGGAGGGGCGCGCCGGTCGCGGTGCCGCGTAAATGCGGTCGGGTGGGTGGGGTGCGGCCAATAGGATGGGGGCTGAATCCCATCGGTCCGCAGGAACGGTTTCTCTCATGTCCGCCATCACCCGTGACGAGGTTTCGCATCTCGCCCGGCTGTCACGGCTGGCGCTCGGCGACGCTGAGCTCGATCAGCTCGCCGCCCAGCTCGACCAGATCATCTCCGCGGTCGCGCGGGTGCAGGAGGTCGCGGCGGAGGACATCCCGCCCACCTCGCACGCGCTGCCGCTGACCAACGTCTACCGGGCCGACGAGGTGCGGCCGAGCCTCGCGCCCGAGCAGGCCCTGGCCGGCGCGCCGGCCGCCGAGGAGCAGCGCTTCCGCGTCCCCCGGATCCTGGACGAGGAGGCCTGATGGAGCTGGTCGGGAAGGGCGCGGCGGAGCTCGGGGAGCTGCTCGCCGCGGGTGAGGCCTCCGCGGCCGAGGTCGCCGAGGCGCATCTGGACCGCATCGCCGCCGTGGACGGACAGGTGAAGGCGTTCCTGCACGTCGACCGCGACGCGACGCTGGCGCAGGCCCGGAAGGTGGACGAGCGGCGCGCGGCGGGGGAGCGGCTCGGCCCGCTGGCCGGGGTCCCCATCGCCCACAAGGACGTGTTCACCACGACGGACATGCCCACCACCGCCGGGTCGAAGATCCTTGAGGGGTGGCGGCCGCCGTACGACGCGACGGTGACGGCGCGGCTGCGCGAGGCCGGGCTGGTGATCCTCGGCAAGACGAACATGGACGAGTTCGCCATGGGGTCGTCCACGGAGAACAGCGCCTACTTCACCTCGCGCAACCCGTGGGACCTGGAGCGCATCCCCGGTGGTTCGTCGGGCGGCTCGTCCGCGGCGGTGGCCGCGTACGAGGCGCCGCTGTCGACCGGGACCGACACGGGCGGGTCGATCCGGCAGCCCGCGGCGGTCACCGGCATCGTCGGCATGAAGCCCACCTACGGCGGGTCGTCCCGGTACGGCGTGATCGCGTTCGCGTCGTCGCTGGACACGCCCGGTCCGTTCGCACGCAACGTGCTGGACGCGGCGCTGCTGCACGAGGCGTTCAGCGGCCACGACCGGATGGACTCGACGTCGGTGTCCGAGGCCGTCCCGCCGGTCGTGGAGGCCGCGCGCCGCGCCGACGTCAACGGGCTGCGCGTCGGCGTCGTCAAGGAGTTCGCGGGCGAGGGCTACCAGCCGGGCGTCACGGCGCGCTTCAACGAGACGGTCGAGCTTCTGGAGTCCCTGGGCGCGAAGGTCGTCGAGGTGTCCTGCCCGAACTTCACCTACGCGCTGCCCGCCTACTACCTCATCGCGCCGTCGGAGTGCTCGTCCAACCTGGCCCGCTTCGACGCGATGCGGTACGGCATGCGCGTCGGCGACGACGGCGGCCGGAGCGCCGAGGAGGTCATGGCGCTGACCCGGGCCGAGGGCTTCGGGCCCGAGGTCAAGCGGCGCATCATGCTCGGCACCTACGCGCTGTCGTCGGGCTACTACGACGCCTACTACGGCAAGGCGCAGCAGGTCCGGACGCTGATCAAGCGCGACTTCGAGGCCGCGTTCGAGCAGGTGGACGTGCTGGTGTCGCCGACCACCCCGACGACCGCGTTCCCGATCGGCGAGCGCGCCGACGACCCGGTCGCGATGTACCTGGCCGACCTGTGCACGATCCCGGCCAACCTCACCGGCAACGCCGCGATCTCCGTGCCGTGCGGGCTGTCGGACGGCCTGCCGGTCGGCCTGCAGATCATGGCCCCCGTCCTCGGCGACGACCGCGTCTACCGCGTCGGCGCCGCCGTCGAGCGGGCCCTCGAAGACCGCTGGGGCGGCCCCCTCCTGGCCCAGGCCCCGGAACTGGTGGAGGCGAAGTGACCACTCCGACCCTGATGGACTACGACGAGGCGCTGGCCAGGTTCGAGCCGGTGCTCGGCATCGAGACCCACATCGAACTGGGTACCGCGTCCAAGATGTTCTGCGGCTGCCCCACCGGGTTCGGCGCCGAGCCGAACACGCAGGTGTGCCCGGTGTGCCTGGGGCTGCCCGGTTCGCTGCCGGTCACCAACCACGCCGCGATCGAGGGCATCATCAAGATCGGCCTCGCGCTCAACTGCGACATCGTCGAGTGGTGCAGGTTCGCCCGGAAGAACTACTTCTATCCGGACATGCCGAAGAACTTCCAGATCTCCCAGTACGACGAGCCGCTGTGCGTCGACGGGTACCTGGACGTCGACGTCGAGGGCGAGACGTACCGGATCGAGATCGAGCGCGTCCACATGGAGGAGGACACCGGCAAGTCGCTGCACGTCGGCGGCACGACCGGGCGCATCCACGGCGCCGAGTTCTCGCTGGTCGACTACAACCGGGCCGGGATCCCGCTGGTCGAGATCGTCACCAAGCCGATCGCCGCGACCGGCGACAAGGCGCCGCTGGTGGCCCGCGCCTACGCGACCGAGCTGCGCGAGCTGGTCCGCTCGCTGGGCGTGTCGGACGTCCGCATGGAGCAGGGCTCGATGCGCTGCGACGTCAACGTCTCGCTGATGCCGCGGGGCGCGGCCGAGTGGGGCACCCGCACCGAGACCAAGAACGTCAACTCGCTGCGCTCGGTGGAGCGGGCGGTCCGGTCGGAGATCGAGCGGCAGGCGGGCGTGCTGGCGGACGGCGGGCGCATCGTCCAGGAGACCCGCCACTTCCACGAGGACACCGGCCGCACCACCAGCGGCCGCAGCAAGGAAGAGGCGCAGGACTACCGCTACTTCCCCGAGCCGGACCTGGTGCCGATGGCGCCGTCCCGCGACTGGGTGGAGGAGCTGCGCGCATCGCTGCCCGAGCTTCCGGCCGCGCGCCGCCGCCGCATCCAGCGCGAGTGGAGCCTCTCCGACCTGGAGCTGCGGGACGTCGTCAACGCCGGGGCCATCGACCTCATCGAGGCGACGATCGCGCACGGCTCCGACGCCCCGTCCGCCCGCAAGTGGTGGATGAACGAGCTGTCCCGCCGGGCCACCGAGCAGGGCGTCGAGCTGGCCGACCTGCCCATCACGCCCGAGCAGGTCGCCCGCATCCAGGCGATGATCTCCGCGGGGGAGCTGAACGACAAGCTCGCCCGCAAGGTGTTCGAGGGCGTCCTGGCGGGCGAGGGGACCCCGGACGAGGTCGTGGCCGCCCGCGGCCTGAAGGTCGTCAGCGACGAGGGCGAGCTCGCCTCGGTGATCGACCAGGTCATCGCCGACAACGCCGACGTCGCCGACAAGATCCGCGCCGGCAAGGTCGCCGCCGCCGGCGCCCTCGTCGGCGCCGTCATGAAGGCAACCCGAGGCCAGGCCGACGCCGGCCGAGCCCGCGAACTCATCCTGGAGAAGCTCGGCGCCTCCTAGAACGGCGGAATGATCACCCGGGCGTGCGCAAGGTCGACCGGACAACGCATACCCGGGTGATTGTCCGACCCGGTCCGTAAGCTGAGCAGGTCAGCATGGTGGGATCTCAAGGGAGTGATGATGGCGGCGCTGCCGGATGATTACTGGCTGCTGAGCATTCGTCAGCAGCCCGAGCAGATGACCGCGGCGGAGTATGAGGCCCTGCCCGAGGACATCTCGAAGATGATCGAGATCGTGGACGGCTACGTGGTCTTCTGTGAATCACCGACTCGTGAGCATCAGAAAGCGGGGCTGCGGCTGGTCACCCTGATCGAGCGTCATGCTCGCTCGGCAATGAAGCGGGGCCATGACTGCCTCGACGCGAACATCGATGTCGATCTTCGGATTAGGGACATTCCGCTCTCCAATCGCCGCCCTGACGTCATCCTCTACAGATGTATCGATCGGGGTGATCGTCTCCGGCCGGAGCATGCGCTCCTCGTCGTCGAGATCGTGTCGCCTGGATCCGAAACACAGGACACCATGGACAAGCTGGCTGAGTACGCGAAGGCGGGGATCCCGCACTACTGGATCGCACGCCTGGATGACACCGGAGTCTCGCTCATTCAGCTCTACCAGATCGACCCTGCAACCTTGCTGTACAAGCACACCGGCACGGTCATGAAGGCCGAAGCCGGAGGGCCGCCGGAGATCTCCGTCCCCATTCCGATCACCGTGGACTGGGCTGCGCTGGAGTACTGACGCGACGTCAGCCGGAGGGGGCGCCGGCGCCGTCACGGACGCCGCCGGGTGTCAGATGGCGGAGGGGCGGTGGATGTCGAGGATGTCCGTGTCCTTGTCGCGCCAGTGCGCTACGAGGGCCTGGAGATCGTGCTCGCGCATGAAGTGGTACTCCAGGAGCGTCACCGGTATCAGGGTGATGACCTGGAGTACCGAAGCCCCTGCCTCATCCCGGAAGATGTGGAAGTCGTCCGGCATGTACGGGTGGGGGAGGGCCATGAGGCCGACGACCTCGGTGTCCGGGATCAGTGGTTCGTCGTTCAGGTAGCCGCCGCCGTACTCGTGCCCCTTGCCGCTCTGCACGACCCGGTCGGCCACGACGTGGACCAGGTAGCTCGCGTCGAAGTCCTGGTCCGGCAGCGCCGAGCACACGAACCCCTCCGGCATCCGAGCCTCGACCTCCTGGAACCGGACGCCTGTGGACGCGGCGCTGACCATCTCCCTCTCCGGATGCCGGTGGAAGCCGATCGCGAATCCCCGGTTGCGCCCGCCCAAGTCCGGGGGCTGCGCGTGAGTGACCTCCCCCAGATGCCGCTCCATGTGCTCGGCGAGCCCCGTGAATCGGGATGGGTCTGTCATCCAGGCAGGTTAGCGGCCTGCGCTGACGGTGATCCTGCAATGGCCTCAGCCGAGGGGGACGTTGAGGACGCGGTCGTCGTCGCCGGCGGGGTCGCCTCGGCCGTCCTTGTTGCTGGTGGTGAACCAGAGGGAGCCGCCGGGGGCCTGGACGACGGCGCGAAGGCGGCCGTACTCGGAGTTGTAGTGGGCCTTGGGCTTGCCCGCCTTGCCGTCGTCGAGGGGGACCTGCCAGAGGCGTTCGCCCCGGAGCGCGGCGGCCCAGAGGGAGCCGTCGGCGTAGGCGAGGCCGGACGGTGATGCCTCGTCGGTCGTCCAGGTGAGGAGGGGGTCGGTGAACTCGTCGTTGTCGCTGGTGCCCTCGGCCTCGGGCCAGCCGTAGTTCTTGCCCTTCTCGATGAGGTTGATCTCGTCGTAGGTGTTCTGGCCGAACTCGGTGGCGTAGAGGCGGCCTTCGTCGTCCCAGGCGAGCCCCTGGACGTTGCGGTGGCCGTACGTCCAGACGAGGTTGCCGAAGGGGTTGTCCGGGGCGGCCTTCCCGTCGGGCGTGACGCGGAGGATCTTGCCGCCGAGGGATTCCCTGTCCTGGGACAGCCCGGTGTCGCCGACCTCGCCGGTGGCGATGTACAGCATCTTGTCGGGCCCGAACTCGATGCGGCCGCCGTTGTGGTTGCCGCCCTTCGGGATGCCGGTGACGACGGGTGCGAGGCCTCCGAGCCGGTTTCCGTCGTAGGTGGCGCGGACGACGCGGTTGTCGGACGCCGCCGTGAAGTACAGGTAGACGAGCTTGTCGCTCGCATAGCCCGGTGACACCGCGACGCCCATCAGCCCGCCTTCGCCGCCGGGCTCCACTCCGGGCACCGTCGCCACGGCCGACTTCTCGCCGGACGGGGTGACGCGCATCAGGCGGGCGCTGTCGCGTTCGGTCACGAGCGCGTCGCCGCCGGGCAGGAACGCCGCCGCCCACGGGACCTCCAGGCCGGTCGCGACCGCCTGCGGTTCGCCCGGCGCGCCGGACCCGCCGCCCGTCCCCGGCGAGCCGCTCGCGGTCAGCGGCGGCGGGGTGTACGAGCCGCCGTCCCCCTCGCCGGACGGGGACCCGCAGGCGGCCAGGAGCACCGCGGCCGAGACCAGGACGATGGACTGCCTTCGCATAGCGCCTCCCGTAGGTAGTACGGATCCGAGGGGCCCGCCGTTCCCGTCCCGGGCTCATTTCCGTCACACCGCGATACCCGCACCCGAACGCGGTCACCCGGCGTGTTGCCGGGCAGGGCGCCGCATCCGTGACGATCTGCTTTCGGACGTCCCAAACCGCCGTTCGACGAGGTCGTTTGTCGCCGGGAGGACGCCCAGCCTCAATCGCTCCGTGACCTACCGAACGTACATTGAACCTCACGGTGATCCCGTAGCGAACATTCCCATCGTCGGCAGGCCGCCCCAGCTGAGGCGGGCCGGCCGGCCGGATGGGGACGTTCGGCAGCAACGTCGCTGATCTCCGGCTGGCGAAGTCGACCGGTTCGCCGCCGACCCGCGCCGACCCCTGCGCGGGGCACGATTCATGGCCTTCCGACCGTTTTAGGCGGCGAGGGTCGTGGACCCGAACTCTTCCCTGGCGCGTGCGGCGTCTGCAGGGACCGAACGCTCCACCGGGGCAGGAAGGGACACGGCGCGATGAGCGGCGACAACGCCAGGCGGCTGCCGCCCCGTGCGCTGCCCGTCGCCATGGCCGCGGTCGTCGGCATCCTGTACGCCACCGGTTCGCTGCTGGGCTGGGGCGGGACGGCCTTCATCGCCTGGGCCGAGGCGGGCGCCGCGGGCGCCGCCGCGATCTCCCTGCTGCTGTCGTCCCGGCGGCCGGACGGGCCGGCGGACACGGCCCCCGGCGGGCTCTGGCGGGCGTCCTGGCGCTGGTACGGGATCGCCGCGGCGTCCTGGTTCGTCGGCGCCGTGGGCGGTGCCCTGACCGACGGGTACGGCCGCAGCGCCATGTCGCTGTCGGTGCCCGACCTCTTCTACCTGTTCGCCCTGGCCGCGCTGGTCGTCGGCCTCGTCGCGCCGATCAGGGTGCCCCGCGACGCGGGGACGTGGCTGCGGTACGCGGCCGACACCTACGTCTGCGCCTGCGCGCTGTTCGTGCTCGGCTGGGTCGCCCTGTTCGGGACGCTCTACCACGAGACCGGCGAGACGCCGACGGAGTTCGCGCTGGAGCTGCTGTACCCGCTCATCGGCGTCGTGTTCGTCTGCGGCGCGCTGCCGTTCGTCCTCGGCGCCGCGCGCGGGCACCGCCGTCTCGCGTGGATGGGGTACGGCGCGCTGACCGCCATCGCGGCCGCCGACATCGTGTCGACGTTCGTCCGGCTGGACGGCGGCGGGGCGGGCGACGACCCGTCCGACATCCTGCGCTTGGCCGGGCTCCTGCTCCTGCTGCTGGTGCCGTGGACGGGCACGGCCGCCGAGCCCGGGCCGCCCGTCGACGACATCCCCGAGGACGTGGCCGAGGACGCGGCCGCGACCGGCGAGGCCGGGCAGGACGCGGCGGGCCGGACCGGCGAGGAGTGCGGCCGCATGATCGGGCCCGGCATCGCGCCCGCCGCGATCGCCGCCGCGGCCGCCCTGTTCATCGCGGGCCACTCGCTCACCGGGCGGAACGGCCTCGAACCCGGCATCTCGATCGCGGCGGGAACGGCGGCGCTGGTGCTGATCGCCCGGCTGGCGGGCCTGCTGCGGGAGAACGACGAGCTGCGCCGGGCCGTCGACACCGGCGAGGAGCACTTCCGCGCCCTGTCGGAGAGCATCAACGACGCGGTGCTGATCTGCGACCTGGACGCCACCGTCCAGTACGCCAGCGCCGGGGCCCTGCGGACGTACCACTACGAGCCGGAGGAGCTGCTCGGGCGCCCGCTCCACGGGATCGTCCACCCGGAGGACCTCCCGCGCGTCCAGCAGGTGTTCTTCGACGTCCTCGACGACGAGGAGGGCGACGAGGCGCTGCGGGTGTCGTGCCGCGTCCGGGCGGCGGACGGCACGTGGCTGCCGACCGAGTCCACGATCTCGCGCTACAGCGGCTCCGACGGCGCGCCCTCGCGGCTCCTCGTCACGACGCGGGACCTCAGCGAGCAGGCGGCGCTGCAGCGCCAGGTCGCGCACCTGACGTTCCACGACGGCCTGACGGGCCTGCCCAACCGCTCCTACCTGGAGGAACGTACCCGGGAGGTGCTGTCGCGGCAGCCCTCCGGCGAGATCGCGGTCGTGTTCGTCGATCTGGACGGCTTCACCGCGGTGAACGACTCGGACGGGCACGCGGCCGGGGACCAGGTGCTTGCGCAGGCCGCCCGGAGGCTGCGCGCCAACGTCCTGTCCGACGACACGGTGGCCCGCTGGGGCGGCGACGAGTTCGCCGTCCTCGTCCAGCTTCCGCCGGACGAGAGTGAGACTCGTGCCACAGTCGAGCTCGCCGGACGGCTCCTGCGGGTACTTTCGGCCGACCCTTATCAGGTCGGCAACAAGCACATCGTGCTGACGGCGAGTGTCGGCATCGCGTTCGCCGGGGACGAGGAGCGGCCCGCGGACGCCGCCGGCGGCGACGGCGCGGAGAACGGCCGCCGGCTCCGCCGCACCGCCGCCGACCTGCTGCGCAACGGCGACCTGGCGATGGCGCGCGCCAAGGAGCTCGGCGGCGGGCGCGTCGAGGTGTACGCGCCGCACATGCACGCCGACGTCGTGCGGCGGCTGGAACTCGGCAGCGACCTCCAGCAGGCGCTGGCCGAGGAGGAGTTCGCGATCGAGTTCCAGCCGGTGGTGGACCTGGCGACGTCCCGGGTGACCGGCGTCGAGGCGCTGCTGCGCTGGTGGCGGGCGGGTGAGGCCGTGCCGCCGGAGGAGTTCATCGGCCCGGCGGAGGAGTCCGGCCTGATGATCCCGCTCGGCGACTGGGTACTGCGGGAGGCGTGCCGCGAGGTCGCCCGGTGGCGCGGCGACGCGTGGGACGTCGGCCTGTCGGTCAACTTCACCGCCCGGCAGATCGCCGCGCCCGGGTTCGTGGAGTCCGTCGCGGCGGCGCTGGCGGAGACCGCGCTGCCGCCGCAGGCCCTCACGCTGGAGGTGCGGGAGGAGGTCCTGGTCGAGGACGCGGGCCAGAACGTGGAGCGCCTGTCCGAGCTGCGCGAGCTGGGGGTGCGGCTGGCCATCGACGACTTCGGCACCGGATACGCCTCGCTCGCCTACCTCGGCCAGCTCCCGGTCGACATCATCAAGATCGATCCGTCGTTCGTGGCGGGCCTCGGGTCGGACGAGACCCTGACGCTGCTCACCCGGACGATCGTGCGGCTCGGCAGCGACCTCGGGCTGACCGTGGTCGCGGAGGGCATCGAGCGGCCCGAGCAGCTGGAACTGCTGCGCGAGATGGGGTGCCCGCGCGGCCAGGGCTTCCTCGTGGCGCGCCCGATGGCGGCCGAGCGGGTCGAGTCGCTGGTGCGGACGAACCTCGAAGCCCACGCCCAGTCCGGCGACGTCCCGCTGCCCCTCCCGGGGTGAGCGGGTCTCGTCTCAATATGCGAGAGCATGTGTCCACGGATTTGACCGGGGGCCGGACATCGGCGAAAGTGGGCTCGTGCAGAGCACCATCATCACCATTCTCGTAGTACTTGGTCGGCGCGCAGGCTGACCAAGCTCCTCGTCCTGCGCGCCTCCCCTCGACCGCTTCACGGCGGCGGGGGTTTTTTGTTGCCCGGCGAGCCTCCACTCAACTCCCCAAGGAAACGCAGACATGACGACCGAACAGATGACGGGAGCCCAGGCGCTGGTCCGCGCCCTGGAGAACGTCGGCGTCGACACCGTGTTCGGCATCCCGGGGGGCGCGATCCTCCCGGCCTACGACCCGCTCTTCGACTCCGCGAAGCTGCGCCACATCCTCGTCAGGCACGAGCAGGGCGCCGGCCACGCGGCCCAGGGCTACGCGATGGTGACCGGCAAGGTGGGCGTCTGCATGGCCACCAGCGGGCCGGGCGCGACCAACCTCGTCACCGCGATCTCCGACGCCTACATGGACTCGGTGCCGATGGTGGCCATCACCGGCCAGGTGGCGTCCTCCCTCATCGGGACGGACGGCTTCCAGGAGGCCGACATCGCCGGCATCACGATGCCGATCACCAAGCACAACTTCCTGGTGACCGATGCCGCCGACATCGGCCGCACGATCGCCGAGGCGTTCCACATCGCCTCGACGGGCCGCCCCGGACCGGTCCTCGTCGACATCGCCAAGGACGCCCTCCAGGCCACGGTCGGCTTCGAGTGGCCCGTCGCGCCGCAGCTCCCCGGGTACCGGCCCGTCACCCGGCCGCACTCCAAGCAGGTCCGCGAGGCGGCACGGCTGATCGTCCAGGCCGAGCGCCCGGTGCTGTACGTCGGCGGCGGCGTCCTGAAGGCCGGCGCGTCCGGCGAGCTGAAGGTGCTGGCCGAACTGACCGGCGCGCCCGTCGTCACCACGCTGATGGCCAAGGGCGCGCTGCCCGACAGCCACCCGCTGCACATGGGCATGCCGGGCATGCACGGCACGGTCGGGGCGGTCGGCGCGCTGCAGCGGTCCGACCTGCTGGTCAACCTCGGCGCCCGGTTCGACGACCGCGTCACCGGGAAGCTCGACGGGTTCGCGCCCGGCGCGAAGATCGTGCACGCCGACATCGACCCGGCGGAGATCTCCAAGAACCGGCACGCCGACGTCCCGATCGTCGGCGACGCCCGCGAGGTCATCGCCGACCTGATCGTCGCCGTCCAGAACGAGCACGAGGCGGGGCACAAGGGCGACTACACCGACTGGTGGCGGCAGCTCGACGCCTGGCGCGACACGTACCCGCTGGGCTACGACGAACCGGACGACGGGTCGCTGTCGCCGCAGTACGTCATCGAGCGCATCGGGCGGATCGCCGGGCCCGAGGCGTACTACGTCGCGGGCGTCGGCCAGCACCAGATGTGGGCCGCGCAGTTCATCAAGTACGAGCGGCCCGGCGCGTTCCTGAACTCCGGCGGCGCCGGGACGATGGGCTACGCCGTCCCCGCGGCGATGGGCGCCAAGGTCGGCGCGCCCGGCACGACGGTCTGGGCGATCGACGGCGACGGCTGCTTCCAGATGACCAACCAGGAGCTCGCGACCTGCGCGATCGAGGGCATCCCGGTCAAGATCGCCGTGATCAACAACGGGAACCTCGGCATGGTCCGGCAGTGGCAGACGCTCTTCTACAACGAGCGGTACTCCAACACCACCCTGCACGACCGGTCCGAGCACGCGGCCAAGCGCATCCCCGACTTCGTCAAGCTCGCCGAGGCGTACGGCTGCGTCGGCCTGCGCTGCGAGAAGGCCGAAGACGTCGACGAGGTCATCGCCAAGGCCATGGAGATCAACGACGCCCCCGTCGTGATCGACTTCATCGTGCACAAGGACGCCATGGTCTGGCCGATGGTCGCGGCCGGCACGACCAACGACGACATCAAGATCGCCCGGGACCTGGCGCCCGAGTGGGAGAACGGAGACTGACCCCGATGAGCCTGCACACCCTGTCGGTGCTCGTGGAGAACAAGCCCGGCATCCTGGCCCGGGTCGCCTCGCTGTTCTCCCGGCGCGGCTTCAACATCGAGTCCCTCGCGGTCGGCGTCACCGAGCACCCGGAGATCTCCCGGATGACGATCGTGGTGAACGTCGCCGACCTCCCGCTCGAACAGGTCACCAAGCAGCTCAACAAGCTGATCAACGTCCTGAAGATCGTCGAGCTCGACTCCTCGGCGTCCGTCCAGCGCGAGCTCGTGCTGGTCAAGGTGCGCGCCGACGCCGAGACGCGCTCGCAGGTCCTGGAGACCGTCCAGCTGTTCCGCGCCAAGGTCGTGGACGTCGCGCCCGACGCCGTGACCATCGAGGCCACCGGCAACCGTGACAAGCTGGACGCGTTCATCAAGGTCCTGGAGCCGTTCGGCATCAAGGAACTGGTGCAGTCGGGCATGGTGGCCATCGGCCGCGGCGCCCGCTCCATCACCGACCGCTCGCTGCGGGCCATCGAGCGCAGCGCATGATCCGGTGAACAACCACATCAACGAAAGGCAACAGCACTGTGGCTGAGATGTTCTACGACGACGCCGCCGATCTGAGCGTGATCCAGGGCCGGCACGTGGCGATCATCGGATACGGCAGCCAGGGGCACGCGCACGCGCTCTCCCTGCGCGACTCCGGTGTCGACGTGCGGGTCGGGCTCCGTGAGGGCTCGGCCAGCCGGGAGAAGGCGGAGGCCGAGGGGCTGCGCGTCGTCACCCCGGCGGAGGCGGCCGAGGAGGCCGACCTCATCATGCTGCTCGCTCCCGACCACCACCACCGGGAGATCTTCGAGAAGGACATCAGGCCCGCGCTGGTCGAGGGCGACGCGCTGTTCTTCGGGCACGGCTTCAGCATCCGCTACGACCTCGTCCAGCCTCCGGAGGGCGTGGACGTGGCGATGGTGGCGCCGAAGGGCCCGGGGCACCTCGTCCGCCGCCAGTTCGTCGCCGGGCGCGGCGTCCCGGTGATCGTGGCCGTGGAGAAGGACCCGTCCGGCAACGCCTGGGCGCTCGCCCTCTCCTACGCCAAGGCCATCGGCGGCCTGCGCGCCGGGGGCATCAGGACCACGTTCACCGAGGAGACCGAGACCGACCTGTTCGGTGAGCAGACGGTGCTGTGCGGCGGCGTCTCCGAGCTGATCAAGACCGGGTTCGAGGTGCTCACCGAGGCCGGCTACCAGCCGGAGGTGGCCTACTTCGAGGTCCTGCACGAGCTGAAGCTGATCATCGACCTCATCTACGAGGGCGGCGTCTCCAAGATGTACTGGTCGGTGTCCGACAACGCCGAGTACGGCGGCTACAGCCGCGGCTCGCGCGTGATCACGCCGGAGACCAAGGCCGCGATGAAGAAGATCCTCGGCGAGATCCAGTCCGGCCAGTACGCCAAGGAGCTGGTGGACGAGTTCGAGGGCGGCCAGAAGCAGTTCCGCAAGTACCGCGAGGAGCTCGCCGAGCACCCGGTCGAGAAGACCGGTGCCGAGCTGCGTCCCATGATGAGCTGGCTCAAGGCCTGACGCCTCGTCGCGGCCCGCGGCGTGCCGCCCTTCCCAGGCTCTCGGTGAGGGCGGCACGCCGCGGGTCAACGCTTGAGGCGGCGGCGGAACCTGGCGCGCCACGAGGTGTCGGCCGGTTCCTCGGCCACCGTCAGGGCCAGATGGCCGCCTCTGGTGAAGTAGAACCGCGCGTCCCGCGCGCCCGCCGCGCGGGCTTGCGGGACCGTCTTGAGGCCCTCGGCGCGCACCGAGCCGAAGCGCGCCTCGCGCGTCACCCCGTGCGCCGTCGTCGCGACGTGCACGTCCCAGCGTCCCGGTTCCACCACCGCCGGGTCGGCGACGGCCTCGAACCCTCCCGGGCGGTCCTTCCAGGGCTCGGCGGGGAAACCGTGCTCCTTGCCCGAGACGCGCTCGCGCAGGATGACGTCCACGACCGTCCGGTTCGTCTCGACGCGCTGGAGTGCCGCGACGCCCCGGATACGGATCCTCTTGCCCTGCCAGGCCACCCCGTCCAACCGGTGGTCGACACCGACCTCGGTCGTGATGTCGGCGTCCTGCCGGGGGACCCCGCGCAGGTAGGGGTACAGGGCGTAGATCCGGCCGCCCACCACGACGGCGCCGGCCGGGTCGCCCTCGATCTCGTCGCGGATCAGCCGCTCCAGTTCCTCGCGCAGGCCGTGCTGGATGCAGAAGGCCCTGAGCCGGGCCGAGGCGGGCATGGCGGCGCGTGCGGCGTCGCTCAGCCCCTCCTCGCCGATGACGTGGCGGGTGCCGTCCACGAGCCGCTCGCGCTGGAGCCGGTCGAGGCTCAGGTAGCGGTGGTCGTACACGCGCAGGACGTCGCGCAGGACGCTGATGGTGCAATCCGAGGTCACGTTCTCTCCTGATCGCCGGGAACATCGGTCACGTTAAGGCTTGGCTCCGTCGCACACAGTGAAATATCATCGGTGTGTCCTCCGCGATACAGGTCTGCTCCACGCCGTCCGGGCCGAACGGGACGGCCGGGCCGCGCACGCCGGGCCCTCGTGATGTATTTCACGATCCTTTGGACAGATTGTCCAAGTGACCCATGGTCGTGCCATGCGTCAGAATGCCGGTGAAGGTACCGGCCGGATAAATTACCCTATCCTTTCGGCGCGCTTTGGCTGATACTTGAAGAAAGCCGTGACGGCAGCGGCCGGTGCGGGAACACCCTGCGCGAACGCCCATGTGACCGCCGCCGGAGCGGCGCTGGGGCGGAGTACATGAGTGGTGTGATGCTGTCCAAGAACGACGGAGGGTCGCGGGCCGGAGGCGGGGTGGAAAACTTCCTCCGCATGTCAATGCCGACCGCGGGCAATTCCCCGATCCGTAGCGCGGGTCATGGGGTGAATTACGGCGAGGAGTCGTGACGTGCCGGCGGCGGAGGACAAGGACGTCCGGCGCTGGGAGACCTGCGGGCAGGCATGGATCGGCGTCCTGCGGCACGTGTGGACCGCCGGCGAGGCCGGCCTGGAGGACACCGGGCCCATCATCGAGGGCCCGCCGGCGTTGTTCGAGGTCGCCTCGCTGAGCTGGGAGGACCCGATCCTGCGCGAGCACGGCGACCGGGCGCGGCTCGTGCGGCGCGCTCAGGAGCGCACGCGGCGCACCGTCCGCGGGCGGTACTGGCCGAGGCTCCACGACCTCCAGGGCAACGACCAGATCCGCTGGGTGGTGGAGCTGCTGCGGGCCAGGCCGTGGACGACCAGCGCGTGGATCTCGCTGACGATCCCGGGCGAGCCGGCGGACGGGCTGCCGAGCCTGACCGCGCTGTCGTTCCGGATCCGCGGCTACCGGCTGATCATGACGGCGATGTTCCGGTCGCAGAACGTCCACCGCGGCTACCTGACCTACATCCCGCTCCGCGAGGTGCAGGTCGGGGTCGCCGACGAGCTGGGGCTGCCGGCCGGGCCGCTTCGGGTGTTCGTGGACGTCCCGCACATCCACGTCGCCGACGCCGAGCGGGTCGCGTCCGTCCTGGCCGCGATGCCGGAGCCCAACGCGGCCTGAGCCGCCCCGCCGGGCGAACCGGCGGGACTAACGTGAGTTACCGGTGCATGCCTCCCTGCCGGGAACCGTGCTCGCCGGGTGCAGTTAGACTCGCGTGGGGGCGAGGGCACGACGAGGTGACCCGCGACTTCACCTGTAGAGCACACCGACATCCACTTCCGAAGGACTGTTTCCTTGAGCAAGCCCGTCGTCCTCGTCGCAGAAGAACTCTCACCGGCCGGGATCGCCGTGCTGGAAGCCGACTACGAGGTGCGCCACGTCGACGGCAGCGACAAAGACAAGCTGCTGCCCGCCGTGGCGGACGCCGACGCACTGATCGTGCGCAGCGCCACCAAGGTCACCGCCGAGGTCTTCCAGCACGCCAAGGCGCTGCGCGTCGTCGCCCGCGCCGGCGTCGGACTCGACAACGTCGACGTCGAGGCCGCCACCAAGGCCGGCGTCATGGTCGTCAACGCGCCGACGTCCAACATCGTCACCGCCGCCGAGCACGCCGTCGCGCTCCTGCTCGCGACCGCGCGGAACGTTCCCCAGGGCCACGCCGCGCTCAAGCAGGGCGAGTGGAAGCGGTCCAAGTACACCGGTGTGGAGCTCCAGGGCAAGACCGTCGGCGTCCTCGGCCTCGGCCGCATCGGCGTCCTCGTCGCCCAGCGCCTCGCCGCCTTCGACATGAACGTGATCGCGTTCGACCCCTACGTGCAGGCCGCCCGCGCCGCCCAGCTCGGCGTGAAACTCGTCACGCTGGACGAGCTGCTCCGCGAGAGCGACTTCATCACCGTCCACCTGCCGAAGACGCCGGAGACCCTCGGCCTCATCGGCGACCGTGAGCTGCACCAGGTCAAGCCCACGGTGCGGATCGTCAACGCCGCCCGCGGCGGGATCGTCGACGAGGCCGCGCTGGAGCTCGCCCTCAAGGACGGCCGTGTCGCCGGCGCAGGCGTCGACGTGTTCAGCACCGAGCCGTGCACCGACAGCCCGCTGTTCCAGCACGACAACGTCGTGGTCACCCCGCACCTCGGCGCCAGCACCCACGAGGCGCAGGAGAAGGCGGGCACGCAGGTCGCCCGCTCGGTCAAGCTGGCCCTGTCCGGGGAGTTCGTGCCGGACGCGGTGAACGTCCAGGGCGGCGCGGTCGCCGAGGACGTCAAGCCCGGCCTGCCGCTCGCCGAGAAGCTCGGCCGCATCTTCACCGCCCTCGCGGGCGGCGTCCCGGTCCGGCTGGACGTGGTGGTCCGCGGCGAGATCGCCGAGCACGATGTCAAGGTCCTGGAGCTCGCCGCGCTCAAGGGCGTGTTCGTGGACGTGATCGAGGAGGCGGTGACGTTCGTCAACGCACCGCTGCTCGCCCGCGACCGCGGCGTCGAGGTCACCCTCACCACCAGCGAGGACAGCCCGGACTGGCGCAACGTCGTCCAGGTGCGCGGCACGATGTCCGACGGCTCGGTCGTCTCGGTCTCCGGCACGCTCACCGGCCCGAAGCACGCCGAGCGGATCATCGAGATCAACGGCTACGACATGGAGCTCGTCCCGACCGAGCACATGGCGTTCTTCTCCTACGTCGACCGTCCCGGGATCGTCGGCGCGGTCGGCAGGATCCTCGGCGACGAGCAGGTCAACATCGCCAGCATGCAGGTCGGCCGGGACACCAAGGGCGGCAGGGCGCTGATCGCGCTGACCGTCGACTCGGCGATCGGACCCCAACTGGCCGACGCCATCTCCCGCGAGGTGGGCGCCGACATGGGAAGAAGAGTCGATCTGTAGTTCGCAGTGCTTGTTGTAGTTCCCTTGGCGTCGGGCCCTGGGGGCCCTCCTTCGGCGGGAACTACGGTGCGATCGCTGCATCGCTCCGACTCGCCTTGCGGCTCGCTTCGCGATCAGGTTTCTCGCAGGCTCGAAACCTGCCATCGGACGCGATCGCGGTGGTTTTGGTGTCGCGAGGTTGCGGTGGTGGCTGGTGCGGGAGCGCATGTAGTGATCGGTTGAACGGCTCCGGCTGAGGTGTTTCAGTCGTACGGCGGGCGGGTGTTCGGGGTTTTGCCTCGGGTGCCCGCCCGTGGTGCGTTTTCCGTCCAAGCGTCTCAGTCATTGAGATATTCCGCCACGGGTCGGGACAACCACGGTGGCGCGGGGTAATCTCGCAGGTAGTCATGCGGCGCTTCGTGGTAATCCTTCGCTGCCGCAGCGGGGCCTGATCATCGGCAGGCCGGCACCCGCTGCGGAGGTTCTGCCCGGCCTTGAGCCCGATGTCCACGCCGGACCGTGCGAACCACGCTCCGGCGGCCAGCGGCCCCACCATCAGCGATCGGAGCGAACCATCATGAATGACACCTGGACCAACACCCCTGCGGACGACGCCGAAGAGGAAGCCGCCCGCGCCCTGCAGACCGCCCTGGACCGCCGCGACAACGGCGGACGAGGGTTTATTGCAGTCCCCTAGGCGGTCGGGCCTTGGGGGCTCGGCTTCGCCGATTCCCCGAAACATGCCACCCAGTCTGCAGCCCGAGACAAGCCGAACGACCTCACTCGGCGCTCCCAGTGCAGGGGGCAGTCGACCACGCGTACGGACATCAACCCCACCGCAACCACGCAACAACCAAAACCACTGCGATCGTGTCCGAAGGCAGGTTGCGAGCGAAGCGAGAAACCTGATCGCGCGGCGAGCCGCTAGGCGAGCCGGAGCGATGCAGCGATCGCACCGCAGTGCCCGCCGAAGGAAGGCGCGCCAGCGCCTGACGCCGAGGGCACTGCAATGAACACAGCCGAGGTTGCGCGGGTGCTCGGCGAGGTTGCTCTCCTCGGGCCCTACTTCGAGATCGGTGCCGGCGGGGCGGAGGGGCCCGGGTGGCGTCCGCTGCCTGAGAGTGAGTCCGAGCGGCTTGCCCAGGTTGTTGCAGATTACGGTGAGCGGCTTGGGACTGGTGAGGGGCGGGTCGCCGCGTCCATCTTCTTTCAGGGGCTTGCTTCGCGGTTGTGGTCGCCGGTCGTCGCGGCGGCGGCGCGCGGGGTCGTTCCCGATCTTGCGGGGCTTCGGTGGCGGTGGGCGCCGGGGGAGTCGGTCGGCCTTCGGCTCGCCGAGCCTCGCGGGTGGGGTGTCGAGGGGCCGTCGGAGGCCGCGGATCTCATCCATCCGATGGTCGTGGACAAGCAGCTCAGGCCCTTGCATGAGGTGTTGTCGAGCTTCGTCGGCCTCGCGGACGGCCTGGTGTGGGGGAATGCGGCCTCCGCGCTTGCCGGGAGCCTGAACGTCGGGCCGGCCGACTCTGCGCGGGCCGCCATCGTGCGGCTGCTGCTGGCCCGTGAGCCCCTGGCCGGCGCGGGGTCCTTCGGGGCGGACGGGTTCGTCCGGCACAACTGCTGCCTCTACTACCGCGTCCCAGGCGGGGGGATGTGCGGTGACTGCGGGCTCAGGTGACGTCCGTTCCGGTATTTGAGATGACAGCCCAAGCACTGAGACGTTTGCAGTAGAGTGCGCGCATGGCTTCCCGCAGCATTCGTCTGGCCGTCATCCCCGGGGACGGGATCGGCCCGGAAGTGGTCGCCGAGGGGCTGAAGGTCCTCGACGCGGCCGTCCCGTCCAGTGACCTCGCCTTCGAGCGCACCTCCTATGACCTGGGCGCCGCCCGCTGGCACCGGACGGGGGAGACGCTGCCCGACTCGGTCCTGGACGAGCTGCGCGAGCAGGAGGTCATCCTGCTGGGGGCCGTCGGCGACCCGAGCGTGCCGAGCGGGACGCTGGAGCGCGGCCTGCTGCTGCGGGCCCGGTTCGAGCTGGACCACTACGTGAACCTGCGCCCGGTGAAGCTGTTCCCGGGCGTCACGACTCCGCTGGCGGGCGTGACGACGGACGACATCGACATGGTCGTCGTCCGGGAGGGCACCGAAGGCCCCTACACCGGGGTGGGTGGCGTGCTGCGCAAGGGCACCCCGCACGAGGTCGCCACGCAGGAGAGCGTCAACACCGCCTACGGCGTCGAGCGCGTGATCCGGTACGCCTTCGAGGTCGCCGCGTCGCGGCCTCGCAAGAAGCTGACGCTCGTGCACAAGGACAACGTCCTCACGTTCGCAGGCGACCTCTACCAGCGCGTCCTCAAGCGGGTCGGCGCGGAGTACCCGCAGGTCTCCACGGACTACGTCCACGTCGACGCGGCCACGATGTTCTTCGTGAGCCAGCCGCAGCGGTTCGACGTGGTCGTCACCGACAACCTGTTCGGCGACATCATCACCGACATCGGCGCCGCGATCGCCGGCGGCATCGGGCTCGCCGCGTCCGGCAACGTCAACCCGGACCGCACCGCGCCGTCGATGTTCGAGCCGGTGCACGGCAGCGCCCCCGACATCGCCGGGCAGGGCAAGGCCGACCCCACCGCGACGATCCTGTCCGTCGCCATGCTGCTCGACCACGTTGGCGCCGGCGACGCGGCCCGCCGTGTCGGGGAGGCGGTGTCCGACGATCTGGCCGAGCGCGCCGCGCTCGGCGCCCGGTCCACCGCCCAGATCGGCGACGCGATCGCCAAGCGAGTATCCGGCTAGGGGCACGCCTCTCTGGTCGGAACAGGGAACTCCGGGCGTGCCCTCGCGGCGCGCCCGTTTCCGTATGCGCCGCGAGCGAAGGAGTGGTGGGTCTAGACGAAGGACGACAATAGGGACTAAGGAAGCCGAAGCGGCGAAGGGGCCGCCCCGGCGATCCGCGAGAGGACAACCGCGATGAGCGACACCCTGGACTTCGAGATCACGCGAACCGAGCGGCCCGCCACCGCCGCCGAACGCGCGCGCGTCCTGGCCGATCCCGGCTTCGGGCGCCATTTCACCGACCACATGGTCACGATCCGGTACTCGGCCGACCGGGGATGGTACGACGCGCGCCTCGAACCGTACGGGCCGATCCCCATGGATCCTGCCAGCCAGGTGTTCCACTACGCGCAGGAGCTCTTCGAGGGCCTCAAGGCCTACAAGCAGCCGGACGGCTCCATCGTCACCTTCAGGCCGTACATGAACGCGGCCCGGATGAACCGCTCCGCCCACCGGATGGCGATGCCGGAGATCCCCGAGCAGCTGTTCGTGGACGCGGTCGAACTCCTCGTCAAGACCGACAAGGACTGGGTGCCCGACGCCGAGGGCCACAGCCTCTACCTGCGGCCGTTCATGTTCGCCACCACCCGCGCACTCGGCGTCAACAGCCCGGCGAGCGAGTTCCTGTTCATGGTCATCGCGTCCCCGTCCGGCCTGTACTACCCGCGCGGGGTCAAGCCCGTCTCGGTGTGGCTGTCGCAGGACTACACCCGCGCGGCCCCGGGCGGCACCGGCGAGGCCAAGTTCGGCGGCAACTACGCGGCCTCGTTCGCCGGACAGGCGGAGGCCGTCGAGCAGGGCTGCGACCAGGTCGTCTGGCTCGACGCGGTGGAGCACCGCTGGGTCGAGGAGGTCGGCTCGATGAACCTCATGTTCGTGTACGGCAGCGGTTCGCGGGCCCGGCTCCTCACCCCGGCGCTCACCGGGACGCTCCTCGCCGGCGTCACCCGCGACTCGATGCTCAAGCTGGCGCCCGACCTCGGCATCCCCGCCGAAGAAGGCAAGATCAGCATCGACGAGTGGCAGTCGGGCTGCGAGTCCGGCGCGATCACCGAGGTGTTCGGCTGCGGCACGGCCGCGATCATCAGCCCGGTCGGCCGGGTCAAGGGCGCCGACCGCGAGTGGACGATCGGGGACGGCGAGCCCGGCGAACTGTCGATGCGGCTGCGCCAGGAGCTGGTCGGCATCCAGTACGGCACCCGCCCCGACCCCTACGGCTGGGTCCACGGAATCGTCTGACCACGGCGTTCGCGCAGCCCCGGCGCCATCCGCGCCGGGGAATCGCCGTCTCAGCATCCGGGACGGACGGTACGAGCATCCGAACCGTGTGGCAGACTGGTCGGCATCATGCGCCACAGCCTCGTGATTATCGGCTGGCGCGCCGGCAGCAGCTAACGGGACGACGCCGGCGCGCAGACCTCTCACGTCCGTGAGGGGTTTTTTTGTGCCCTGGCGCAGATACCCATCCTTGGGGGTTCTCCACAATGCAAGGCGACGCGTTCCACGTCTACGACACCACCCTGCGCGACGGCGCACAGCAGGAGGGGCTCAACCTCTCCGTGCCCGACAAGCTCGCCATCGCGCGGCACCTCGACGACCTGGGCGTCGGCTTCATCGAGGGCGGCTGGCCCGGCGCGAACCCCAGGGACACCGAGTTCTTCAGCCGGGCCCGCACGGAGCTCGAGCTGAAGCACGCGCAGCTCACCGCGTTCGGCGCGACCCGCCGGGCCGGTGTGAAGGCCGCCGACGACCCTCAGGTGGCCGCGCTGCGCGAATCCGGCGCGTCCGTCGTGACCCTTGTCGCCAAGAGCCACGACAGGCACGTCGAGCTGGCCCTCCGCACGACGCTGGAGGAGAACCTCGCGATGATCCGCGACACCGTCTCCCACCTGCGTGCGGAGGGCCAACGAGTCTTCCTGGACGCCGAGCACTTCTTCGACGGCTACAAGGCCAACCGCGCCTACGCGCTGGAGGCCGTCCGCACCGCCGTCGAGGCCGGCGCCGACGTCGTCGCGCTCTGCGACACCAACGGCGGCATGCTCCCGGACGAGCTGGCCGATGTCGTCCACGAGGTCGTCTCCGCCGGTGTGCGGGTCGGCATCCACTGCCACGACGACTCGGGCTGCGCGGTGGCCAACTCCCTCGCCGCCGTCAAGGCCGGCGCGACCCACGTCCAGGGCTGCGCGAACGGGTACGGCGAGCGCAGCGGCAACGCCAACCTGTTCACGGTCGTCGGGAACCTCCAGCTCAAGCGCGGCATGAACCTCGTCACCGACGCCCAGCTCGGCGAGATGACCCGCATCGCGCACGCCGTGTCCGAGGTCACCAACGTCTCGCCCGCATCGCAGCAGCCGTACGTCGGCCTGTCGGCGTTCGCCCACAAGGCCGGCCTGCACGCCTCCGCCGTCAAGGTCGACCCGGACCTGTACCAGCACATCGACCCGGCCGCCGTCGGCAACGACATGCGGATGCTGGTCTCCAGCATGGCCGGGCGCGCGTCGGTCGAGCTGAAGGGCCGCGAGCTGGGCTACGACCTGTCCGGTGAGAAGTCCAAGGCCGTCGTGGACAAGGTCAAGGAGCTGGAGAACACCGGCTACACCTTCGAGGCCGCGGACGCCTCGTTCGAGCTGCTGCTGCGCGAGGAGCTGACCGGCGTCCGGCAGCGGCACTTCGAGGTCGAGTCGTGGCGGTCGATCGTCGAACGCCGGCCCGACGGCTCCATGGTCAGCGAGGCGACCGTGAAGCTCCACGCCAAGGGCGAGCGGATCATCGCCACCGGCGAGGGCAACGGTCCCGTCAACGCCCTGGACAACGCGCTGCGCGTCGCGCTCGGCCGCCTCTACCCGGAGCTGGCGCGGCTGGAGCTCGTCGACTACAAGGTCCGCATCCTGGAGGGCGCGCACGGCACCGACGCCCGGACGCGGGTTCTGATCGAGTCCGGCGACGGCGAGCGCGAGTGGGGCACGGTCGGTGTGGAGGACAACGTCATCGCCGCGTCCTGGCAGGCCTTGGAGGAGGCCGTCACCTACTGCCTGCTCCGGGCGGGGTACGAGGCGGGCTGACCCGGGGGAATGAGATCGCCCCGCTGGGCATTATCGAGGGCATGAGCACCGAGATCACCGACAACGCCGAGCGGAAACGCTACGAGATCAGGGTGGACGGCGAGCTGGCCGGCTTCGCCGCCTACGAGCCGGCCGAGGGGAGCACGGTCGCCCTCACGCACACCGAGGTCGACCCGGCCTTCGAGGGCAAGGGCGTGGGCGGCAGGCTCGCCCGCGGCGCCCTGGACGACCTTCGCGCCACGGGCCGGTCGGTGATCCCGGTCTGCCCGTTCATCAAGAGCTGGATCCAGAGGCATCCCGACTACCACGACGTGGTGGCCCCCTGACAGGGGATGCTCACATCGCCCTGAGCTTCGGCGTCCCGCCTTCGAGGGTGAGCCATGCCGACAGCGACGTCTCCTTCAGCCGGACCCGGACGCGCGCGTAGCGGCCCGGGTCGACGAACCCGGGGGCGGACGTGATCACCGTGTCGAAGACGAAGTCGGAGGCGACGAAGGCCAGGTCGGCGCCCGTCTCGGCGACCCGCCTCTTCACCGCGGGCGCGTCCACCATCCGGCGTGCCGTGATGATCGAGATGCCGGACACCCCCTTCGGCCCGCGCTGGACCGGCCCCACGTGCAGCGCGGCGCGCAGCTGCATCCGGGTGGCCTCGGCGGCGCGCCGGTTGTGGCGGCGCAGCGCCGCCGCCAGGTGCGCGAGCATCGGGTCGACGACGGCCTCGGTCGGCGTGGTCGGCGGGATGACGATGAGGGTGCCGTCGCCGCGGTCCTCCTGGTAGAAGTCCGCCAGGACGAGGCCGGACGCGGCGAACGCCTCGTCCAGCAGCCGGTACATGGCGTCCAGGACGTACCGCCGGTCGGCGTCGGTCCGCGACGGTGAGCTGAACCCCGTGATGTCGGTGATCAGGACCGTGCAGTTGCCCCCCGACCACTCGGGCAGGGCGCTCCGCGCCGGCCGCTCGGTCTGCCGCCGGTAGACCAGCTGCTCCAGCACGCCCCGCACGCGCGGGTTGCCGTCCAGGAAGGCCGCGAAGTCGCGGGCGCCGACGCGCAGGGCGTCGACGTCGCCCTCGGCGGTGACGGTGGCGGACCGGTCCTTGACCATCAGCGCGGCGCGCTCGCCGACCAGTTCGCCCGCTCCCCGGAACGCGATGATCCGCTGCTCGGGGCCCTCTTCGACCCAGACCCGCGTCCAGCCGGACAAAATCACGATGACCTCGCCGGCGGGGCCGCCCTCCCGGCACAGCACGTCCTCCTTGCGGAACAGGTGCCGGCGCGCGCACACGAGAAGCCCCTGCTGCTCGTCGGTGGTCAGCGTCCCCCAGAACGTCGCCGCGTCATAGGAGCGGCTCGGCAGATGCCCGGCCACCCGGCGCGCGACGGGGACCGGCGGCGCGGGGCCCGGCGGCGGCGCCGGGCCGGTCGGTTCGTGCAGCGTCCCCGCCCGCAGGTACTGGACGAACGCGTTCGTCACGGTCACCGCGGGGAGCGACAGGAACGTCAGGCCGCCGGTGATCACCGCGCCCGGCGAGCCGTCCAGCGCGTACCCCAGCAGCACGGCCAGGAGCGTCACGGGGGTCGTGACCTTCGCGTTCAGCAGGCCGGTGCCGCCGTGGGAGGTCGCCTGCCTCCACAGCCGCGCCGCGGAACGGTCGGTGCTCACGAAGTAGTCCTTCCCCCGGGAAGGTGCGGCGTAGTTTACGCCGACTCCCCGGCGTCGCGTGTCCCCACTTCTCCCAACCCTGAGGTTACACAGAGGGGCATACGAAGACCATACGTTTGATGTATAAAGACCGGTGACGATCAGCTATCCTGATGGCAACAATCAATTGAAGCCGAGATCGCAAAGGTTTCGGCTCACCGGGCGGGGGAACCACTAACGTGCACCCTGTACGTGGGGCATGGGTTTGCTGACGGAAGGCTGTATTCTCGCCTGACCGGCGGCGGTTCCGACGCCCCGCGCCGCCGGACCGGCCTCCGCCCCGGATTGGAGAATGCGCTCATGACGAACTCTCGAGCAGCCTCCGGCACCTCGGGCGGGGACATGGACGCCGGCGATCCGCACCGCCAGGAGGCGGTCCCGCAGAGCGAGCGCGTGACGATCAACCTGACCGGCAAGGCGGTCCAGTCGCTCCAGCGGCTCCAGGAGCTGACCGGCTACAACAAGACCGACTGCATCAACCGCGCGCTGATCATCGCCAACGAGGTCGAGGGAATGTCCCGCGAACCCGGCGCCGTCTACTGGCGCGAGACCCCCGACAGCGACCTCATGCTCGTCCGCTTCGTCTGAGCGCGTCCGTCACGCGCCAGGGGTGTGTTCGGTAATGCGTGGCGGGACGGACGGCGGTGCCGTGGGCAGCGGCTTCTCGAACAGGGCGCCGGAGGGTGTGTTGTCGCTGGTGGTGCGGATGGCGACGTCCTGGAAACCCTGCCGGCGGTAGTAGGCGTGGAGTTCGGTGTTGTCGGTCCAGACGTCGATTCTGACCAGCTCGGCGTTCTGCTGCAGCGACGCCCCCCTGCGTCCCGCCCAGTCGATGAGCTCGGCTCCGAGTCCGTCGCCGGCGTAGTCCCGGTGGATGACCAGGCGATGGAGGTAGACGGCCTCCGTCTCGCGTTCCGACGCCGTCCAGAGCTCCTCGTGGCCGATCAGCTTGATGGTCACCGAGCCGATCGGGCGCTCGCCGTCGAACAGTAGCCACGTCTCCCGGTTCAGCAGTGATTCGTAGACGCGTTTCCGGCGGTCGTCCGCGCTGGGCCAGGGCCGGATCCACTGCGTCGTGTCCTTCTCGGCCTCCAGCCATCGTGCCGCCTGGTCGATGAGGCCGAGGACGTCGTCGAGTTCGTCCGTCCGGGCGGTGCGGATGCGGTAGCTGCGGTGAGGTGCCCGGCTGCGTCGGCGGGTCTTCGTTCCTGTGTCCACGTGCTCTTGTACTCCGAGAAAAACCGAGCCCCCGCCTCCTGGCCGGTGGTGGGAGTGCCTCGGGCTCCCAGCCGGTCGGGAAGGGGGGCGTGGTGGATAGGTGTGGGACGGCCGCCGCAGTCGGACGGCGGCGATCTATCCGCTTCCGGCGCCGTCCGCCGGTGGGGATTCGCGCGGAGCGTCCTCGGGCGGCCCCAAGCCCGGGGCCCTGAGGACGTCGTCGGGGACCTGCCCGTCGTTGTAGTGCAGCCGTGTGCGGTCGGCGGGCCAGACCGTCACGGTGAGCCGGAACGCGGTGCCTTCGGGGGAGTAGGCCGTCCGGACGGTCTCGAAGACGACGTCGGCGGCGGAGTCGCCCAGGCGGAAGAACCGCTTCTCGTTCTCGTCCGGCAGCCGGGCCTTGATCTCGTCGTGGAAGCCTACCTCGCTGTAGCCGAGGGCTTCGCCGAGGTAGGCGACGGCGCCCTCGGGGATGTCGCGGGGGTAGAGCAGGCGGGACGCCCCGCTGGTGGCGAACTCGAGAGGGTAGAACGAGGTCTGCAGGGCCCACGGCCGGTCGTCGAGGAAGAGCTCCTGGTGGCGGGAGATGAACTCGGAGCCGGGATTGCTCTGCAGGTACCGGGCGATGACCTTGGTGCCCTCCTGAACCTCCACCTTGACCGGCGACACCGTCACTTCGCGCTGCGCGGGGATGAAGGCGTCCCGGTTGTACCACTCGCCCGATCCGCTGCCCGGCGCGAGCCCCAGCTCGACCGCGGAGAGCGTCACGTGGACGATGTTGGGCCGGTGGACGACGAACGTCCCCTTGCCCTGCTCGGAGACGACGAACCCCTGCTGCGCCAGCCAGGAGAGCGCGTCCCGGACCGTGTTGCGGGACGCGTTGTAGTGGGCCTCAAGATCCTTCTCGGGAGGCAGGCGGCGCCGGGCGGCCGCGCCGTCGCCGGGGGCCAGGTCTCCGGTCTCGATGCGGCGGAGCAGGTCATTCGCGATGTCGCGCCAGCGGAGCGGCGTCGTGCGAGCCATCGGCTCCCTCCCCTTTCCCGGCCGTCCCACCCGGCTCGGTGCCCCTCGCCGGGCGAGGGATGTGCACGGAACGGACCTCACGATCTAAACAAGTAGTTCCCGCCCAACGTGTTTGCAACCTCTAGAAACGGTAACACCTTGAGAGGGAGACTTGTTGGTACAACCCAAACAGCGAAGAACTCGGACAATACTAGCAGCAGGTACTTCTGGATGTAAGAGATATCGCGAACCAGTAGGAGGAGGGTTCAACATGACCGCGATGGTCGCCCTGTGGGTCCTTGGTCCCGCGGCACTGTTCCTGTTCCTGTCGCTCTACGTCGCCTTCATGGGCCTTCACACGAGGGACCTGAAGTTCCGCAGCCAGATGAGCAAGCCCACGCCGGCGCGAGGCCGGCGCGCGCTGCTGGTCAACGTGGTGGTCCCGGCGGGCGAGCCGCCTGCGAGCCGCCCGCGCACATGATCTCCGGTCGCCGCGGGGCGGGCCGCTGACCTAAGGAGAGTTCGAGTGGAAGACAGCCGGACAGGCCCGGTGCCGGGTGCCTCGCACCCGGTGCCCGGCGCCGAACACCAGCCCGCGCGCGGGCGGCCCGCGGCGCGGGCCTACGGGGAGCAGCCCAGCGAGCGGGCGTATCCGCTGCTGGTGCTGACACCGGTTCACGAGTCCCGCGCGACGCGGGAGACCTGGACCGGGGCGGTGCCCGTCGTGGCGACCGGGATCGCCGTCCTGGTGGTCACGGCCGAGCTGGGCCGGCGGGCCGGTGTGCCGGTGAGGCTCACCACGGCCTGCTCGGCGGCGGGCTTCGCCGTGGTGGTCGTCCCCCGGCTGGTCGTATCGGCCCCTCGTCCCCGGCTCCGGCACTGGCACCGTCCGGCCGTCGCCGCCGCGGTGAACTGACGGACTCCGCGGGGGCAAGGGCGCCCCCGCGTGCGCCTGCCGCCGCGTCCGCGCGGCGCGATCCGAGCCCATAACCGACACCAGAGATGCAGGAGGGAGGAATGTGGTGAACGGGGTTGTTTGTGCTGCCTTCAGTCAGATTTCTCCGTCCAGAAACGGGACATAACGGATCTTTTCCCTCATACTTCTAGGAGATGAGAGAGAGGGATGATCCAGTGACCGGCCGCATTCGCCCCCTGCCTCACCCGGACCCCTTCGTCGAAGCCACCCGCGGATACATCACCCGTGTCGGCGACGAGCTTCAGGCGCACGGGGTGCCGCTCTCGAAGATCTGGCTCGACCCCTGCCATCCCCGGGACGCGACCTTCGTCCTCGGCCTCCAAGCCCTCGTCTGGAACGAGTCCGAAGGGTTCGTCCTCGGCGGCTTCGTCTCCGGTGAGCCCGGCGTCCGGACGGTCTTGCGCGATCCGGTCCGGCTCGGAGAGGGCGCGCTGCCCGACCCGCGGGCCGTCCCTGCCCTCCTGGAGCGCGGCGCCGCCGAGCGCTCCCCGGCTCGGACGCGCCCCTCCACCGCAGGACACGACGGGTTCGAGGACCGGCTAGCGCGCTACACGGTCGACTGAAAGCGGTCGTTCGGGGGACCGCGCGTCTTTTCGTCGGTATCGGCGCGGCTGCGCAGGAATTTCGTCAAACATGGCAAAAGTGGTGGCGGATTCCGGTGGGAGCATCCACCATAGGTGCGGCACGGCACGCGTGGCCTACGCGCGTGCCGTCTCTCAGTGAACCGACCCACCGGAGTGATCGCATGCCTGTCCGACCCTGGAGCCCCGAGGATCCTGGGTGTCCCGCGGGCGGGACGTGGGCGGACGTGGCCTTCGGCCTGGGCGAGATGTACGAGCACGAGGACGACCTGGAGCAGGCCGCGGACTGGTACCGGCGCGCCGCGGAGTCAGGCCGCGCCGACGCGGCGCTGCGCCTCGGCGCCGTGCTGGGGCGCATGGCGGACGCGGGCTCCGCCGCCGACACGGCCTCGGCCGAGGATCTGCTGGCCGAGGCCACCCGCTGGCTCAGCGGCGCGCAGGACGCGACCACACCGGACGCCATAGAGCTGATCACCGACATGCTCAACCGGCAGCTGCGCCAGGCGGCCCGCCGCGGCCTGGAGCCGACCCCCGCCGGATGACCGCATCGCGCGACCTCCCGGTTCCGGGTGAACCGAACCGCCATACGCGTCGTCGGACTTCAGTGAGATCGACGCGAACGTGGAGGGTGACGAGTTGAGCGGCGAGGAGCCCGGGTACGTTCCCCCGGATCACAAGACGACCGCCGAGTTCCGCGCCGGCGGCAAGGCCGAGGAGCCCGAGCCCGCCGCGGCGGCGTCCGAGACGACCTTCGTCGACGAACCCGTTGACGACCCCGTCGACGACGCCTTCGACTCCGAGGCGACGCTCCAGGACCCGGAAGTGAGTTTCGGCGCCGCCCCGGTGGACGACCCCGAGGACGCTCCGCCGTTCGAGGACGACGTCGAAGACGACTGGGACGTGACCTTCCAGGACCCGCCGCTCGACGACGCGCCGTCCACCGTCACCGACTTCCCGGCAGGGCGGCCGCGGGCCTCGGTCACCGCCTCGGACATCCCCGTTCCGTTCAACCCGGCCGCGTCCACGCCGCCGGAGGCCATCGAGTTCGAGATGCCCACGCCGGTGTACGGGCAGGAGGCCGTCTCCGAGCAGGAGGCTCTTCCCGACCACGGGCAGGCGGCCGTTCCCGGGCAGGCGACCGTTCCCGGGCAGGCGACGGCGCCCGAGGACGCCGTGCCGATGTACGAGCAGCCTCCGGCCGAGCGGGGCGAGGCCGGCGACCGGCACATCACCCCGCCGGCGCCCCCCGCACCCGAGCGCGCGGAGGCGCCGGACGCGGGCCCGCACGTGCCCGCGTCCGCGGCGGCGCCTCCCGCCGCCGCACCGCCGCCGCCCGAGGCGCCGGCCGCCGGTGAGTACGTCCCGGCGTCCGCCCCCGGGGAGGCGCCGTGGACGGAGCAGTTCTCCGCCGAGAGTGAACCGACCAGCCTCGGCGGGCCGGATCCGGCGTTCGCCCACGCGATGCAGGCGCCGCCGGCCGCACCGCAGGGGCCTCCACCACAGGCGCCTCCACCGCACGAGCCCCCACCGCACGGGCCGTCGGCTCACGGGATGCCCGCGGCCACGTTGCCGCCGGCCGCCTCGCCGTCCGGGGGAGTCCCGCCGTCCCGGCCCGGCGGCTCCAGGCGCTCGCTCGTCCTGGCCGCGCTGGCCGCCGGTGTCGTGCTCCTCGCCGCGACCGGGGTCGTGGTCCTGTTCCTCGTCGGCGGGCCGGAGGAGCGGCCGACGGCGGGCGGGGCGCCCGCGACGTCCGCCCCGGCGACCGAGGGCGCCGGGGGACCGGCTCCGACGGCGTCGGGCGGGGCCACCGGCGGCGGGGCGCCCGCCGCGCCGCCGTCCGCAGGCCCGTCCGGTGGTCCGTCCGGCGGCCCGCCGGGGGCGCCTCCCGGGCAGCAGCCCGCGTCCCCTCCCGTGCCGACCGCGCCGATCGGGCCGGTGCGGCAGGGCGACGGCATCACCTACCAGCTCACCCAGCAGGACCAGGGGTACTTCGAGGGCCGCATGGTCATCACCAACCGCACCGGCGTGCCCATGAGCACGTGGAAGCTGGCGTTCACCACCCCGGGCGCGGTGGTGAAGAACGTCTGGGGCGCGAAGATCGTCAAGCGCGGCGAGCTGGTGGAGCTCGCGAACCTGGACGGCGCCGCCGCGATCCAGCCCGGCGCCACGTGGGACATCCAGTTCGGTGCGTCGGGCACCACGACGGCCCCGCAGGCGTGCTGGCTCAACGGCAAGGCGTGCGGCTTCTGACCGGCGTACTAGGCTCTCGCCCATGCGTATCGCCAGGTTCTCCACCGACGACGGCATGTCCTTCGGTGTGGTGGAGGAGGACACCGTCGCCGCCATCGCGGCCCACCCGTTCGGTGATCTGACGTTCACCGGACAGCGTTTCCCGCTCCCGGACGTGCGGTTGCTCGCGCCGATCCTCCCGAGCAAGGTCATCGCGATCGGCAAGAACTACGCCGCCCACGCGGAGGAGATGGGCGGCGAGGCTCCGGCCGAGCCGATGCTGTTCTCGAAGCCGTCCACCGCCGTGATCGGACCGGGGGAGGCGGTCACCTACCCGCAGAAGCTGTCGGAGCGGGTCGACTTCGAGGGCGAGCTGGCCGTCGTCATCGGCCGGATGTGCCGCGAGGTCCCGGCGTCGCGCGCCACCGACGTGATCCTCGGGTACACCTGCGCCAACGACGTCACGGCGCGCGACCTCCAGGCCAAGGACGGGCAGTGGACGCGCGCCAAGGGCTTCGACACGTTCTGCCCCCTCGGTCCGTGGATCGAGACCGACGCCGACCCCGGCGACCTGGCGATCTCCACCGCCGTCAACGGGGAGGTCAGGCAGGACGCCCGCACGTCCCAGCTGATGCACGGCGTCCCGACCCTCGTCGAGTACGTCAGCCAGGTCATGACGCTCCTGCCCGGCGACGTCATCCTCACCGGCACCCCGGCCGGCGTCGGCCCGCTGGAGGTCGGGGACGAGGTGACGGTCACCGTCGAGAACATCGGCAGTCTGTCCAACCGCGTCATCGCCCGCGACTGAGGGGGAGCCATGGCGTTCGGCGGCTTCACCGACGAGGCGTTCGAGTTCTACGAGGGCTTGCAGGCCGACAACAGCAAGTCCTACTGGACGGCCCACAGGGAGACGTACGAACGCCATGTGCGCGAACCGATGGCCAAGCTGTGCGCCGAACTGGAGGAGGAATTCGGCGCGGTGAAGCTCTTCCGACCGTTCCGTGACCTCCGGTTCAGCAAGGACAAGACGCCCTACAAGACGCACCAGGGCGGCCATACGAGCGAGGGCTTCTACCTCCACCTCGACGCGGACGGCCTGATGGCCGCGGGCGGCATGTACGCGCCCACGCCCGAGCAGCTCCGCCGCTACCGGAACGCCGCCGGGTCCGAGACCTCCGGCAAGGAACTCCAGGCCATCGTGGACGATCTGCGCTCCGACGGAATGGAGATCGCCGGAGACCGGCTCAAGACCCGGCCCCGCGGCACGCCCCCGGACCACCCGCGCCTGGAACTCCTCCGGCACCGCTCTCTGTACGCCCACAAGGGCTGGCCCGCCGACCCGTGGATGCTGACGCCGGAGGTGGTGACGCGGGTCCGGGAGGCGTGGCGCCGCCTGCGTCCACTGGTCGACTGGGGCCGGCGTCACACGGGTCCGCCCGACTTCACCCGGTGACGCCCGGGAACGCGCGTCCCGCCTGGCCTCCCGCGCCAATCGTTTTGGCCGCAGTCCCCGGGTCCTGTATTCTCATCGAGGCGCGAGCGACCGGCCGGAAACGGCACGGAAGCCCGTACCTCACTGGGGTATGGTGTAATCGGCAGCACGAGTGATTCTGGTTCACTTAGTCTAGGTTCGAGTCCTGGTACCCCAGCTGCGTCCATTTTCCGTGGACACTCGCCCCCGTCGTCTAGTGGCCTAGGACGCCGCCCTCTCAAGGCGGTAACGGCGGTTCGAATCCGCTCGGGGGTACAGCACATCTGGTCAGCGTCATCCAGGGCCGAAAACCGTTCGAGACGGTGGGCGGTGTCCGGTAGGGTTGGCCAGGCCCGAGCGGGAGATCGCCCGGGTGCAAAGTCCGGCCCCCGTCGTCTAGTGGCCTAGGACGCCGCCCTCTCAAGGCGGTAACGGCGGTTCGAATCCGCTCGGGGGTACAGCGACCAGCCGCAGATCATCGATCTGCGGCTTTCTGCTTGACGGCCACGGCCGTCAAGGCTTGCGGCCCACGGCACCGAAGGCGTCGACGGCGTCGGGCTCGTCGAGGGCGGTCGACTCCGGGCGCCAGTGCGGGCAGGAGACCAGGCCGGGCTCGACCAGCACCAGGCCCTCGAAGAACCGGCCGATCTCCTCCGGGGAGCGCAGCCGGTACGGCACCGAGCCCCCCTCGTTGTAGTCGTTCTGGGCGTCCTCGACGGCCTCGCCGGCGATCACGCTCGTGCCGTCGTTGAGGGAGAGGTGGCTGCCGGACGGCAACGGGTCCATGAGCGCCCGGACGATCGAGCGGGCCTCGTCGCCGTCCGGAACGTGGCCCATGATCCCGCTCAGGACGAGCGCGACGGGACGATCGAGGTCAAGGGTCTTCGCCGCGGCGTCCAGGATGCGGCCAGGGTCATGGAGGTCGGCTTCGACGTAGTCGGTGGTGCCGTCCGGAGTGCTGGTGAGCAGGGCACGAGCGTGCACGAGCACCAGCGGGTCGTTGTCGACGTAGACGATGCGGGCGTCCGGGGCGACGCGCTGGGCCACCTCGTGGGTGTTGTCGACGGTCGGGAGGCCCGTTCCCACGTCGAGGAACTGGCGCATGCCCGCCTCGGCGGCCAGGTACCGCACGGACCGGGTGAGGAACAGCCGGGACGCGCGGGCGACGTCGACCACGCCCGGGAACGTCTCCCGGTACTGGTCGCCGGCGGCGCGGTCGACCGGATGGTTGTCCTTGCCGCCCAGCCAGTAATTCCAGATCCGCGCCGAATGCGGGACGCTCGTGTCGATCCGGTCCTTCGCCGCGTCGTCCGCCATCGGGCTCCCTCACTGAATGGATCAAGACCCCCATCTTGGGTCGGGACGGCTCCCGGCGGAACCGGAACGGCCCGAACAGGCCACGAATCGGGGAGGGCGGGACCACCGCCGAGGGGGTGCGCATGCTGCGCGAGGCGGGCGACTACCACGTGGTCGACTACGGCGAGAACATCGACATCCCCACGATCGACATCATCTCCGCCGAGATCAACGCCATCGGCAACCTCGTCCGGGTCCTACAACGACCTGTGCGACCTGATGGCCCTCGCGGCCCGCGGCGCGGTCACCTGCACACCGAGAAGGACGGCCTGGACGACTTCCAGTCCGCCATCGAGGCCCTTGGACGCCGGCCGCGTCCGCGGCCGGGCCGTCCTCGTGCCCTGATCCGGCGGCCGCCGCACGGACGGATGCCGCCGGTTCACTTCACGAAGAGGGGAAGGGACCGGCGCGGTTCGAACCGGAAGGCGGCACCCTTGCTGATCTTCGTGACCGCGACTTCCCCGGTCTCCGGGGCGGCGGTGTCGGTCAGCACGACCCGTGCCGTCCAATCGGTCGCGGTGCCGCTCATCTCGACGTCCAGGCAGGGGTTCACCGCACGGACGATCGCCTGCAGGGCGCCGGGGGAGCCGGGCGTGCACAGCGGCAGCCAGCCGCCGTCCTCGTGCGCGGGCGACCGCGACACCGTGACCGACTCCCCGTCCCGGCCGAGGCGGACGTACGGCATCGGGTTCATCAGCGGATGCAGCTCGACGACCCGGGCCGCGTCCTGCGGGGAGTCGGACAACGCCAGCGCCCGGTGCAGGCGCTCGGCCGCGACACCGGCGTGCCCGATGAGCTGGCGCAGCGCGACGCGGCGGAAGAGCTCCTCGTCGCCCGCGGCGCGTTCCCGCACGGCCAGCTGGAACGAGAGGTTCAGCAGGTGCTGCTGCAGGACGACCTCGTCGGCCATCCGGACCAGCGCCGAGTGGGAGAACGACGCGAAATCGAGATCGTCCACGAGCGGTCCGCTGTAGTCGCCCAGCCCTTCCTGGGCGGGGTCGACCTCATCGAGGACGAGCGTGGCGGCGTGCGAACGCTCGTTGACCGCGAGGGCGGGGATCGCCTCGACATCGGGGGAGTCCGGGTCGATCTCCACCGTCCAGGCACAGTGCGGCCGCCGGTCGGCCGGAACACGGGGCGGGCGGTGGACCGGCCGCACCCGCGCCTTGGGATTGGTGGCCACGGCGGTGGCGTCGAACGTGGGGTCCTCGATGTCGTGGCACATGTTCTTGACCATGGACGGGCCCATCGGCTCGACGTCCATCAGCGCCCCGCAGTGGTCGAGGTGGAACGTCCCGTGCAGCGGATCCGTCACGCCGTAGCGGAAGTCCATGAACTGCGGCGGCGCGCCGATGTCCAGCTGCATGCCCTTGAAGATCGTGGGCACGTCGTCGCCCTCGAACCCGAGGGCCTTCTGCATCCGCCGCGTGTAGATGGGGCTGGCGCCCGCCCACTCCTCGATGGCGATCTGCGTCATCTGGTCCTGGCCCCACGCCTCCAGGCAGAACGGCATGCCCGCCCGGTCGATCAGGTGACCGATGAGCAACAGCTCCGGGACCAGCGTGACGAGCTGCTCACGGCTCAGACGTTCGTAGCGGCTGGGCATCAGGACCCTCCCATGGTGGATCGCCATCGCAATATAGACAGTAGATCAGACAGCTGTCCAGGCACCAGAACTGGCACCCTCTGCACATGGCATTCCGGGAGAAACGGCGGCAGCGGGCCACGGCCCAAGGGCAGGAGGACGCCCGGGCCTCGGCGGGCTCGCAGCGGCTGTTCTCCGCCCGCCGCCGCCGCAACGACGAGTGGCACGCCTACGGCACCGGCGTCAGGTGGCTGCCCGCCTGATCGCTCAGGAGGGGCCGAGCAGGTCCCAGCGGTTGCCGGCGATGTCGAGGAAGACGGCGACCCGTCCGTAGGGCTCCGTGCGCGGCGCGCTGACGAAGTCGACTCCGGCGGCCGTCATGCGCGTGTGAGCGGCTTCGAAGTCCTCCACCCGCAGGAAGAACCCGACGCGGCCCGCGGCCTGGTCCCCGACGACGGCGGCCTGACGCTCACCGTCCGCACGCGCCAGAAGGATGCCGGTCTCCGCGCCGGGCGGGCGGACGACGACCCATCGTTTCGGGCGGCCGTCGTTGGTGAACGACGGCGAGTCCTCCACAAGGTGAAACCCTAGGACCTCGGTGAAGAACGCGATGGCTCGGTCGTAGTCGTCCACCACGATGGTGATCAGTTCGAGCCGCACTCCACCAGATTAGGGCGAGGGGCGTCGTCGTCGGTGAGATACATGGGCGATGAACCGTTCGTGAGCCGGGCGTCCGCTTCATATTGGCGGACGTCCGGCTCACGCACAGTTCCGGCGGAAGGTGGACTTTCGGCTTTTCCGTGTCAGTGGTGTGCTACTTCTCTTGGCCGTTTCGCGGGCGGAGCCTCGATTCGGCGGGCGGGCCACCAGAAGTGGCGGCCGGTGTCGAGGGCCAGGGCGGGGACGACGACGGAGCGGACGAAGAAGGTGTCCAAGAGGACGCCGAGGGACACCAGGACGCCGACCTGCACCATCATCGTGACCGGCATGACGCCGAGGGCGCCGAAGGTCGCGGCCAGGACCAGTCCGGCGCTGGAGATGACGCCGCCGGTGACGGCCAGGCCGCGCAGGACGCCGGCGCGGTGGTCGCCGTGTGCCGCCTCTTCGCGGATGCGGGACACGAGGAACAGGTTGTAGTCCACGCCGAGCGCCACCATGAACAGGAAGCCCATGAGAGCGACCTGGGTGTCGAGGGCGGGGAAGCCGAACACGTACCGGAACAGCAGCCAGGACGCGCCCAGCGCGGCGAAGTAGGACACGACGACCGTGGCGATCACCAGGAGCGGGGCGACCAGGGCGCGGAGGAGCGCAATCAGGACGAGGAGGACGACTCCGAGGACGAGCGGGATCACCACGGCGCGGTCATGGGACTGCGCGTCGGCGAGGTCGATCTCGCTGGCCGTGCTCGCGCCGAAGGTGGCGTCCGGGACGGTCTCGCGCAGGTTCCGGACCGTGTCCTTCGCGGCTTCGCTGTCGGGCGGGTCGGTGAGGACGACGTCGAGTTTCGCCAGGCGTCCGTCGGTGGAGGGGAGGGGGGCTCCCACGCCGGCCACGCCGGGGGCGTCCTGGAGGGCGGCGGTCACGGAGGCCGTGTCCGACCGGTCGGTGATGACCTGGAGGGGGCGTCCCTGGCCGCCCGGATAGTGCTCGGCGAGGAGGCGTTCCCCGATGGTGGAACTGGGCGTGGTGGTGAGGAAGTCGGCGCGGTCCAAGCCCGTGTTGATG
>NZ_SMKH01000199.1 GCF_004348515.1 Actinomadura sp. KC345 | reverse complement strand
GGTGGACGCCGTGCTCGCGGTCGGGGGGAGCGGTGGGTCGTCGATCGCGGCGCGGGCCGTGCGGGATCTGCCGATCGGGCTGCCGAAGCTGATCGTCTCCACGATGGCCGCCGGGGACGTGGCGCCGTACGTGGGCGCCAAGGACGTGACGATGATGTACAGCGTCGCGGACATCGCGGGCGTCAACCGGGTGACGCGGCGGGTCCTCGGGAACGCGGCGGCCGCGGCGGCCGGGATGGCGAAGGCGTACGCCGAGGCGCGGGCGGCGCCTTCGGTGGACGAGCGGCCCGTGGTCGCGGCCTCGATGTTCGGGGTGACGACCCCGGCGGTGGACGCGGCGCGGGAGCGGCTGGAGGAGCTGGGCTACGAGGTCCTCGTGTTCCACGCGACCGGTGCCGGGGGCCGCGCGATGGAAGGGCTCGTGGAGAGCGGGCTCCTGGCCGGAGTGCTGGATCTGACCACGACCGAGCTGGCCGACGACCTGGTCGGCGGTGTCCTGTCGGCCGGGCCCGAGCGGCTCACGGCGGCGGGGCGGCACGGGGTCCCGCAGGTGGTGGCGCCCGGCGCCTTGGACATGGTCAACTTCGGGCCGCGCGAGACCGTCCCGGAGCGGTTCGCGGGGCGCAACCTCTACGTCCACAACCCGACCGTGACGCTGATGCGGACGACGCCGGAGGAGATGGCGGAGCTGGGGCGGAGGGTCGCGGCGAAACTGGCGGACGCGACCGGGCCGACCGTGCTGTTCGTCCCGCTCGGTGGCGTGTCGGCGCTCGACGCTCCGGGGATGCAGTTCCATGACCCGGCGGCGGACGAGGCGTGCTTCGCGGAGTTGGAGGGCGCGGTGGAGACGGAGAGAGTCGACGTGAACATCAACGATCCGGTGTTCGGCCGGGCGATGGCCGACCGGCTGCACCAGATGATCTCGGGGGGATCGCAGTGAAGCGGGCGACCGTTCTGGAGCGGCTGCGGGCCGCGGTCGGGGAGGGCAAGCCCGTCATCGGTGCGGGCGCGGGGACCGGGCTGTCCGCCAAGTGCGCGGAGGCGGGCGGTGTCGACCTCATCATCATCTACAACTCCGGCCGCTACCGGATGGCGGGACGCGGGTCGCTGGCCGGGCTGCTCCCGTACGGGGACGCGAACCAGATCGTGGTGGAGATGGCGTCCGAGGTGCTGCCCGTCGTGAAGGACACGGCCGTGCTGGCGGGCGTGTGCGGCACCGACCCTTTCCGGGTGATGCCCGTCTTCCTCGACCAGCTCAAGGCGATGGGCTTCGCGGGCGTGCAGAACTTCCCGACCGTGGGGCTCTACGACGGGGTGTTCCGGCAGAACCTCGAAGAGACCGGCATGGGGTACGAGCTGGAAGTCGAGATGGTGCGGCTCGCGCACGAACGCGACATGGTCACCGCCCCGTACGTGTTCGACGAGGACCAGGCGCGGGCGATGGCGGAGGCGGGCGCCGACGTCCTCGTCCCGCACGTCGGGCTCACCACCAAGGGCAGCATCGGCGCGGGCACGGCCCTGACGCTGGACGAGGCGGTCGAGCGGGTGCAGGCCATGCGGGACGCCGCGGCCGCCGTCCGTCCCGGGGTCCTGGTGCTCTGCCACGGAGGCCCGATCGCCGAACCGGACGACGCGTCCTACGTGCTCTCGCGGACCGAGGGCGTCGTGGGCTTCTTCGGCGCCTCCTCGGTCGAACGCCTGCCGACCGAGAAGGCCATCACGCAGCAGGTGGCCGCCTTCAAGAACCTGGAGATCTGAATGCTCGTCAATCCCGGTGACGTGACGACGATGGCCTTCGACTGGGGGTCGATCAAGTGGTTCGTCACGCCGTCGTCCGTGCCCGGTGCGAGCAGCACGCTGGGGGAGGTCATCGTCAACCCGGGCAAGGGGCACGCGCGGCACAACCATCCGGGCGCCGAGGAGGTGATCTACGTGATCTCCGGCGAGGCGACGCAGATGGTGGACGACGGCGAGCCGTTCCCGATCCGTGAGGGCGACGCCGTCCACATCCCGAAGGGCGTCTGGCATTCGACGTTCAACACGACCTGGCGTCCGCTGCGGCTGATCGTCACCTACACGCCGGGCGGCGAGGAGAAGGCGCTGGAGGGCGCACCGGACCTCTGCCTGCACGAGCCCGGCGCGGTGCCGGAATGGCGCCAGGCCTAGGCACGGGACCAGGCGTCCAGGCCCTCTTCGGTCAGGATGACGTCGAAGGCGGCGTCGGCCGCGCCGATGAGCGGGGCCTGCGGGCCGAGCGGCGACGGCAGGACGGGCGGCGGATCCGCCCGGCGGTAGCGCATCAGGGCTGAGAGGTAGCCGTCCTCCAGGAGCGCGGGTGCCGTCGCCGCCAGGTCGAGGGCCAGGCCTGAGAGGGTGACGACCTCCGGGTCCAGGCCGTTGACCAGGGCGCCGATGCCCCGTCCCAGCGCTTGGGCGGCGCGTGCGACGGCGTCCCCGGCCGCGGGGTCGGAGGACGCGGACGCGATGATCTCGCCGGCGGCGGTGCGCGGGTCCGGGGGCGAGGGACGGCCGAGCGCGCGGGCCATGGCGCCGCCGTCCACCTCCATGCCCCAGCAGCCGCGGGCGCCGCACGGGCATTCCAGCGCGGGATCGCCGAAGGGCATGTGCCCGAACTCGCCGCCCGCGCCGGTCGCGCCGTCCGCCGGGCGTCCCTCCACGACGAGGATCCCGCCGACGCCGACCTCGACCATCAGGTGCAGGACGGTCCGCGCCGCCGCCCCCGCGCCGCGCCTGGCGTCGGCGAGCCCGGCGAGGGTCGCGTCGTTGCCGACGAGGAGCGGGATGCCCGGCGGCTGGAGCGGCCCGAGGCCGACGTCGCGCCAGCCCAGGCCGGACGCCTGGACGATCGTCGTCCGGCTGACGGTGCCGGCGACGCAGGCCGACACCGCGCGGACGCGGCCGCCGTAGTGGGCATGGAGCGCGGACACGCGCGCGGCCAGTGTCCCGACCAGCCGGGACGAGCCGGAGTGGCGGCCGGCGTCCTCGGTGACGATCCGGCCGCCGAGCTCGACGCAGGCGACCCGCCATTCCTCGTGGCCGATGTCGACGACGCAGACCAGCGGGCCGTCCGGGTGGGCGGTCAGCGCGGGGGAGGGCCGGCCGCGCCCGCCGGTGCGGGGCGGCGCGGTCTCCTCGACCAGCCGCGCCGCCTTGAGCCGGCTCGTGATCTCGGTGGCGGAACCGCTGCTCAGCCCGAGCGCGCGTGCGGCGTCCGCCCTGGTCGCGGACGGGTGCGCGTGGACGTGGCGGAGCACCGCCAGCGCTCCCTGGCTGCGCAGGGCCCGTGCCGAGTGCGCGGTCTTCGGCTGCATTGTGACATCCTCGCCGTTCTCGATTATCCTCGTTGAACGAGCATAATAAGGGGGGGTGGACATGAGCGAGGCGGCGGTCCTGCGGCGGACGTCTTCGACCTACGGCCTGTACCTGACGCTCGGCTGCCTCGGCTACATGCTGACGGCGCTCGGCGCGATCCTGCCGGAACTGCGCGAGGAGCGCGGGCTCCCGCGCGCCGAGGTGGCGCTCTACCCGTCGGCGTTCGCGCTCGGGCTCGTCGTCGTCGGCCTCGTCGGGCACCGGCTCGCGGGGCGGCTCGGGGGGCTGGCACTGCCCGCGGCCCTGGTCGCGCTGGTCGGCGGCGCCGCGATCATCGCCGTCACCGGGGGGCGGCTCGGGACCGCGTCCGGCGCGCTGGTCCTCGGGCTCGGCGGCGCGGGGCTCGTCCAGCTCATCCCGGCCGCGCTGCGCACCCTGCACGGCGGGGATGGAACGGTCCCGATCGGGGAGGCGAACGCGGTGTCGAGCACCGCGTCCATCCTGTCGCCGGTGCTCATCGGCGCCGCGCTCGCCCAGGGGCTCGGGTGGCGGTTCGCGTTCGCCGTGCCGCCGCTGGCGCTGGCCGCCGTCCTGCTGCTCACGCGGCGGGCCGTGGCGCCGGTGGCGCGCGAGGACGCCGTGCCGGCGGCGGGGGAGCGGACCCCGCGCACCTTCGTGAGCCGCTGGTCCGACCTCGTGCTCGCCGTCGGCGTCGAGTTCTGCATGGTCTTCTGGGCGGCCGACTTCCTCCGGTCGGTCAAGGACCTCGGCTCCGGCTCCGCGACGACGTTCTCGGCGGCGTTCCTGGTGGGCATGGCGGTGGCACGGGCGGTGTCCGGGCCGGTCCTGCGCGCGGTGGGAGGGGCCGACCGGCTCCTCGCCGCGGCCGCGGCGGTCGGCGTCGCCGGGTTCGCGGTCCTGTGGACGGCGCCCGCCCCGTTCGCGGTCGCCGGGCTGCTGGTGGTCGGGCTCGGCGTCGCGCTCCTCTACCCGGTCATCCTGGCGCAGGCGCTCGCGGCGTGGCCGTCGCAGCCCGTCCGGGCCGCCGCCCGCTGCGCCCTCGCGTCCGGGGTGGCGATCGGCGTCGCGCCGCTCGTCCTCGGGACGCTCGCCGACCTCACCACGCTGCGCGCCGCCGTCTTCGTCGTCCCCGCGCTGCTGCTGGCCCTCCTCGTCCGCTGCGGATGGCGCCTCAGGACGGAGGGTCAGGCCACCTTGCCCCGGACGTAGACCCAGTCGCCGTCATGCCGGACGAACCGGCTGACCTCGTGCAGTTCCCCGGGGACCGAGCCCTCCAGGTAGTGGGCGCGGAACTCCACCGTCCCCTTGTCGTCCCCGGGGCCGCCGTTCTCCTCCCGGACGATCTCCAGCCGCACCCACCGCGTCCCGGAGTCGAAGCCGATCCGCTCCGGCCGCGTCGCGGGATGCCAGCTCTTCAGCAGGTACGTCTCGTCCCGCTCCGCGAACGCGCTGAACCGCGACCGCATCAGCTCGCCGGCGGTCTCCGCCCGCCCCTCACCGCGATGCAGCCGTCCGCAACAGTCCCGGTACCGGGGGCCGGCGCCGCATGGACACTTCTTCGCCACACCCCGATTCTGCCCTGCCGCCGCCCGTCAGGAGTCGCCGGTGATGACGCTGACGCCGCTGAAGTGCGGGACCTCGGGCTCCGGCCGGTCGGGGCGCCACCGCGAGCACGACACCACTCCGGGCTCCACCAGGCTCGTTCCCGCGAAGAGCCTCTCGATCTCCTCCGGGGACCGCGCGCGGATGGGCGTTCCGCCGCGGTCCATGACCTCCTGGACCGCCCGCCGCATGGCCTCGCCGTCCAACTCGTCGGTCGTGGCGTCGCAGGTGTGGGAGAGGACCAGGTGGCTGCCCGGAGCGAGCCTGCTCACCAGGCGCGCGACGATCTGCTCCGCCTCGCCGTCGTCCAGGATGTGGTTCAGCACCCCGAGCAGCATCAGCCCCACGGGCCGGTCGAGGTCCAGCGTGCGGGACGCGGCGGACAGGACCGGCTCCGTGTCGCGGATGTCGGCCTCGATGTAGTCGCACGCACCTTCGGGGGAGGTGCGCAGCAGGGACCGGGCGTGGGTGAGCACGAGCGGGTCGTTGTCGACGTAGACGATCCGGGACGACGGCGCGACGCGCTGCGCGACGTCGTGGGTGTTGTCGGCCGTGGGGAGGCCCGCCCCGAGATCGAGGAACTGCCGGACCCCCCGCGTGATCAGGAAGCGCACCGCGCGGCCGAGGAACGCCCGGTCCTGCCTCGCCGAGACGGCGATCCCCGGCAGTACCCGCAGGACGGCGTCGCCGGCCTCGCGGTCCGCGGGGTAGTTCTCCCTCCCGCCGAGCCAGTAGTCCCAGACGCGCGCCGAATGCGGCACGCTGGTGTCGATCTCCGGCCGCTGTTCGTTCGGCATCGATGGCCTCCTCTGGACGGCGCTGACCGTCCTCATCATTCCCCGGCGCGGACGCCGAACCGTCGCACCGCGGCCGCGCGCCCGGCCGGAAACGCGCCACCGGTCTTGCCCGCCGTCGGATGCGGGGTTACCGTGCCCATTAGTTGATAGGAAAGTTTCCTGTCAGATGGAGTCCGTATGCCCCGCTCCCCTCCATCCCCCGTGCACACGGCGCGCCGAACTCTGACCACCCCGACGCAAGGACCCCCCGCATGAACAGAACCAGGCGCAGGCTCGCCGCCGCCGTGACGGGCCTCGGAATCGCTCCCTTCATCTCCGTCCTCCTTCCCGCGTCCGCCGCCCTCGCCCACGGCTACGTCTCCGCACCGATGAGCCGGCAGGCCCAGTGCGCGGCCGGCGTCGTCGAGTGCGGCGCGATCAAGTGGGAGCCGCAGAGCGTCGAAGGGCCGAAGGGCCTGCGCAGCTGCAGCGGCGGAAACGCACGGTTCAGCGAACTCGACGACGACGGGAAGGGCTGGCAGGCCACCCCGGTCGGCAACTCGGTCACCTTCACCTGGACGTTCACCGTCAGGCACCGCACGGCCAACTACGAGTACTACGTTGGCGGCACCCGCGTCGCGGTCGTCGACGGCAACGACCAGCAGCCTCCCGACACCGTCTCCCACACGGTCGACCTCGGCGGGGCGACCGGCCGGCAGAAGGTCCTGGCCGTCTGGAACATCGCCGACACCGGAAACGCCTTCTACGCCTGCGTCGACGTGGAAGTGCGGTGATGCCCCGGCCCGCCCCCGGTCCGCTCCCGGGGGCGGGCCGATCCCGTCCAGTGGACGGCGCCGCGGCTCACGCGTGAAGCAGCGCCGTCCCCGGATCCTCAAGGAACGACGCCACGCGCGTCAGGAACCGTGACCCGAGCTCTCCGTCGACGAGCCGGTGGTCGAAGGACAGCGCGAGGGTCGCGACCTCCCGGACCACCAGTGCGTCGCCGGCCGCCCAGGGCCGCTTCTTGATCGCCCCCATCGCCAGGATGGCGGCCTCGCCGGGGTTCAGGATCGGAGTGCCGCCGTCAACGCCGAACGCACCGATGTTGGTGATCGTGATCGTGCCGCCCGTCAGCCGGTCGGGCGGCGTCGTGCCGGTCCGGGCCTCGCCGACCAGCTCGGCGATCGCCCCGGCGAGCTCGCGCAGGCCCAGCTCGTGCGCGTCCCTGATGGCGGGGACCAGCAGCCCGCGTGACGTCGCCGCCGCGATGCCGAGGTCGACGTAGTGCTTGACCACGATCTCGCGGCGGTCCTCGTCCCAGGAGGCGTTGACTCCGGGGAAACCCCGCACCGCGAGGAGCACGGCCCGCGCGACGAGCACCAGCGGTGTCATCCGGACGTCCGACCAGGCCCGATCGGACCTCAGCCGGCGCGTCAACTCCATCGTGGCCGTGACGTCCACGGTGACCCACTCGGTCACGTGCGGGGCGGTGAACGCGGAGCGGGTCACGGCGGCCGCGGTGGCCTTGCGGACGCCCGTGACCGGCGACCGCGTCTCCCGGACCGGCGCGGCGGGCGCCGGTGCCTCCGGCTCGCGAGCGGACCTCGCCGGACGCCTGGCGTCCCACTCCTGCCTCCGGGCCCCGATCCGGATCCGCCTGGAGCCCTGCCGCCAGGGCCCGCCACCGACGAGCATCTGCGGCTCCTCCCGGCGATCCGGCTCCTCCCTTCCGGCCTCCGCCCCGGCCTCGGCGCGGTCGGGGCGGGAAGCGGTGGACGCGGGCTCCGGAGCGCTCCCCTCGCGGCTGACGCCGATCAGCGGAGCCCCCACCGGCACCGTCTCGCCCACACCGGCATGCAGCTCGGCGACGACCCCCGCGAACGGGACCGGGAGTTCCACCAGCGACTTGGCCGACTCGATCTCGACGACGACATCGTTGACCCGGACTCTGTCCCCCACGTCGACACGCCAGCCGACGATCTCGGCCTCGGTCAGGCCTTCGCCGACATCGGGCAGATGGAAGACCTGCGTTGCGCTCACGATGGCGTCTCCTCCCGGAACGGCCGCTCATGCGGACCGCGCTCACGCGGACCACGGGGACTCAGAAGTTCAGGCACTCGTCGATGGCGAGAAGGACCCGGTCGATGCCGGGCAGGAACTCCTCCTCGACCTTGGCCGGCGGGTAGGGGATGTCGTAGGCGCCGACCCGCAGGACCGGTGCCTTCAGCCGGTAGAAGCAGGACTCGGTCACGGCCGCCGCGATCTCCGCTCCCACACCGAGGAAGGCCGACGCCTCGTGCACCACCACCATGCGGCCCGTCTCGCCCGCGCAGCGGCGCAGCGTGCCGATGTCCAGGGGTGAGATCGTGCGCAGATCCACCACGCCCACCGAGACGCCGTCCTCGGCGGCGGCGTCCGCCGCGGCCAGCGCCGTGGCGACCGCCGGCCCGTGCGCGACGAGCGTGAGCTCGCTTCCCTTGCGCAGCACACGTGCCCGGTCCAGCGACGCGGGCGTGCTGCCGAGGTCGACCTCGCCCCTGTCCCAGTAGCGGCGCTTCGGCTCGAAGAAGATCACCGGGTCGTCGCAGGCGATCGCGGCCCGCAGCAACCGGTAGCCGTCGGCCGGGGTGGAGCAGGAGACGACCCGGAGTCCGGCGGTGTGGGCGAAGTAGGCCTCGTTGGACTCGCTGTGGTGCTCGACCGCGCCGATCCCGCCGCCGGCCGGGATGCGGATCACCACCGGCAGTGCCACCCGGCCCCGCGCGCGGGCGCGCATCTTGGCGAGCTGGCTGACGATCTGGTCGAACGCCGGGTAGACGAAGCCGTCGAACTGGATCTCGCAGACCGGACGGTAGCCGTGCAGGGCCAGGCCGACCGCGGTGCCGACGATGCCGGCCTCGGTCAGCGGCGTGTCCATGACCCGCTGGTCGCCGAACTCCCGCTGCAACCCGTCGGTGACGCGGAAGACCCCGCCGAGCACGCCGACGTCCTCGCCGAGGACGAGGACCCGGCCGTCCTCCCGCAGGGAGCGCCGCAGGCCCTCGTTGACGGCCCGGACCAGCGTCATCGCGGTCACGGGTCGATCTCCGAGTCGACCGCAGCGCGGAAGCGGTCGTACGCGGCCTTCTCCGCGGCCATCATCGGGTGGTGGCCTGCGTAGACATGGCCGAAGAGATCACCCAGATCCGGATCGGTCATGGCGGCGCACGCCGCCCGCGCCTGCCCGGCGATCTCCCGGGCGTCCGCGTCGACCTGGTCGAACCACGCCTGGGCCACCCCCTGGCCGCGCAGGAACGCCTCCATCCGGCTGATCGGGTCGCGCGCCCGCCACAGCGCGAGTTCGGCGTCCGGGCGGTAGCGCCGCGGGTCGTCCGACGTGCTGTGCCCGCCGATCCGGTAGGTCTCGGCCTCGACCAGGGCCGGCCCGTCGCCGCGCCGGACGCTCAGCGCGGCGGCCGCCGTGACCGCGTGGACGGCGGCCGCGTCGTTGCCGTCCACGTACCAGGCGCGCAGGCCGAACCCGGTGGCGCGCTGGTACAGCCGGCTTCCGCTCTGGCGGGAGTTCGGCGTCGAGATGGCCCACTGGTTGTTCTGGCAGATGAACAGGACGGGAAGCCCGCGGGCCGCGGCCCAGTTGAGCGCCTCGTTCACATCGCCCTGGCTGGCGGCGCCGTCGCCGAAGTAGGTGGCGACCACCGTGTCCTGACCTGACAGGATGCAGCCCATCGCGTATCCCGTGGCATGGAGCGTCTGGGCGCCCAGCACGAGCGTGTAGAAGTGGAACGCGTGCGCGGACGGCTCCCATCCGGCGTGGGCCACGCCTCGCCACTGGGCGAGCAACTGCGAGGGCGTGATGCCCCGGCACAGCGCCGCGGCGTGCTCGCGGTAGCTCGGGAAGACGTGGTCGTCCGGACGGAGCGCCCGGATGGAGCCGACCTGCGCGGCCTCCTGCCCGAGGCTCTCCAGCCACAGGCCGAGTTCCCCCTGCCGCTGGAGCGCGACCGCCTCGCGGTCGAGGCCGCGTGCCAGGCTCATGTCCCGGAACAGGGTCATCGCGAGTTCGCGATCCACCCCGTGCGCCTCTCCGAGGGGGGTCAGGCGGCCTTCGGGCGTGACGAACTGGGTCATCGGGATCGGCTCCGCCGCGGGCGCCGGCTCGACCGGCGTGCGCGGAGCGGGGCCGGCGCCATCGGCCGGTACCGGTGTCCGGATCATCGTGCCCGCTCAGCCCGCGGGCGTCCGGGCGGGCGCCTCCGGCCAGCGGAACACCTGGCCGGCGTAGGACAGGCCGCCGCCGAACCCGAAGACGAGGGTCGGGGCGCCCGCAGGAACGCGGCCCGCCTCGGCGAGTTTCGACAGTGCGAGGGGGATGCTCGCCGCGGAGGTGTTGCCCGACTCCACCAGGTCGGTGGCCACGACCGCGTTGATGGCGCCGAGCTGGGCGGCCAGCTTCTCGATGATCCGCAGGTTCGCCTGGTGGAACACCACGGCGCCCAGGTCGGCGGGCGCGATCCCGGCGCGGTCGCAGGTCTCACGGGCGAGCCGCGAGATCTCGGTGACGGTCCACCGGTAGACCGCCGCCCCGTCCTGGGCGAAGAGCGGGGGGCTCCCCTCGATGGTGATGGCCCGTGACTTCTCCAGGTCCGACCCCCACACGGCCGGGCCGATCTCCGGGGTGTCCGCCCGTCCGATCATCGCGGCCCCCGCGCCGTCCCCGATCAGGACGCTGGTCGTCCGGTCGTCCCAGTCGACGACCTCGCTGAGCTTGTCGGCTCCGATCGCCAGCGCGTTCCGGGCCACCCCGGCGCGGACGGCGTGATCGGCGATGGTGAGCGCGTGGGTGAAGCCCGAGCAGGCCGTGTTCACGTCGATGACGGCGGGGTTCGCGAGGCCGAGGCCGGCCGCGACGCGCGCGGCCATGTTGGGAGTGCGGTTGATCGCCGTGCAGGTCGCGACCACGACCATGTCCACCGATTCCGGCGGTACGCGGCTGTTGTCCAGCGCGTCCGCCGCCGCGCGGCCCGCCATCCGGTCGACGGTCTCGTCCGCCGCGGCGATGCGCCTGCTCCGGATCCCGACCCGGCGCGTGATCCATTCATCGCTGGTGTCGAGCCGCGCGGCGAGATCGTCATTGGTCAGTTCGGCGGTCGGCTGGTAGTGGCCGAAGGCCAGTATTCGTGAACCGCCCATCATGGGAACTCCTTGCTGACGTTGATCGGGTAGACCGGTAAGAATCGTCGGAGGTGCTCAGCTGCGGTTATCGAGGCACCGCCTTGTCCCCGGCCTCCTCGCCGTGGCGATGGCCTGGAATCCGTGCAGCGCCGGCACCTCGACGATCAGCCGCTTGTCCAGCCGTCCGTGGCGTTCGCGCGCCGCGGCGTGCTGCCGGATCAGAGCTGAGAACTCGCCGGTCAGTCGCTGCCGGCCTTGGAGAACGCCCCGGCGCCACATGGCGTCGCGGTCGGCCAGCGTGAGATGTCCTCCCTTGAGCGATCCGAAATCGGTTTCCGGCGTGACGTCGAAGCGGACGACCCTGCCGAACGGCATGCGCCGCGAATCACGGCGCCGCTGCTGCGGGCCGCCCTGGCGCCGGTTCTGGGCCAGCCTCGGATTGAGGAGCGGCAGGGGAGGCACACGGCCGTCGTTGAACAGGCTCGGCTGGTTGTCTATGTGGCCGCCGTCGATGAGGAACACGAGCTGGCGGGACCGGGGGTCCTGGAGCACCGTGGGGAGGCACGCGGGCCACTGGCTCATCGAGACCCTGGCCCAGAAGGCGGGACTGTGGTCGTCGATCTCGTTCTTCAGCCAGGGCAGATGCTCTCCGACGGTGTCGGGCACCCATACCGGCCGGAACGTCCGGAGTGGGAACTGCCGGCCGTAGAAGGCCCACCGGAAGGCGCGGTGGATGAATTCCGGATCGCGCAGCTGGCGCTCTGTGCACCGCGCCGGGTAGGGCTTGGCCGTGCGCCACAGGGAAACGCAGATCCCGGCGCGGTGGGAGACGTCGGCGGGAGCGGCGTCCCCCGGCTCGTAACGCAGGTCGCGAAAGGTCTCGACGCCCGCCCAGGCCAGCCAGGCGGCCATCCAGTCCTCCACCTCGGTCATGTCGTAGACGCCGCCGAGGTCGAGGTTCCTGCGCTCGAACCAGCGAAGACCGTCCGCCGGCTTGAGGATCTTGTGGCTCGGGGCCGCGGCGTTCATGACGCGGCGCCAGTACCTGCTGATGCCGGCCGCGGCCGCGATTCCCGGAATCGCGCCGCCCGAGGTGACGTCCCAGCGCACGGGGTCGCCGATCCGCTCCAGCACGTCGGCGATGCCGGTCTGCCAGCTGGCCCGGAAACCGCTGGACCCCAGCACCGCGATGAACGGGGTCCGGCCCGCGGGGTTCTCGTCCCGCACGTGCGCCTGGTCCCGCGGGGGCCTCTCCCAGAGACGGCCGAGCGAGTCGGAACCCGGATAACTGAATTCGTTCGCGGTCCGGTGATCGTCCAGCACAGGAGCCACTCTCTTTCCAATGATGATTCCGCACGCTCTCCGCTTTCGCGGAGTCCACCGCCGGTGAGGCCATTGTCGAAGGGGTGAGATCCGCTTGGCCTGAAAGTCGCCCAGACGTCGGCGAGAAAGGTGGGCCACCGTTATGGGCGGTACCTGTCGCCGATTTTCGAGCGTGCTCGGACTCCCCTTGAGGTTCCTGTCATGGTCGAAGGATCAGAACAAACGAACTGGAATTTAGCGGATCCGGGGAGGGGGATCAAGGTGCACGCTGTGCAATTCTGAATTCCATGTGTGCACGGTGCTCAAGTGGCCGTGCCGAGGGGAGGCGGGTGGTCGCCGATGCTGGGCAGGCGCCACCGGCCGCACGCTTGCGGTGATGTTTGTCCAGGTCGTCGCCTGATGCCGGGGCGTGCGCCCGCTGCGGACCGCCGACCCGGCCGCATCTCCTTCCTGACAGGAAGCTGACAGATCGACGGACGGGAATTCAGGGCGGTCTTTTCGATAAAGGTCGCCCTCCGGTGGAACCGGCTTCGGTCGCAGTGCGTCCCTCAACAGGGGAGAAACCGCTGGAGGAGTGCCGTGTCCACAACCGACGTGTTCGACGAGTTGCTTCGCCATCTGAGGCGATCTCTATCGCAGGGAACGGATCCCGGTCCGCGGAAGCTGATGGATTGGCTGCATCAGCGAATCGGCGCGGTCGTCGTCCTTGCGGACGGTGAGGGCGAGATCGCGTTGTCCAGCGGCGAGTTCCCGGAGGACGCCATGGCGGCCCTCCGGCCACTATTGCGCGATTTGTCCAATGAGAGGCTGGGGGCGGCCGCCGCGCAGGTGGGCTCGCTGCATGTGCGTTGCGAGGCGCTGGGGCGGGGGGCGTCGCGCCCGGTGCTGGTGGTGGCGGGTTCGTCGCCGCTCACGGGCGAGGCGGTCATGCTGGCGTCCCACACCGCCACCGTGCTGGACGCCCTGCGGCGCATCGGTTCCTCCAACGCCCTGGTCACCCGGCACGCGCGCGTGACGAACCGGATGCGAGTGGCGATCTTCACGGCCCTGATGGTCGGCGATCCGGCACTGGCCCGCCGGATGACGGCCGACGCCGTCCCGCCGCTGCTGGAGGCCGACCGCCTGCGGGTCCTCGTGCTGCGCTGCCCGTCGGGCGACCGCGCCCGGCTGGCCGAGACCCGCCAGGACCGGTTCGGGTATCACGGCCGCGGCCTGCTGCTGCACTGCCCCGTCTACGACGACCACCTCATCTGCCTGACCGCCGAAGACGAGGACGAAAAGGACGAAGGCGGGGACGGCGCCCTGGAACCGCTGCTGCGTTCCTGGGTACGGGACAACCCGGCCTACGCGCTGGGCATCAGTGCCGTGCACCCCCTGCACGCGACCGAGGCGGCCTATGACCAGGCCCGGCATGCCCTGGCGGTCGCCCGCCACGTCCCCGACCGGATCGCCGTCTACCGCGGTCAGGCGACACTGGCCCGGTTGCTCCCCCGCGACGACGCTCTCGCCTGGGCACAGCACGTCCTGCAGCCGATGGGCCTGGCGCCCCGGCTCACGGTCGAGGTCCTGCGCCTGTCCCTGGCGCTCCCACGCTCGGGCGTGGCTCGCCTGCTGGGCATCAGCCGCAACACCGTGAACGCCCACCTGCGGCGCGCCGAAAATCTCCTGGGCGTGGACCTGCAAGGCACCTGCGGCCGCGCCCAGATCACCCTGGCCCTGGCCATCACCGATCCACCGCCACCCCACACCGGCACCACGCCGGGCGAGCGCGGACCGGCGCCGTCCCTGGCCCGTCTGCTGTCCAACGAGGTGGCCGTCACCTGGGCGCACAACTTCCTCAAGCCCCTTCGGGACGGCGGGAACCTCACCGTCTACGAGACCGTGCGCCACTGGGTCCAAGCCGATACCGACGCCCAGCGCACCGCCCGCGACATGGGAATCAGCCGCAACACCGTCCGCGCCCGGCTGCGCGTCGCCGAACGGCGGCTGAGTCTCGACCTGCTGGTTCCAAGCCCCGGAATCCACGACCTCGTCCACGCGCTGCGCATCATCGGCAACGCACCCGATCAGTCACCGCCCGGCGGCGGACGGGCGTACCCGGATCAGGAATCACGGGAGATCCACGAAGAGGGCTGTTTACCGCTGTGATCTCCGGATTCGCCGTGGCCGGGCGCAGGCCGGGTGCGCTTTGCCGTGGCGCCCGCACTGACGCCGCGGTAGGTGGGACCCCGGGGAGAGAAGCCCGTGGTGACGTCGCACCGGAGCGCTTAGCGGATTGTTAGCGGGCTCGGGGATGCTGATCAACAGCGGTCCGGGACCGCTGCCGCGGCATCGGCGTGCCGCGTGGCGGGCCTGCCGGCCGAAGACGCTGCGGCCGACGGCCGCCGGGTACCGGCCGCCCCTCAGTTCTCGCGGCACAGGGAGCGACGCCATGACCAGTGACCCCGCCCCACCC
>NZ_SMKH01000198.1 GCF_004348515.1 Actinomadura sp. KC345 | reverse complement strand
GGTTCGCCAGGCACCGGGGCGGCGGGGGGAGGAGGGGCCGACGACCTTTACTCGGCGGACGGTGCCGTGGCCTAGGTCCTCGTTCAGGCGCCGGACGAGGGTGGAGGAGAGCAGGCGCAACTGGGTCGCCCAGGTCGTCGAGTCGGCGGTGACGGTCAACTCGCCGTCCTCGAAGTGCTCCGGCCGGGTGTGCTCGGCCAGTTCGGCGCCGACGATCCCGGCCCAGTTGCCGAACACGCCGCCGACCGCCGCCCGCTGCTCCCAGCCGCGGGTCGCGAGCAGATCGCGGATCGCCGCGCCGAAGAGCTTGGGGTCGCCGCCCCGTCCGGGGTCCCTGACACGGACGACGCGTCCGGTGTTCTTGCGCTTGCCGTTCTGCCCGGGAAGCGTGCCGCGTTTCAGGGCGTCCGCCTTCGCCTGGGCGAGCGCCTCGCGTGCCAGCTCGATCCCGGACTTGGCCGGCGGGCCGTCGGTGTCCCCGCCCTCGTCGGCGAGGTCCTCCGGACGTGAACGCGGGGAAGGGACGGAGGAGTTGTGCACATCCTGTGGATCGTCGTTCACGCGCTCGCCCCTTCCTGATCGGTGTCGCTGCGTCCGTGGTCGTCAGTCTCGGAGTACCTGGCCGTCGGAGACGGTATAGGAACCCCCTGTCAATTCGGCCGGTACGTCGGCGGGGACGGCCGCCGTGACGAGGACCTGCTCGGCTGGGGCGACCATCTCGGCCAGCCGGCTGCGGCGGCCGGTGTCCAGTTCGGCGAACACGTCGTCGAGGATCAGGACCGGGTCGTCACCGTCCGCCCGCAGCAGGTCGAACGCGGCGAGCCGCAGGCCCAGCGCGAGCGACCACGACTCGCCGTGGCTGGCGTAGCCGCGTGCCGGCAGCTCCCCCAGCCGCAGGACGAGCTCGTCGCGGTGCGGCCCCACCAGGCTCACTCCGCGTTCGAGCTCCTGCTTGCGCGACTCTCCCACCGCCGCCAGCAGTTGCTCGGCGAGTTGTCCACGGTCTGTGGACAACTCCACGTCCCCCAGCGAGCTCTTGTAGTACAGGTCGGCGGCGTCACTGGCCGGTGCCAGCGCCGCGTAGGCGCGGACGACGAGGGGTTGGAGCGCGGCGACCAGGTCCAGGCGTGCCGCCAGCAGCTCCGATCCGGTACGCGCCAGGTGCGAATCCCACACGTCCAACGTCGCGAGCACCTCCGGGCCGGGGGAGCGCCTGTGCGCGGCGGCCGATTTCAGGAGGGCGTTGCGCTGCTTGAGGACGCGGTCATAGTCGGACCGAACCCCCGCGAAACGCGGAGCCCGCGCGGTCAGCAGCTCGTCCATGAACCGCCGCCGCTCCCCCGGATCGCCCTTCACCAGCGAGAGATCCTCCGGGGCGAACAGGACGGTCCGCAGCATCCCCAGGATCTCGCGCGGCCTGGGGACGGGGGACCGGTTGAGCCGCGCCCGGTTCGCCTTACCCGGGTTGATCTCCAGCTCGATCAGCGCCTTGCGGTCGTCCTTCACCACCCCGGCCCGGACGATCGCGCGCGGTGCGCCGTGGCGGACGAGCGGTGCGTCCGTCGCCGCCCGGTGGCTTCCGTGCGACGCGACGTATCCGATGGCCTCGACCAGGTTCGTCTTTCCCTGCCCGTTCGGGCCCACGAACACGGTGACCCCCGGCTCGAGCCCGACCTCGGCGGTCGGATACGAGCGGAAGTCCTGGAGAGACAGGTGGGCGACGTGCACGAGAAACGAGCGTAGAGCCTCCAGCACCCGCACGGCGCATACCCCCGTGTCTGCTCATTTCCACAGCCTTCCGCCTGTTCGCGGCCGGCCCGCTCCCAAGAATCGGGGGCATCGTCGCCGTTCCGAAAGCGGTACCGCGATTGTGGATAACTCTCGGCGGCGCATGCGTCCGCCCGCTGGGACACGGGCGACGGTGGGACACGGGCGACGGTGGGACACGGGCGACGGTGGGCTGCGCGCCCACGCGAGGCGGCAGGCGCCACGAGGCCCCGCGGTGGTGCGGGGTCAGACTGCGGGTGGGGTTACGTCGGCACCGGGGGAGTCTCCGTCGTCGCCTGCGGCTTCGACGGCGTGGCCGCCGAACTGCTTGCGGAGGGCGGCGACGACCCTCATCGCGGGCGACTCGTCCTGGCGGGACGCGAACCGCGCGAACAGGGACGCGCTGATGGCGGGCAGGGGGACCGCGTGCTCGACCGCGGCCTGGACCGTCCAGCGGCCCTCGCCGGAGTCGTTGGCGTAGCCGCGGAGGTCGTCCAGTTCGGGGTCCTCGGCCAGCGCCCGGTTGAGCAGGTCCAGGAGCCAGGAGCGGATGACCGTGCCCTCCTGCCAGCTCAGGAACGTCTCCGGCACCTTGGTCACGAGGTCGCTGGCCTCGATCAGCTCGTAGCCCTCGCCGAACGCCTGCATCATCGCGTACTCGATGCCGTTGTGGACCATCTTCACGAAGTGCCCGGCTCCGGCCTTGCCGGAGTGGACGAAGCCGAAGTCGCCGGCCGGCTTGAGCGTCTCGAAGATCGGCATCAGGCGCTTCACGGTGTCGTCGTCGCCGCCGACCATGAGCGCGTAGCCGTTCTCCAGGCCCCACACACCGCCGCTGACGCCGCAGTCCACGAACCCGATCCCCTTGGCGGCCAGTTCCTCACCGTGTTTCTGGTCGTCCACATAGTGTGAATTACCGCCGTCGACGACGACATCGCCGGCCTGGAGAGTTTCCCCCAGGCTGTGGATAGTGGCCGCGGTCGCCTCACCCGCGGGAACCATCACCCACACGGCGCGCGGCGGGGACAGCCGCTCGACCAGTTCCTCGACGGAGCCGACGTCGCTGAGGGCGGGATCGCGGTCGTAGCCGACGATCGTGTGGCCGCCGCGGCGCAACCGCTCGGCCATGTTGCCGCCCATCTTGCCCAGGCCGATGATCCCCAGCTCCATGAAGCTCACTCTCCCTATGGCCGACCGCAAGCGTGCATGGCCGCACGCGCCGGTCCACGCGCGCGGCTCATTGCTCCCTACCCGGACAGACTGCCTTACCCGGACAGCCGGACGGGCATGATCAGGTAGCGGTAGTTCGGGTTCTCGCCGTCCTGCGGCGGCTTGCCGGTGAGGACGGCCGGCTTGGTCGGAGTGGTGAAGGACAGCCGCGCGACGTCCGAGCCGATCGCTGAGAGGCCGTCGAGGAGGAACGCGGGGTTGAAGGCGATGTCGATGTCCTCGCCCTCCAGGGACGCCTCCAGGGCCTCCACGGCCTGAGCCTCGTCCCCCGTCCCGGCCTCTAGGACGACCTCGCCCTGGCTGAACGAGCACCGCACGGGGGTGTTGCGCTCGGCGACCAGCGACACGCGCTTGACGGCCTCGATGAACGGCGCGGTCTGGATCTCGGCGAGGCCCGCGTACTCGCTCGGCAGCAGCGACCTGTACTTCACGAAGTCGCCGTCCAGGAGGCGGGACGTGGTCCGGCGGCCGCCGCCCTCGAAACCGATCATGCCTTCGCCGGTGCCGCCCGTCCCGGCGAGCGCGATCGACACCTCGGCGCCCGCCGTCAGCGACTTGGCGGTGTCGGCGAGCGTCTTGGCGGGGACGAGAGCGACGGCGGAGAAGTCGGGGCGCTCCGGCTTCCAGTGCAGCTCGCGGACGGCAAGCCGGTAGCGGTCTGTGGACGCCAGCGTGACGGTCTCACCCTCGATCTCCACACGGACCCCGGTCAGCATGGGGATCGTGTCGTCCTTGCCTGCGGCGATCGCCACCTGGGAGACGGCCGCGGCGAACTCGTCGCTGCCCACGGACCCTGCGGCCGGCGGCATCTCCGGAAGCGTGGGGTAGTCCTCCACAGGCATGGTGAGAAGTGTGAATTTCGCGCTGCCGCAGTGGAGCATCACCTTCGCGCCGTCTGTCGTGACCTCCACAGGGTGGGGAGGAAGGCTGCGCGAGATCTCTGCGAGGAGCCTCCCCGAGACCAGAGCCGTCCCGGCCTCCTCTACGTCGATGTCCGTGGACACCTGCGCGGAGACCTCGTAGTCGAACGCGGACAGCTTCAGCCTGTCGCTGTTCTCCTCGCCTCCGGCGACGATGTGCATGCCCGCGAGTACCGGAACAGGCGGCCGGACCGGGAGCGTGCGGGCGGTCCAGGCGACGGCGTCGGCAAGGGCGTCTCTGTCGATGCGGAACTTCAAGGGGACCCACCTCCTGCAGGTGACGGACAACGGTGAGGCGATCCTGGCTCGGGCCGGGCGCTCGGGGCAGCTTGTCCCCAGGCCCTAACTTGAGATGGATCTTTTCTTGGATAGAGAAGTAGTGCAGTACCAGTAGTAGGGGCGGTGGATAGTGTGGACAGAGCGAGTTTTCCCAGGTGGGAGCCCGTTTCTCCGTCCACCGGTCCTGTGTATCGGGAGTGGACGGCGCGGCGGCGCCTGGGGACGGCGAAAACATCCCCACACGTCGTCCTCATGTCATCCCCCGGTTTTCCACGAGTTCTCCACGGGTATGCCTAGGGTTTCGCCGGCCTGTGTACACGGGACGTGTGGCCAATGGAGTCCGTCCCCAGGCGCTTCCCCAAGTCGTCAACCGGTTGTCCCCAGGAAGCCGGGTGCCGGTGCACTGCGGGTCCACAGCCGTCCACCGTTCATCCTCAGGTTCTCCAGGGGTTGCCCACCGGGTTATCCACGAAAATCCCCAGAGTTTTCCACAACTTGTGAGTAGCGACTCCGGTTCTCTGGGGGAACGCGTCCTTTGCCGGTTTCTCGGGTCGGACGGGGTGTGGACCAGGCGTTCGGGCCCCGTCCACATGGGTCGCGCAGGTCTGTCCACAGTGTGTACGCCGGGCCGGTCAGCGCTTGCGGGCCTGGTGCTTGATACGTCCGGTCAGCTCGGTGACCTGGTTGTATATCGCACGACGCTCGGCCATCAGGGACCGGATCTTGCGTTCGGCGTGCATGACCGTCGTGTGGTCGCGGCCCCCGAACTGCTGCCCGATCTTGGGGAGGGACAGTTCGGTCAGTTCCCGGCACAGGTACATCGCGATCTGCCGGGCGGTGACGAGCATCCGCGAACGCGACGGCCCGCACAGGTCCTCGATCGTCGTCCCGAAGTACTCGACCGTCTGCGCCATGATCATCGCGGCGGTGATCTCGGGGCCCGAGTCGTTGGGGATGAGGTCCTTCAGGACGATCTCGGCGAGCTTCATGTCCACCGACTGCCGGTTCAGGCTCGCGAACGCCGTCACCCGGATCAGCGCGCCCTCCAGCTCGCGGATGTTCGTCGCGATCTGCGAAGCGATGAACTCCAGGACGTCCGGCGGCGCCGCGAGGCCCTCCTGGCGCGCCTTCTTCTGCAGGATCGCGATCCTGGTCTCCAGCTCGGGCGGCTGGACGTCGGTCGTGAGACCCCACTCGAACCGGTTGCGCAGCCGGTCCTCCAGCGTCACGAGCTCCTTGGGCGGACGGTCACTGGAGATCACGATCTGCTTGCTGGCGTTGTGCAGCGTGTTGAAGGTGTGGAAGAACTCCTCCTGCGTCTGCTCCTTGCCCTCAAGGAACTGGATGTCGTCGACGAGGAGGATGTCCACATCCCTGTAGCGGCGACGGAACCCGTCGGCCTTTCCGTCACGGATCGAGTTGATGAAGTCGTTCGTGAATTCCTCGGAACTCACATAGCGGACGCGTGCCCCATTGAAGAGGCTTTGCGCGTAATGCCCGATTGCGTGAAGAAGGTGTGTCTTGCCGAGGCCCGAGTCGCCGTAGACGAACAGCGGGTTGTACGCCTTGGCCGGCTGCTCGGCCACCGCGACGGCGGCCGCGTGCGCGAACCTGTTCGACGACCCGATGACGAACGTCTCGAACGTGTACTTGGGGTTCAGCCTGGCGTGCTCGGACGCCCCGGCGCCCGCGCCGGAACCTCCCCCGGCGCCGCCCGGCCCAGGGGCGGGCCCGCGCGGTTCGGGGCCTTCGTCGTCCCGGAAGCCGCCCTCGCCGCGGTACTGCTCGCCCCCGCCGTACTGGTCGCCGGCTCCGCCGTACTGGTCCGTGCCTGCGTACTGTTGCTCGCCCTTGGCGAACGACGGGTCTCCACCCTTGAACGTGTCTTCCGGACGTCCGAGCTGTGGCTCGTTCCCACCGTGCTGGGGTTCGTGCCCCGGCTGCTCGGCACGGCCGCCTCCCTGGCGGTGCGGCCCAAGCGTGCGGTCGTTCAGATGCGAGTGCGGCGGCCGCCCTGGAGGCTCTCCACGGAAACCCTCCTCCTGGCCCCCGTAGCCCGGGTAGCCCTGGGGGCCGCGCCCTTCGTATGGGGCCGGGCCTCGTCCACCGGGGCCTGCCCCATACGCGGGTGAACGGGGTGCGGGCGGATAAGGACCGCGGTCATCATCCTGAGGCTGTGGATAACCTCCCCCGGGCGGCCCGGGGCTGTGGGTAACTCCCGGCTTTGGCCGGTACCCCTGATCGCTGAACGGCTGCTCCGGGTACGGACGATCCGGCCGCTCGCCATAGGGATCCGGCCGTTCGCCATAGGAGGGATCGCCGTAGGAAGGGTCGTTGTAGGCCGGGTCTCCGTACTGCTGCTCGCCGTAGCCCTGCTCGCCGTACGGCCGATCCCGGTCACGGTCGTCCTGAGGCCGATCCCCGTAGGGGTCGCCATAAGAAGAAGGTGTGGGCTCGTGCATCCCGAGCCCTGCCCCGGGCCCAGGGATCGGCGCAGAAAGCGGCTCACCGGCACCTGCCCGTGGGGCCGACCCAGACCCCGGCCCGCTACCGGGCGCCATGGGCGGCTCCGGCTGGACGGTCACCGCGACACGGATCTCCCTGCCCAACTCATGGGACAGGGCCTGCGTGATGAGGTTGCGCAGCCGGGTCTCCAGCGCGTCCTTGGCGAACTCGTTCGGGGCCGCGAGCAGAGCCGTCCCCTCCACCAGCGCCAGCGGGCGGACCATCGGCAGCCATGCGCGGTAGCTCGGAGACAGATCGCTCTCTGACAGCGCCGTGAGGGTTCGGGCCCAGACCGATCCGAGATCCTGACCGTCCATGCGCAAGGTCCCCTCCCCCTCCGATCGACGGAGTACCTGACTGCCCGGCTCTCCCACGAGTTGCGATCGGCCTCACAGGGCACGGCCGCGACGCGGAAGCCTTACTCTCTCACGAGTTGTCCACAGAGTTGTCCACATGCTGTGCATAGGCATGGGGTGCCTGTGCAAAACCCGTGCCGCGGGTTCCGGTGAACGAGGTCGGGACATCGCCGGCCTGCTGAGGGGCCGGTGCGGGGCGGTTCTCGAAACGGGGGGTGCGGGCAGAACACCGACATCAGATCGTCGAATTCGTCGAAGGAGCGTCGGCTCGCCCGGACGACCCTAACCGCTGCGCGCCACACCCGCAACACACTCCCGACCAGCCCCGACCGTTCCCCGGCCGTCCCCTGCGTTTGACCCGGTACCCGGGTTGCCCGTAACGTGCTGAGGTCGAGTCGCATCGACGGAGATGACGCGTGCCCGCCGGCAGTCCCCTCAAGGCAAGCTCGGGTGGGCCCCCGCTGCGGGGGACCGAACGCGGCCCTCGATGCGAGACATCGCGCCTTCCGAGAACGAACCGACCGCAGCCCTGGAGCCACAAGTGAGCAAGCGTACTTTCCAGCCGAACAACCGTCGTCGCCACAAGAAGCACGGCTTCCGGCTGCGCATGCGCACTCGCGCCGGCCGGGCGATCCTGACCAACCGGCGCGCCAAGGGCCGCTCCCGCATCGCGGTCTGACCACCACTTCGCTGTGCTGCCGTCCGGAAACCGGATGCGGCGGCGGGACGACTTCACGTTGGCCGTCCGGCGCGGTCGCCGCGCCGGACGGCCAACTGTCGTGGTTCACCTGCTTCAGCCGGACGAGACCCACGATCCAGCGGGCCCGCCGCTGGTCGGGTTCATCGTGGCGCGCACCGTCGGGAACGCCGTCGTCCGCAACTCCGTACGACGGCGGCTCCGGCACCTGATGCGCCCGCACCTCGACCGCCTCGCAGCGGGTAGCCTGCTCGTAGTGCGCGCCAACCCCCGGGCGGGGACGGCGCGCCCTGATGATCTGGCCGCGGATCTGGAGTCGGCGCTCGACCGGCTGCTGCGGCCCGCGTCCAAGGGGCGAAGATGAGGAGTCGGCAGGGGACGGTGCTCCCCTCGCAACACCCGGGGTCCCCGGGCCCCGTCGCGAGCCTGCTGATCCTTCTCGTCCGCGCCTACCGCCGCTTCTTGAGTCCCCTGCTCGGGCAGCAATGCAGGTTTCAGCCCAGCTGCAGCGCCTACGGTCTGGAGGCGCTCCAGACGCACGGGGCGCCGCGCGGCACGTGGCTGACGGCCCGCCGGATCGCGCGGTGCCACCCCTTCCACCCCGGGGGGTACGACCCTGTGCCGCCGAAGAAGTCGTCCGAGACGCCTTACTCCGGGGGACCTGGGGAGCACGTCCCCCAGGAGCGATCGACCCCCTCCCAGGGGTCTGGGGAGTCGTCTTCCCAGGAGCGATCCGCGGCGGCTTCTCTGAACTCCGGCCGCGAGGAGAGCGGTCCCGCCCTAGCCGAGCCCAAGGAGCTGCCCGGTGCTTGATTGGTTGTATGAGATCGTCGCTCAGCTCATCGTGTGGATCCACACGGGGCTGAGCTCCTTCGTCCCCCAAGACAGCGGATGGGCCTGGGGCGGCTCGATCATTCTGCTGACGGTCCTGCTGCGGCTCCTTCTCGTCCCGCTGTTCGTGAAGCAGATCCACGCTTCGCGGAAGATGCAGGAGCTGAACCCCAAGGTCCAGGCGCTGCGCAAGAAGTACAAGAACGACAAGCAGCGCATGAACCAGGAGGTCATGAAGCTCTACCAGGAGAACGGCGCCAACCCGCTGGCGGGCTGCCTCCCCCTCCTGGTGCAGATGCCGATCTTCATCGGGCTCTTCCAGGTGCTGAGGCAGATCTCCGACGCCGACCCCGGCGAGAGCGTCTTCTCCGTCTCGGCCGACCTGGTGGCGAGCGCGCAGCACGCCAGCATCATCGGTGCCCACATCCCGGACACCTTCCTCAACGCGTGGAGCGCCGACCCCAAGAACTGGACCGCCATCGTCATCACCGGCGTCGCGGTGGTGATCAGCTCCATCACGACGTTCTTCACCGTCCGGGCGAGCATGAAGCGCCAGCCCGTCACCGACGAGAACAACCCGATGATGCAGGCGCAGAAGATGATGGTCTTCATGGCGCCGCTGTTCGGCCTGTTCGGTCTCGGCTTCCCGCTGGGCGTGCTCATGTACTGGGTCACGTCCAACAGCTGGACGCTGGCGCAGCAGCACTACATCTTCAAGAAGTACCCGCTGCCCAGCGCGGACGACACGCCGCCGACCACCACCAAGTCGGGGACGAAGGCCGGCACCAAATCGGGTGCCAAGACCGGCACCAAGACCGGCACCAAGTCGGGGACGAAGGCGGGCACCAAGACGGGCGCCAAGGCCGCCGGCTCGAAGAACGGCCAGTCCCCGTCCGGCAAGGCCAAGCTGAAGAAGGAGGACGCGGACACCGTCCCCGAACCCGAGGACGACAAGCCGAAGGTCGTCCGCAATCAGCCGACCCGCAAGTCGCGCAGCAAGCGCAGCGGCACCCAGAAGCGCTAGTTTGATCCCCGAGCACGTGCCGGAGAAGGAGACCCCGTTGAGCCAGACCGACACCACCGAGGTCGACGTCCAGGCGCTCGAGCAGGAAGGCGAGATCGCCGCCGACTACATCGAGGGCCTCCTGGACATCGGTGACTATGACGGCGACATCGACATGGACGTCGAGGGCGAGCGCGCGATCGTCGCCGTCGTCGGCGCCGACCTGGACGAACTGGTCGGCAAGCGCGGCGAGGTCCTGGAGGCGCTGCAGGAGCTGACCCGGCTCGCCGTCCACCGCCAGACCGGCAACCGCACCCGCCTCATGCTCGACATCGGCGGCTACCGCGAGCGCCGCCGCGCCGAACTGACCAAGCTGGGCACCGACGTCGCGGACGAGGTCAAGCAGGGCGGCGAATCGAAGCCGCTCGCCCCGATGACGCCGTTCGAGCGCAAGATCGTCCATGACGCGGTCGCCGCCGCGGGCCTGCGCAGCGAGTCCGAAGGGGAAGAACCCGACCGTTACGTGGTCGTCTACCCGGCCTAGAGGGCCCGACCTCGATCGACGAGCCTGACCCCGGAATGGCCCCGGTGCCGCACGGCACCGGGGCCATTCCGCTTGTTGAGACCAGCCCCCTCCCGCCGGGGGCGGGCCTGCTTAGCACCAGGGTCAAGGCTCACGCACAGGCGGGACAGGGAAACGACGGATTGTGGATAACGTGCGGGACGGGCAGGGCCCCGCGTCCTGCCCGGCGCGGGGCCCCGGAACTCGGTGTGCACCGCCGCCCAAGCACACCGAGCGGCATTCGGTGTGCCGGGTCATCCCCTGACGTTGCGGCGCCACCGGCGACGCTGGCGAACGGGCCGGCCCTCAGCGTCGATGACGGACGGGTTCTGCTCCGTGGCCGGATCCTGGGCGTAGGCGGGGTCCTGGGAGAACGCCGGGTCCTGCGCGACGTGCCCGTGCGACACCCCCCCGTCCGCCGGGTGTTCGACCACGCGTTCGATCCGCTCGCCTGGACGGCCGACCGGTGCCGGATCCTCGATGATGTGCTCCTCGTGGACCACGGTCCCCGGCTCGTCCCCGTAGGCGGGATCGGCGCCGACGATACGGCCGGCGCGACGCCGAGGACGCGTGTATTTGAGGGTGAATGCCAGGCTGATGAGCCCCACCAGGATCAGGATCCAGCCGACCAGGGTGATGTTGATGCCGCTGAGGTCGACTTGGAGCGCGAAGGCGAGGATCGCGCCGATGGTCATGAATGCGAGGCTGACTCCGATTCCCATCTGTCGGAGCTCCTTCCGGGGGTTGGGCGACACTGCGCCCCTACCCGACCGACCTCGATTATGCGGGCGGTCATGTGGTTCTTGCCATAACGCCAGGGTCGGCCAACCCGGCGCCCGGACGTTTCGCATGCACGTCCCCACCGGTTTTTGTGGAACGATTCGTCTGGTGGGGATTGCACGTGAGGTATTCGGGGAAGCGCTGCCGCTCGCGGAGCGCTACGCGGCGTTCCTCGCGAAGGCCGGGGTCGAGCGCGGGCTCATCGGGCCGCGCGAAGTCGACCGTCTCTGGGAGCGCCATCTGATCAACTGCGCCGTGGTGTCCGAGGTGATTCCGGAGGACGCCCAGGTCGTGGACGTCGGCTCGGGGGCGGGACTCCCGGGTGTCGTCCTCGCGATCGTCCGGCCCGACCTGCGGGTCATCCTGCTGGAACCGCTGCTGCGGCGCACCACGTTCCTGAACGAGTGCGTCGAGCTGCTCGAACTGCCGAACGTCGAGGTGCGCAGGGGCCGGGCCGAGGACATGACCGGGGAGTTCTCCGTGGACGTGGCCACCGCGCGAGCCGTCGCGCCGCTCGAACGCCTCGCGACATGGGCGCTGCCGCTGCTGCGGCCGGGAGGGGAGCTGCTCGCCCTCAAGGGCGAGCGGGCCGCGACCGAACTGGACGAGGCGAAAGCGGTACTGGACCGGTTCGGGGTCCGTTCCACGGAACTGCTTCAAGTCGGGCAAGGTATGGTCGATCCGCCGACAACGCTCGTCCGTGTGGTCGCCGGCCGGGGCGAGGTCGTCGGGCGACGACAGCGCGCACCCCGGCGTGCCAAAGGGTCGAGGAAGAGGTCTTCATGAGCACGGGACCAGGGCTGGGCCGGCCTGACCGCGCCGACGAATCCCCCGACGAACAGCCGTCCGGCCTGGACGGGACCGGCGAGGACGCCCCGGCGGCGTCCCCCGCCGGAACGTGGGAGGAGGCGGCCCCGGGCAGCGCGCCGGGGACCGCGCCCTCCGGACACGCGTTGTGGGGAACCACGACGTCCGGTACTGCGGAGAACGTCGGCTATGTACCGACGAACAGCGGCGGCACATCGCTGCCGGCTCCGCGCAAGGCACCATCTCAGGGGGAGTCAGAACTCGTGCGCGAGGCGCTCAAGGACGCCAAGGTTTCACATGAAACATCGGCCGCGTCGCTCAGAACGATGCCGGGCCGCAGGGACAGGGAGTGGCCGCGGCCGGGCAGATGCCGCATCATCACGATCGCCAACCAGAAGGGCGGCGTCGGCAAGACGACCAGTTCGGTGAACCTCGCCGCGTCGCTCGCCATGCACGGCGCCCAGGTGCTCGTGGTGGACCTCGACCCCCAGGGCAACGCATCCACCGCCCTCGGCGTCGAGCACCACGCGGAGGTGCCGTCGATCTACGACGTGCTGATCGAGGACATGGCGCTCGCCGACATCGTCGTCCCGGCGGCGGAGATCCCCAACCTCCACTGCGCGCCCGCGACGCTCAACCTCGCCGGCGCGGAGATCGAACTCGTCTCCAAGGTGGCCCGCGAATCGCGGCTGCGCCGGGCGCTCGACGCCTACGACACCGACAAGTTCGACTACGTCCTGATCGACTGCCCGCCGTCGCTCGGCCTGCTCACGGTCAACGCCCTCGTCGGCGGGGACGAGTTGCTCATCCCGATCCAGTGCGAGTACTACGCGCTGGAAGGCCTCGGGCAGCTCATCCGGACCGTCGACCTCGTCAAGGCACACCTCAACCAGAAGCTGAGGGTCTCCACGATCCTCCTCACGATGTACGACGCCCGGACGCGCCTCGCCGCGCAGGTGGCCGAGGACGTCCGCAACCACTTCGGGGACGTCGTGCTCAACACCGTGATCCCCCGCAGCGTTCGGGTCTCCGAGGCCCCGAGCTACGGGCAGTCCGTCATGACCTACGACCCCGGTTCGAGCGGCGCTCTCGCCTACAGCGAGGCCGCCTCGGAGATGGCCCACGGAGGAGCTGCCCAGTGAGCCAGCAGAGACGCGGCCTGGGTAAGGGGCTCGGCGCCCTCATCCCCACCGGTCCGCCTCCGGCGGCGCCCGGCGAGATGGGCGGCGCAGGCGAGCCGGGATTCCCGGGTGACGCCGTCCCGCCCCCGGCGAACGGCACCGCGGACTCCGCGCCGGCGCTCGAACCCGTCGCCGGCGCTCACTTCGCCGAGGTCCCCCTCGGCTCGATCACCGTCAACCCGCGGCAGCCGCGCGAGCACTTCGACGAGCAGGCCCTGGCCGAGCTCGCCGAGTCGATCGGCATCGTCGGCCTCCTGCAGCCGATCGTCGTCCGCAGGTCCTCGTCGGACGAGCACGACTACGAGCTCATCATGGGGGAGCGCCGCTGGCGTGCGTCCCAAATGGCGGGGCTGGACGTCATTCCGGCGATCGTCCGCGACACCGGCGACAACGACCTCCTCCGTGACGCACTCATGGAGAACCTTCACCGGCAGCAGCTCAACCCGCTGGAGGAGGCGGCCGCCTACCAGCAACTGCTGCAGGACTTCGGAGCCACCCACGAGCAGCTCGCCGGACGCATCGGACGGTCGCGGCCGCACATCACCAACACGCTCCGCCTGCTGAACCTGCCTCCCGCCGTGCAGCGCCGCGTCGCCGCGGGAGTCCTGTCGGCCGGCCACGCCCGCGCCCTGCTCTCGCTCGACAGCACCGAGGCCCAGGAGCACCTGGCGCAGCGCATCGTCCAGGAAGGACTCTCCGTCCGCGCGCTCGAAGAGCTCATCGCGCTCCGCGAGGTCGACGACGAACCGAAGGCCCCGCGGCAGGGCCGCCGCAAGAAGCCCGTCGCTCCCGGTCTCAAGGAGATCGCCGACCGCCTCTCCGACCGCTACGAGACCAAGGTCCGCGTCGACATGGGGCGCAGCAAGGGCAAGATCGTGGTCGAGTTCGCCACCTTGGAAGACCTGGACCGCATCATCAAGTCCATGGCCCCGGACGAGGACGGCCCCAACGGGCTCTGATCCTCCACTCCACGCAAGCGCCCCGGTACCTGACCGCCGGGGCGCTTCGCTGTTGAGCCCAGCCCCACACCGCCCCGCACCAAGGGGCGCCAGCCGCCGAATCAGCGCGTGCCGAAATCTCCAGGGTCCTCCGGCGGTTGGCGTTCGGTGTCGCAGGGGAGCGCTCGCGCCCACAGGATTCCCGGCTGTCGCCAGTGAACAGGTGGGGCGCTCCCCCGTGTTTCCCGTGAAACATCGATCCACCGCCACGGGCTCCTTGGTGACCGGTGCCCCTGGTCTTCCGTGCTGATGCGCCCGGTCAGCGGACAGCCCGGCGTCCTCAGTTGCACCGAGGCCCGGCGGGCGCTCCGCGGTCGGCGCACAGGACTCCTGGACGCCGATGCCAGGTCCGTCGCGTCGCCCGCAGCGCCGCCGCGGACCTCACGGACCGCCAGCCACCTATGGGGCTGGAGGCGCCGGTCGGAACATTCGTCGAGCGTCAGTTCGCGCGGCAGGCGGTATGAGCCCGGCTGTCCGCAGTCGTTGCGCGGAGGTCGGTCTCCCTTACTCGGAGACGGGGCCTCGGATTAGTCCAGGACGCGCGACTCGGCGAGGGGTTTCACGTGAAACTTGAATCAGCGGGCGTGGGTGAGGAGGAGGTCTCGGCAGACTTCGCCTAGGTCCAAGTCGGCGCCGCTGATGGCCCGGGGGAAGAGGCTCGTTTCCGTCATGCCGGGGGCCACGTCGACTTCGAGGAAGTAGACCTCGTCGTCCGGGGTGACGATCAGGTCGGTGCGGGAGAGGTCGCGGAGGCCCAGGGCGCGGTGGGCGGT
>NZ_SMKH01000197.1 GCF_004348515.1 Actinomadura sp. KC345 | reverse complement strand
GGACTCGCCGGAGGCGACGACCCGGATCGCCGACAGCAGGTCGGCGGGCGGGGTGTCCTTGAGCAGGAAGCCGCTGGCCCCCGCGCGCAGCGCCGAGTAGACGTAGGAGTCCAGGTCGAAGGTCGTGAGGATCAGGACGCGGATGCCGGGGAGGTCGTCGCAGATGCGCCGGGTCGCCTCGATGCCGTCCATCTCGGGCATCCGGACGTCCATGAGGACGAGGTCGGGGCGTTCGCTTCCGGCCAGTTCGACGGCCTCGGCGCCGGTGCCGGCCTCGCCGACGGTGCGAAGGCCGGGCGCGGTGTCGATGAGGACGCGGAAGCTGCCGCGCAGCAGGGCCTGGTCGTCGGCGACGAGGACGCGCAATTCCACGGGATTCCTAGGGTTCGTACGGGAAGGCGGCCGACACGGCGAAACCCCCGTCGGGACGAGGTCCGGCGGTGAAGTCGCCGCCGTACATCATGACGCGTTCGCGCATGCCGATGAGCCCGTGCCCGTCCCCTCCCGGCAGGACGCGCATGCCGGGGCCGTCGTCGGTGACGTCGATGCGCACCCGGAGCCCGTCGGCCTTGAGGCGGACGCGGCAGCGGGCGGGCGCGGCGTGTTTGACGACGTTGGTGACCGCCTCCTGGACGATGCGGTAGGCGGACAGGGCGACGCCTTCGGGAAGCTCACCGGTGTCCACCTCCAGGTCGACGTGGACGCCGGCCATCGCGGCCCGTTCGGCGAGGCCGGTGAGATCGGCCAGCCCCGGGGACGGGGCGAGGTCGGCGTCGGTGCCGCCGGTCCGCAGGACGCCGAGGAGGTGGCGCATCTCGGCGAGTGAGCCGCGGCTCGTCGTCTCGATGACGCGGAGCGCGTCGAGGGCCTCCTGGGGACGGGCCTCCGCGACGTGGACGGCGACGCCGGCCTTGACGGCGATCAGGCTCATGCTGTGCGCGACGACGTCGTGGAGTTCGCGGGCGATGCGCAGCCGCTCGTCCGCGACGGCCCGGTCGGCGAGCTGCCGGGCGGAGCGTGCCGTGTCGGCGCGGCGCTCGCGGACGACGCGGCCGAGCGCCCAGGACGCGCCGAGGACGGCGAGGCCCATCAGCAGCCGTCCGGCGAACTCGGCGTGCCGGTCCGCGGGGCCGGCGATCGCGCCGCCGACGATGACGACGCCGCTGACCGCGCCGATCAGCGGGGTCGGGATCCAGCGGCGGCGGCCGCGGGTGATCGCGACGAGGTAGAGGGCGAACGCGGCGCCGGCGAAGGAGTCCCAGGGCAGGCCGAGGAGCAGCGTCACGGCCGAGGCGGACAGGACGACGAGGAAGACGGGGACGGGCCACAGGCGCCGCACCGCGAGCGGCAGGGCGGTCGCGGCGGCGAGCGGCGCCACCGCGGCCGCGGAGGCGGCGGTGTCCCGGGGCAGGAGCAGCAGCGCGAACGCGTAGAGAACGGCGCCCCCGGCGTCCAGCCCGATCAGGCGGCGCCGGCTGAGCCGCCTGAGGAACGGGGAGCGCAGCTCGGAATCCTCCACATCATCGAAGGTAGCGGGCCGGTCCGGCGGGCGCCTCGTGCCGGCGGGCGTCATACCTGGGTCGGAGGCGCCGCGGCGGTCTCGGAGCACGGTCGCACGCGGCGGTCCCGACCGGGTTCCGATGTGCGGAGGGGCGGTCCCGTACGACCGTCGAGGCATGATCGAGGTACGTGAGCTGACCAAGCGCTACGGCGCGACGACCGCGGTGGACCGCCTGTCGTTCGTGGTGAGGCCGGGCGCGGTGACGGGGTTCCTCGGGCCGAACGGCGCGGGGAAGTCGACGACGATGCGCGTCCTGCTGGGCCTGGACGCGGCGGCGTCCGGCGAGGCCCTGGTGAACGGGGGCCGGTACACGGAGCTGCGGCGGCCGATGCGGGAGGTGGGGGCGCTGCTGGACGCGGGCGCCGTGCACGGCGGGCGCCGGGCGTTCGACCATCTCGGCTGGCTCGCGCGCAGCAACGGGATCGCGGCCCGGCGCGTGACGGAGGTCATGGAGCAGGTGGGCCTGGCCGGAGCGGCGCGCAAGCGGGTCGGAGGGTTCTCGCTCGGGATGCGGCAGCGGCTCGGGATCGCGGCGGCGCTGCTGGGCGATCCGGGGGTGCTGATGTTCGACGAGCCGGTGAACGGGCTGGACCCGGACGGCGTCCGCTGGATCCGGGAGCTGATGCGGGCGCTGGCGGCCGAGGGGCGGACCGTGCTGATCTCCAGCCACCTGATGAGCGAGATGGAGCTGACCGCCGACCGGCTGATCGTCATCGGGCGGGGACGGCTGATCGCCGACACGTCGGTGCGGGAGCTGGCGGACCGGTTCGAGCGCGGGATCCGCGTCCGCTCCCCGCGCCAGGCCGACCTGACCGCCGCGCTCACCGCGGCGGGCGGCGGCGTCGAGGCCATGCCCGGCGGCACCCTGACGGTCACCGGGCTGGACGTCGCCGCGATCGGCGACACGGCCGCGGCGAACGGCATCCCGCTGTACGAGGTGACGCCGTACAGCGCCTCGCTGGAGGACGCCTACATGGAGCTGACCGCCGGCAGCGCCGAGTTCGGGGTGCGTCCAGGCCACGACGGCGGGCCGGCTCTGGAAGGCAGGGTGTCATGACCGACGCGCTCGCGGCGGAGTGGTACAAGCTCCGGTCCGGCCGTTCGACCGCCGCCATGGCCGGCACGGTCGCGCTGTTCCTGTCGCTGTCCCTCCTATGGTCCTGGTACGTGACGCGGTACTGGGACGGGCTCCCGGCCGCGCGGCAGGCGACCGCCCGGGCCGCCCCGCCGGAGCATCCCCTGGCGACCTCGCTGCCGGTGTGCGCCGTCGTGCTGGGCGCGCTCACGATCACGTCGGAGTACGCGTCCGGGATGAGCCGGACGACCCTCGCCGCGGTCCCGCGCCGGCTGACCCTGTTCACGGCGAAGGGCGCGGTGGCCGGGGCCGCCGTGCTCGCGGCCGCGCTGGTGAGCCTGGCGGCCGGTTCCGCGGGCGGCAACGCGATCGTGGGAGAGCGCGCCGTCCCGACGTTCCAGGCCCCGGCGACCGACGTCGCGGCCCATCTGCTGGCGCTCGGCTTCACGACGGCGGCGATCACGCTGATCACATTCGGGCTGGGCGCGGTCCTGCGCTCCACCGCCGCGACGATCACGTCGGGGACGGCGATGCTGATGGTGCTGCCGGCCCTCGCGCGGCCGCTGCCGTCCCCCTGGGACGAACGGGTCTGGTCGGTGATGCCCGGGAACCTGGCCGGTCAGATCGCGGGGACGCCGGGCTCGTCCGGCGACCAGGGCGTCCTGTCCGCACCCGCCGCGGCGCTCTTCCTCGCGGCGTACGTGGCGATCTCGCTGGGCGCGGGCGCGTACGCGTTCACCCGGAGGGACGCATGACGGCCGGCACGACGCCGCATGCGGCGGGGCGCGGCCCGGCAGGGGGGATCGGTGACGCGCTCGCGGCCGAGTGGTGGAAGCTGCGTTCGGTCCGCTCGACCTACTGGGTGCTGTGGGCGACGGCCGCGTTCCTCGGGTTCGTCCTCCTGCTGGCGTTCCAGATGGCCCACGTATGGGACGGCCTGTCCGCCGAGCGCCGCGAGGACCTCATGCTCCGCCCGCTCCAGGAGCTCGGCGGCTGGGGCGCGGGGCTGTCCCTGGCGGTCCTCGGCGTCCTGTCCGTCACGTCCGAGTACCGCACCGGCCTGATCCGCGCCACGTTCGCGGTGCTCCCCCGCCGCCGGACGGTGCTCGCGGCCAAGGCGGCGGTGATCGGCGCCGTCGCCCTCGTCGCGGGGGAGGTGGTGACGATCGGCTCGCTCCTCGGGACGCGGCTCATCGTCGGCGACCGGCCGTTCCCCGACCAGGACGCGTCCGTCGCCCACCACCTGCCGGACGCCGTCATCTCGGGGACGTCGGTGGCCATGTTCGCGCTGCTCGGCCTGGCGCTCGGCGTGCTGCTGCGCTCGACGGCCGGGGCGCTCGTCTCGGTGGTCTTCCTGTGGCACGTCCTGCCGATACTGGTCTTCCAGTTGCCGGAACCGTGGAACGAGCGGATCGGGTCGGTGGTCCCCGGAGCCCTGGCCGCCCAGGCGGCCGGGCTCGGCGCGGACGACTCCGTCTTCGGCGATCTCCTGTCGCCGGGCGCGGCGGCGGCCCTGATGGCGGCGTACGCGCTCGTGCCGCTCGGTCTCGCCGCGTTCACGCTCACTCGCCGGGACGTCTGACGGGGCCCGGGACACACAAGCGGCGGCGTCCCCGTGCGGGGCGCCGCCGTTCGCTCATGCGCGGCGCTGCGTCAGCCCGCCCGGAGGGAGGACGTCCGGATCGCCAGGCGCTCGCGGAGCATGTCGATGGCCTCGTCGATGCGGGGTGCGGCGGCCTGGGCGCGCACGCGGCGGCCGTCGATCTCGGCGACGGCCTGCGCCAGCGCCGGGCGCGGCAGCGACGGGTCGGCCACGACGCTCAGCGTGACCTGGACGGACGTGAAGCCCTCGGTGCCCTTCAGCGCGGTCTGGACGGCGCGCTCCGCCGCCGCGCGCTCGTGCGCGCTGACATCACCCGAGGTCAGGAACCGGATCTCGGGTCGTTCCCTTGTCGCGTTCATGACTCCCCCATGCACGATGTGGTCGTCGCCCCTCTTGAGCGGTGGGGCGGATCGCTTCTCACACCACCCAACGCCGCACGCATCCCGGACCACACCCGTGCGGGACGAGAGCTTCATCACGCGGCCGGAATCCACCCGGCCGAAGGCAGGCGGCCATGGCATGATCTGCGCGGTGGCGGGCCCCGGAAATTCACCGGAATGGAGGGCCGCCGTTGTACCGGCGTCACACGACGACCAGCGGAATGACCAGCCGGGATTGGTCGCCCGGACCGGCGGAGAAGACCGGGCAATTCATGCACCAACGGTGACTCGGACGCCATGGAAATGATCGCACGGCCAGAGTCGGTTGTCACCGCGGCGCCACGTTCCGCAGCGGTCCGGCCACCGACGGCACAGGTCAAGGCCATGCGCACCGGCCCTCGGCGTAACCTCGCGCACGTTCACCGCGAACACCGGACGATTCCGACCGGACGGGATTTTCGTACTTCCCAAAAACCCTGCCGCATCCTCTAACATAGGGCGGTGCCGACACACCCCCGAGCAGACCCGTCGACTGGCTGGTGACCCCTTGTCCCAGGATTCAGCTGCCCCAACACCTCCGTCCGAAGGTGATCCGGCCGGACGGCTGATCGATTATCCCCGGCGCGGCGGACCCACCGTCCTGCGCATTCTGCTCGGCGCACAACTGCGCCGGCTCCGGGAGGACCGCGGCATCTCCACCGAGCAGGCGGGCTACGAGATCCGCGGCTCGCATTCCAAGATCAGCCGGATGGAGCTCGGCCGCGTCGGGTTCAAGGAGCGCGACGTCGCCGACCTGCTCACCCTGTACAACGTGTCCGACCCCGCCGCGCGCGCTCCGCTGCTGGAGCTGGCCAAGGAGGCCAACACCCCCGGATGGTGGCACCGGTACGGCGACGTGCTGCCCAGCTGGTTCGAGGTGTACCTCGGCTTGGAGGAGGCCGCCTCGCTCCTGCGCACCTACGAGCTGCAGTTCGTCCCGGGGCTCCTGCAGACCGAGGACTACGCGCGCGCCGTCGTCCGGCTCGGCTTCTCCGACGCCGCCGAGGACGAGGTCGAGCGGCGGGTGCAGCTCCGCACGACCCGGCAGGAGCGGTTCACCTCGCCGGGCGCGCCGACGCTGTGGGCGGTCGTGGACGAGGCGGTCGTCCGCCGTCCGCTCGGCGGCCGCGACGTCATGCGCCGCCAGATCGAGCACCTGATCGAGGTGTCCGAGCTGCCCCACGTCACCCTGCAGATCGTGCCGTTCGGCGCGGGCGGGCACGCCGCGGCGGGCGGCCCCTTCACGATCCTGCGGTTCGCCGAGCCCGGCCTGTCCGACGTCGTCTACCTGGAGCAGCTCACCAGTGCGCTCTACCTCGACAAGCCGACGGACGTCGACACCTACATGCGCGCCATGAACAACCTCTGCATCACCGCCGCGCGCCCCGACGATACCCCGGCGCAGCTCACCAGGATCCTCAACGACCTCTGACCCGCTGCGCGCCAGGGCGGCCTAGGGGGCGGGGCCGTCGAGGACGCGCTGGTCGCGGCTGCGGCTGCCGCCGCGGAACTCGGCCACGACCTCGCCGTCCGCGACGCGGCGCACCGTCACGTCGTAGATGCCGCTGCGGCCGTAGCGGGTGCGTTCGACCGCGGCCGCCTCCAGGACGTCCCCGGTGCGGGCCGGCGCGACGAAGACGACGTCGGCGGACGCCGCGACCGTCACGGCGTCATGGGTGTTGCACGCGTAGGCGAACGCGGAGTCGGCGAGGAGGAACACGTAGCCGCCGTGCGCGATGCCGTGGCCGTTGACCATGGTGTCGCCGACCGCCATCCGCAGCCGCGCCCGTCCGGGCGCGATCTCGGTGATCTCCATCGCGAGGTCCTGGGCCACCTTGTCCCGTGCGTACATGGTCTCGGCGCATCGCCGCGCCACCTCAGCCGCGTCGTCCACCCGCCCAGGGTAGTGACGGGGCGGAATCAGTGGAGATCTTGCGGGAAGGCCATGGGGGGTCCGGAAGTTATGGAGACGGACGCGCCGGGCGGCGCGGCCGATGTGGAGCCTGGACGAAGGAGATGACCATGCTGTTCGGCAAGGAGCACGTCGAGCGCTACCAGGAGACCGACGGTGAAGAGGGGCACGACTGGCAGGGCACCGTCACCCTGCTGCTGACCACGACCGGGCGCCGCACCGGGAAGGAGCGCACGACACCGCTCATCTACCAGCCCGAAGGCGACGCGTACGTGATCGTGGCCTCCTTGGGCGGCGCGGACCACAACCCGCTCTGGTACGAGAACCTCCAAGCGGACCCCGAGGTGAAGGTCCAGGTCAAGGGAGACAAGTTCACCGCGCGGGCGCGCACCGCGACGCCCGAGGAGAAGCCCGCGCTGTGGCGGAAGATGGCCGCCACCTGGCCCGCGTACGACGAGTACCAGCAGAAGACGACCCGGGACATTCCCGTGGTCGTGCTCGAACGCACCTGAGCCGCGCCGTTCCCTTTCGCGGGACGGGCGGGACGTGTAGCGTCGCCGTAGAACATCCATTCGACCATCGCCCGTCCGACGCAGCCGAGGTGCCGAGGTGCCGACGTCACACCGTGCCGACACCCGACAGCGGACCGACACCCGACAGCGGACCGGTGCCGAACCGCGTGCCGGTGCCGAACCGCGTGCCGGTGCCGGAACCGGTGACGGCGAACCGCCGCCGCGGCTGCTCAGGCGCTGGGAGATCGGCGCACCGGACGGCACGGGCCCGGTGGCCGCCGGGCCCGGCGGCCGGTGCTGGCGCGTCGGCACCGCCGGCGGCGCGTACTTCCTCAAGGAGTACGCCGAACCCGATCGGCGGCGCCTGCTGTTTCAGCACGCCGTGACCACCGCGCTGGACGAGGCCGGTCTCCCGGTGCTCGCGCCGGTGCCCGCGCGCGGCGGCCGGACGCTGGTCACCGCCGCCGGGCGCGGCTACGCCCTGTACCCGTGGGTCGGCGGCCGCGGGCGCGGCGGGCTGGAACTCACGTTCGCCCAGTGCGAGAGCCTCGGTGCGCTGCTCGGCCGGTTGCACGCGACGCTCGACGGGCTGACGCCGCCGGTGCAGCAGAGCCTGCTGATCCCGGCGCCGCGCGCCGCGGACGCGGCCGCCGCCGTCGACGCGATGCTGCGGGACGTCCCGGACGACGGCGGCACCGACTTCGACGCGCTGACCGGACGCCGGCTGCGGGAGCGGCGCGGGCTGCTGGCCGAGTTCGCCGACCACCAGCCGCCGGAGATCGAGGTGAGCACCGTCGGCCATCTGCACGGCGCGTTCCATGCCGGGCACCTGCGCTACGGCGGGTCGGGCAACGTCACCGCCGTCCTCGGCTGGGACGCGCTGGCGACCGGCCCGGTCGCCGGGGAGGTCGTGCGGGCGGCGGCGCGGCTGTTCGCGTGCGAGGACGAGCGCGGGCTCGACCTCGACCGGGTCCAGGCGTTCGTGGGCGGCCACCGGTCGGCGTTCCCGCTGGACGCGGGCCAGATCCAGTCGGCGGTGCACCGCGAGTGGTGGGAGCGGCTCTGCGACGTCGCGCCGCTGCGGAACCGGTACCTGGGCGAGGAGGGCGCCGGCGAGCGCGGTTCCGCGGCGCTGGTGAACTGGTGGTCGGCGCACCTGGAGGGCACCCTGGAGGCGTTCGCGGCGCCCTACACCGCCGGATACGCGGACGCGCCGGGCGGCAGCCCCGCTTACGGCTGATCTTGCACCTCCCGCCCGCTCCGGGGTAGGGAGAGCAGCGCCGGTCTCCACGTGACCGGCTCCTGCGCGGACCATGGGAGACATCGGGAGAGTGGAATCATGACATCCGTAGCGATGCTCGGCACCGGGATCATGGGCGCGGCGATGGCCCGCACCCTGCTCAGGGACGGCCACCAGGTCACGGCGTGGAACCGCACGCGGTCGCGCGCCGAGCCGCTCGCGGCCGACGGCGCGGCCGTCGCCGGCTCCCCCGCCGAGGCGGCCGCCGGGGCCGAGGTGGTCATCACGATGCTGGACGGCGGCGAGACGGCGCTGTCGGTCATGAAGGACGCGTCGCCGTCGCTGCGGCCGGGACAGATCTGGGCGCAGATGGGCACGGTGGGCGTCGCGTCCGTGCCGGGCCTCGCCGGGTTCGCCGCCGAGCGGGGGCTCACGTTCGTCGACGCGCCCGTCCAGGGGACGAAGCAGCCCGCCGAGCAGGGAAGGCTGATGGTCCTCGCGGCCGGGCCGCACGACGCGCGAACCGTCCTGGGGCCGGTCTTCGACTCGGTCGGCAGCCGGACGGTGTGGCTGGACGAGGACGGGGCGAGCGGCGCGGGCACCCGTCTCAAGCTCGCCGCGGTGAGCTACGCCATCTCGCTCACCTCCGTCGTCGCCGAGTCGGTCGCGCTGACCGAGGGGCTCGGGCTCGACCCCGCCCTGCTCGGCGAGATCCTCACCGGCGGCCCGCTCGACAGCGCCTACCTCCAGGTCAAGATGAAGGCGATGCTCGCCGGGGACTTCGAGCCGAGCTTCGCCGTCCGCAACGCGGAGAAGAACACGCGGCTGATCCACGAGTCCGCCGAGGCGGCGGGGATCCGCGTCGACGTGAACGACGCGGCGGGCGCCCGCTTCCGCCGCGTCATCGACCAGGGACACGGCGACGAGGACATGGCCGCCACCTACCGCGCGAGCTTCTCCGCCTGATCCCCGCCGGGAGCCCCGCGGACGAGCAGCAAAACTGGAAAACACTGGAAGTGTCCGGAAGTACCTGTACTGTCTGCCGCATGTCCCGGTCCCCCGGCGTCCCGACCCCCGACGAGCTGGAGACGCGCATCACCGAACTGCGCGCCGCCGTGCGGCGGGCGATGGCGGGCGGCGACCGGCGGGAGGCCCGTGAGCTGCGCGCCGAGTTGCGCGGAGCCGAGCAGGCCTGGGACGACGCCGTCCTCGGCGAAGGCGGCGCCGCCACGAGCGGCCGTGGAGGCACCGCCCCCGGGGGCCGGGGAGGCGAGGGACGCGAACGCGGCGGAGAGCAGCGGGGGCTGCTGCCCGTCCGGGAGCAGGTGCACCAGGCGCTGACGCTGCTCGGCGCGCCGGCCGCGCCCAAGCTGATCGGGTCGGTGTACGCGGCGTTCTTCCCCGGCGAGATACCGGGGACCCGGCTGACGAGCCTGCGCCGCGACGAGGAGCGCTCGTTCCGGACCGCCCCGTACGCGCGTCCCTACTACCTGTGCGCCGCACTGACCGCCGATCTGCTCGCTCCCGCCCGCGGGCTGCTCACCGTGAGCACCTGGCCGCTGGAGCAGCGCGTCGTCGGGCCGCTCAGCCCGCGGACCGACTTCCTGACGTCCGCGTGCCGGCTGGCCGAGCAGGCCGGCCGCGGCGACCCGAGTCCCGACGTGCAGCGGCTCCTGTGGCGTTTCGCGTCCAACATTCCGGGGGCGGTCGCCGGTACGGTCGGTACCGTCGATCCGGCCGTGCTCGCCGAGGCGGCGAGGGCGGAGCTGGACGTGCACCGTGAGACCGACCGGCGGGGGCGCGCGTCCGCCGCCGGGCGCGCCAGGGCACGGCTCGACGACGCGGAACTGCTGTTCGGCAGCCGCCTCCGGGCCCTGCGGGACACCGGAGGCCGGTCCGCCGGCATGGGAGAGACGGACACATGACCGAGACCGCGCCGGACCTGGACCGGCTGCGCGGCGGCGCTCCCCCGCGCAATCACGACGCCCGCACGATCGCCGCGCTGACCTCCAATCCCGGCTGCGCCCGCCGCGGGGTGATGGACGCGGCCGGCGTCGACAAGGACGCGGTGGCGCGGGAGCTGGGCTTCCCCGCGCCGTTCGGGCAGTCGCAGTTCGCGATCACGCGCGGGAACGCGTTCGAGGCGCAGGTGAAGGCGGACGGGTGCGCGGAGCTGCTGACGCTGCTGCGCGAGCGGCTCGGCCTCGACGTTCCCGAGGTCGCCTACGACGACCTGGAGGTGGTCGCGGGCAACGAGGGCCGCGAGCTGCGGCACTCGCGGACGCGGCGGCTCGTCGCCCGCGCGCTGGAGTCCGGCGAGGGCACGCTGTTCGACCACCCGCTGCTGCGGCTCGACATCGCCGGGACGCTCGCCTACCTGGAGCCGGACGTCATCGCGTTCCAGCTCGCGGGGCGGCTGCACGTCATCGAGATCAAGTCGTTCGCCGTGGTGGACGGCCAGGCCGAGCCCGAGCAGGTCGCCGCGGCGGCGCGGCAGTCGGCGGTGTACGTGCTGGCGCTGCGCCGGCTGGTCGCCGAGCTGGGCCACGACCCCGGCCGGGTGTCCCATGAGGTGTTCCTGGTGTGCCCGGAGAACTTCTCCAACCGCCCGACGGCGGCGCCGCTCGACGTGCGGCCGCAGCTCGCCGTCCTGGAGCGGCAGCTCGCCCGCCTCACCCGCATCGACGAGATCCTGGCGGCGCTGCCCGGCGACCTCACGTTCGAGCCCGGGGAGGGGCTCGCCGAGTCGGTCCGCACGGTCGAGGCCCGGTACGCGCCCGAGTGCATGTCGGGCTGCGAGATGGCCTTGTTCTGCCGGGACGAGGCACGCGCGTGCGGTTCGACCGGTGCGCTCGGCCGGTCCGTCCGCGACGACCTCGGCGGCGTCGACACGATCGGGACCGCGCTGGCACTGGCGGACGGGTCGCTGACCCCGTCCGACGACCTCGCGGAGACGGCCGGGCAGCTGCGCGCGGCGGCCCGCCTCCGCGCCGAGGCACTGGAGGGAGTCGCGTGATCGGTCCATGAGTGCGCTGTCGTCGCTGGCGCGGCTGGAGGCGGCGGCCGCGGGGGTCGCGCGGCCGCTCGCGACGGTGCGGCACTGCCATGTGCCGGACGCGCCGCTGGTCCTGGTGCCGCTGCGGCTGGCCGGGGAGGCGGCCGCGCCGCTGGCCGCGATGGTCGGGAGCGCCCCGGGCGACGCGGCGCTGCTGGTGGTGCCGCAGCCGCGCAACCGCGACCTGCGGTTCGCGTTCGCCGCCGATCTCGCCAAGCTCGTCCTGAACCACATCGAGACGAGCAGGGGCGCGGTGGAGGAGCTGCCGCCCGGCAAGGAGGGCGAGGAGCGGATCCGGTACGAGGACGCGCCGCAGCTGCTCGTCCCGAACCGGGGCGGTGTCGCGTTCCTGCGGATGATGGGGCGGTCGACGCGCTTCCGCAGCACCGAGGGGCCGTACGCGGTGGACCCGGCGGTGCCGGTGCTCGGCCGGTGGCTGACATGGTTCGCCGACCGGTACGACCATCCCGGGTCGTCGCTGCTGGGCGCGATGACGGAGATGCTGCGGCTGCACTGGGCGACGGGCCAGAGCTCGCTGGAGGACGGCAACCTCGCGGCGCTGATGGGCTGGATCGACCCGCCCGGCGGGCTCGACGGCCCGGCCGCCGCGGCGCGCGCGGAGGATCCGGTGGCGTGCCCGCCGGCGGGACCGGCGACGGATCCGACGTTCGACAACGAGGTCCTCGCCCCGGCGATCGCCGCCTACGACCGCGCCGGCCCCGGCTCCCGCGCCGAGGAGCGGCTGCGCGCCGCCGTCGCGAGCCAGCTCACCCCGGCCTGGGACCTGATGTGGCGGGCCGTCGAGCTGCTCCGGGCGCTGCCGGAGGGGGCGAGCGTGCCGAAGCGCTGGGAGCGCGACCGTGACGCGTTCACGTACTACCACCAGACGTTCGGCGAGGCCTACCCCCAGGCGCGCCGCGACCCGCCCGTGCGCGCGGCGCGGCGGCTGCACGACCTCGAACGGGCCCAGGACGCCTACGACGCGCAGCGGGCCTTCGACGATCCCCTCGTCATGGCCGAGCACCGGCTCGCGGGCCAGGCGTTCGGCGGCGTGGTCACCGAATGCGACCCGGCCCGGCTGGACGAGACGGGCAAGCGGCCCAAGCTCCGCCCCCGCCTGTGGATCGGGACGCGGGACCCGCTGCGGCTCGACGCCGGGACGACCGTGTGCAACGCGGCGCGCCCGGCGCTCAAGGGGAGGATCGTCGAGATCGCCGACGGCGCCGTGCTGCTGGAGCTGACCGGCGGGATGGGCCGCAAGCTCACGCCCGAGCCCGGCGCCGTCCCCGAGGTGGGCGACCGGGTCTGCTTCACGTCGCTGACGGACGGCTCGTTCGGCGCCGCGAAGTTCCCCGACCGGGAGGACACGCCGTGGACGCACGGCGGGCCGCCCGGAGAGTACGTTCCGACGGACGAGGACGCCGAAGAGGAATGGTCGTGACCGAGACCGCGGGCCGCCCGGCGCGGGCGGACGCTCTTGCCCCTGCCGACGCGGCGGCGCGGGTCGTCGACGGCGTGCTGGCCGATCTCGGCGCCGGGCACCGCGGCGTGGTGGTCGACTCCCCGCCGGGCGCCGGGAAGTCCACGCTGGTCGTGCGCGCCGCCGCCCACCTGGCGGAGGCGGGCGAGCGCCTGATGATCGTGGCGCAGACGAACGAGCAGGTCGACGACCTCATCGAGCGCATCGCCGCCGAGCACCCGGAGATCACGCTCGGGCGGCTGTCGGCGTCGGGGTACGTCCCGTCCGAGCGCGTCGCGGCACATCCGGCGGTCCGGGTCGCGCAGAAGGCCGGCGACCTGGCCGAGCACACCGTCGTGATCGCCACCGCGGCCAAGTGGGCGACGCTCTCGGACGGGACGTGGCCGTGGGCGATCGTGGACGAGGCGTACCAGATGCGCTCGGACATGCTGCTGCGCATCGCCGGCCGGTTCGAGCGGGCGCTGTTCGTGGGCGACCCCGGGCAGCTCGACCCGTTCTCCACGGTCGAGGTGGAGCGCTGGGCGGGCCTGACGTGGGACCCGATGCGCAGCGCCGTGTCGGTGCTGCTGGCGCACAACCCGGACCTGCCCGTCCACCGGCTCCCCGTGTCGTGGCGGCTGCCCGCGTCGGCCGCGCCGGTGGTGTCGGAGGCGTTCTACCCGTTCACCGGGTTCCGCGCCGGGACGGGTCCCGGCGACCGGCGGCTGGAGTTCGGCGCGCGCGGCATGGGCACCACCTACGACCGGGCGCTCGAAGAGGCAGCGGCCACCGGCTGGAGCCTCTACGAGCTGCCCGCCCGGCACACGCTGCGCACCGACGCGGAGGCCGTGCGCGCGACGGCGGCGCTCGCCGTCCGGCTCCTCCAGCGCGGTCCCGTCGCGCACTCGGAACGGGGATCGGCCCCCGTCGGCGCGGCGCGCGTCGCGGTCGGCGCGGCCCACCGCGACCAGGTCACGGCGATCCGCGCCGCGCTCGGCCCGCACGGCGAGGGCATCACCGTCGACACCGCCAACCGGCTCCAGGGCCGCGAGTACGACGTGACGGTCGTGCTGCACCCCCTGTCGGGCCGCCGCGACGCCACGGCCTTCCACCTGGAGGCGGGGCGCCTGTGCGTGCTGGCGTCCCGGCACCGGCACGCGTGCGTCGTGGTGGCCCGCGCGGGCATCCCCGAGCTGCTGGACGCGCACCCGTCCGCCGAACCCGTGCATCTCGGCGTGCCGGTGAAGTTCCCGGACGGCTGGGAGGCCAACCAGTCCGTCCTCGCCCACCTGTACCGCCACCGCGTTCCGGCGGGCTGAACGCCAAGAAAGATCTTCGACTTGCGGAGATCGCGCCGCCCTGTACGAGCGAGGGCCTCGGACGGATACTGTGAGAGCCGGTGCCTCAGCGATCAGGGGAGGGACATGGAGGACATCGGCTTCATGTGCGCTCGCTGCGGCGGCGAGGTGCACGACGTCACGCACAACCGCGAGGGCTCCCTCGACGGCGTGGGCTACCGCCACAACCGGCGGGTGGAGCCGTGGGACCACGAGCTGGAGCTCGCCGTCGGAGAACCCGTCCCGCAGGACCAGGGCTGCGACTTCTGCGGCGCCTCCGGGCCGAGCTGGCTCTACTACCCCACGCTGGACCCCGAGGACACCGACATGTTCGAGGTCGAGCTGGACACCACGCACCTGTCGGACGACGACACGGCCGTCGCCGTCCTCAACATGCTCTACCCCTGGTACGCGTGCGACACGTGCTCCGTCCTCGTCGCCGACCGCAACGTCGACGTCCTCATCGACCGCGCCCTCGACCGCACCCCCGTCCTCGACGACGGCCCCGTGGACGAGGAGACGGTCCGCGCACGCCTCAGGGGCTCCCTCTCGGTCTTCTTCACCACCCGCCCCGG
>NZ_SMKH01000196.1 GCF_004348515.1 Actinomadura sp. KC345 | reverse complement strand
GGGTGGGCCGGCCCTGCTCCGGGACGATCAGCTGCGCGACGTCCTTGACCTGGCGCAGCACGGCCGCCTGGTGGCCGTCGGCGTCGTCGTCCAGCGCGTTCTGTATGGACAGCCCGACGAACATCGCGAACACCGTGCGCAGCGTCGTCGAGACGAAGTCGGGGGGCAGCGTGTTCTGCGGGAACAGCCGCTCGAACGTCTCCAGGATGACCTGGAGGATCCGCTCGTTCATGTCGATGCACAGGGGGCGCAGCTCGTCGTCGGTGCGGGCGGCCACGGCCAGCTCCATGAGGGCCTTGGCCGGACGGCCGCGGAACACCTCCCACAGCAGGTCGAGCGCGCCCGAGACGTTGCGGCGCTCGGCCGGCAGCACCGCGAACGCGGTCTCGTACGCCAGCCGCTGGGCTTCCAGCAGGTGCTCCAGCGCGGCGGCGACGAGGACCATCTTGGTCGGGTAGTGGTGCTGCTGCGCCCCGCGCGAGACGCCGGCGCGGCGTGCGACCTCCGTGGTGGACGTCCCCGACCAGCCGAGATCCACCAGGCACTCCATGGTGGCCTCCAGGAGCCGGGCCTGCGTGCGGGACCGGCGCTCCTCCTGCGTGCGGCGGCTGGACGATCCGCGCCTGTGGCGCCGGCGGCTGCTTACTGACACGTGTCCGACGGTACGATCCGACAAACAAGCAATCAAGCCTGCATGTATGTTGGGCGCATCACAGTTGGACAACGAGCCGAACTACCGCAGCCGGTGTAGGCGCGGGTCCCGCACTGCACCTCAGGGAGCAGTCACGGTGCCTCTCGTGGCCCGACGACCGGCCCCATGGTGTGCCGCGACGATCCCGGCATGGGAAACACAGCAGCGGCAAGGCGAACGACCAACGAGGACCCGGGCACCGCGCGGGGCGGCGCCCGCACGGTCCACCTCACCAAGGTGTACGGGTCCGGCGGCATGGCGGTGCGCGCGCTGGACGACGTCAGCGTGGTGCTCCCCGAGGGCCGGTTCACCGCGATCATGGGTCCGTCCGGTGCCGGCAAGTCCACGCTGATGCACTGCGTGGCGGGACTGGAGGAGGCGACGTCCGGCAAGGTCTACGTCGGGGACCAGGAGCTCGGGGTCCTCTCGGACCGGCGCCTGACCCGGCTGCGCCGCGAGCGGATCGGGTTCGTGTTCCAGGCGTTCAACCTCCTCCCGACGCTGACCGCGCGCGACAACATCCTCCTGCCGATGACGCTGGCCGGGACGAAGCCCGACCAGGAGTGGCTGAACACGGTCATCCGCGTCCTGCGGCTGGGCGACCGGCTGTCGCACCGTCCGTCCGAGCTGTCGGGCGGGCAGCAGCAGCGGGTGGCGCTGGCCCGCGCGCTCGCCACCCGCCCGCGGATCGTCTTCGCGGACGAGCCGACCGGCAATCTCGACTCCCGCACCGGCGCCGAGGTCCTGGAGCTGCTCCGCAACGCCGTGGACGACCTCGGCCAGACGGTCGCGATGGTCACCCACGACCCGGGCGCCGCGGGGCACGCCGACTCGGTCGTGTTCCTCGCCGACGGCCGGATCGTCGACGTCATGGACGCGCCCACACCCGACCGGGTGCTGGACCGCATGAGGGGACTGGGGGACCACCGATGATCCGCCTCGTCTTCAAGGAACTGTGGGGGCGCAAGCGCCGGATGGCCGGCTCCCTGGTGGCGGTCTTCCTGGGCGTGACGTTCCTGACGGGAACGCTCGTGCTCGGCGACACCCTCGCGGGAAGCATCGACGGGTACTATGCCAACGCCTACGGCAAGACCGACGTCAGCGTGCGCAACTCCACCAAGGTCAGCGACCAGCCCTGGGGCTCCCGGGGAGAGATCGACGCGTCCGTCCTCGGCAAGGTCCGGCAGGTGGACGGCGTCGCGAAGGCCGAACCGGTCATCGAGGGCTCGGGGCAGCTGCTCGCCAAGGACGGCACGACGATCCAGTCGCGCGGCCCCCGCACGGCCGGAAACTGGATCACCGACCCGAAGCTCAACCCGTACCGGCTCGCGCAGGGCCGCGCGCCCCGCGCGCCGGACGAGGTCGTCGTCAACAAGATGTTCGCCGACGAGGGCGGCCTCGGCGTCGGCGACCGGACCGCGGTGCTCACCCCCGGACGGGTCCCCGTGACGGTCGTCGGCATCAGCATGTTCGGCGAAGAGGAGGCCTTCGGGGAGACGTCGTTCACGGCGTTCACCCTCGAAGGCGCCCGCGAGCACGTGGCGAAGACGCCCGACCGCATCAGCGGCGTCTCCATCAGCGCGGACGACGGCGTCGGCCAGGACGAGCTGGCCTCCCGCGTGCAGAAGGTCCTGCCCGCCGGGACCGAGGCCGTCACGAACGAGGCGCAGGTCGAGGAGGGCATGAGCGAGGTCGAAAGCGGCTTCCTCACGATCTTCCGCACCGTCCTCGGCGCGTTCGGCGCGGTCGCGCTGCTCGTCGCGGCGTTCAGCATCCACAACACGTTCGCGATCACGATGGCGCAGCGGACCCGCGAGTCGGCGCTGCTGCGGGCGCTCGGCGCCGGACGCCGGCAGGTCGTCGTGATCGTCGGCTTCGAGGCGCTGGTGATCGGCGGCGCCGCCACCCTCGCCGGGCTCGCCGGCGGGATGGGGTTCGCCGAGCTGCTCCGGCAGCTGTTCACGCGGTTCCGGATCGGCATCGCCATGGAGGGACTCACGGTGTCCGCGACCACGCTCGCGATCGCGGTGCCGGTGGGGCTGCTGGTCACGCTGGTCGCGGCGCTCGGCCCCGCGGTGAAGGCGTCCCGGGTGGCGCCGCTGGCCGCGCTGCGCGAGGTCGCCGCCGAGGCGCCCCGCACGTCCGACACCCGTGTGATCGTCGGCGCGGTCCTCGCCGCCGTCGCGACCGGCGCCGTCGCCGTCGGCGCCTCCGCCGAGCAGCTGATGCTGGCCGGCGCGGGCGCGCTCCTGGGCGTGGTCGCGATGGTCGTGCTCGGCCCGGCCGCCGTCCGGCCGGTGGCCGCGATCGTCGGCGGGGCCGCGGCCCGGCTGCGCGGTGTCCCCGGGGCCCTCGCACGGGACAACGCGTCCCGCAGCCCGCAGCGCACGGCGGGCGCGGCGACCGCCCTGATGATCGGTGTCGGCGTCGTCACGCTGATGACGGTGTTCATCGGGTCGCTGGGCGCCTCCCTGGAGAACAGCGTCGCCGGGTCGTTCAAGGGCCCGATCGTCGTCAACGCCGGCGCCAACGAGACCGGCGGCGTCAGCACCCGGTTCGTCCAGGACGCCGCGAAGGTCCCCGAGGTCGGCGAGATCGCGGGAATCGGCAACGGCAGCCTGCGCGTGGACGGCGCCCCGTCGACCGTCAGCGTGGCCGACCCCTCCGCCCTGAACCGCGTCCTCGACCTGGACGTGACGCAGGGGAGCCTGACGGGCGCCGGTACGTTCGCGGTGTCGAAGGGCGTCGCCGACGAGAACGGCTGGCGCGCCGGCTCCCAGGTGGGCGTCACGTTCGCCGACGGGACCTCGCAGCGGCTCACGGTCGGCGCCGTCTACGCCAACACCGACATGACCGGCGACTACCTCGTACCGCGCGCCGTGTGGGACGCGCACACCCGGCAGCCGCTCGACAACCGGGCGTTCGTCGAGCTGAAGCCGGGAGCGTCCACCGCCGCGGCGACGCGGGCGCTCACCGAGCTGGGCAAGCCGTACGGTGCGCCCGAGGTGCAGTCACGGGACGACTTCGTCGCGTCCCAGACCGAGGAGCAGCAGGGCTTCATCACCGTCGTGTACGGGATGCTGATCCTCGCCATCGTCATCGCGCTGCTCGGCATCGCCAACACCCTGTCGCTGGCCGTCCACGAGCGGACCCGTGAGCTCGGGCTGCTGCGCGCCGTCGGCGCCACCCGTCCGCAGATCAGGTCCATGGTGCGCTGGGAGTCGGTGATCGTCGCGCTGTTCGGCACGGGCGGCGGGATCGGGCTCGGCCTGTTCCTCGGCTGGGGCCTCGGCGGCGCGCTCGGCAACCCGTTCGCCCCGCCCCCCGTCCAGCTGGTCGCGATCGCCGTGACCGGCGCGGTGGCGGGCGCGCTCGCGGCGGTCCGCCCCGCCCGGCGCGCGGCGCGGCAGGCGATCCTGTCCGCGATCTCCGCGCCGTGAGACCGCCGGCCCGTCCCCGCCCCGGGGGACGGGCCTTTGGGGTCCCTGGGGATTCGGGGGAGCGGCCGCGGATATGGTTTGACCATGCAGGTCAACCAGTCGGGCAAGCTCACCAACGTCTGTTACGACATCCGCGGGCCGGTGCTCAAGCGCGCCAAGCAGCTGGAGGCCGAGGGGAACAACATCCTCAAGCTGCACATCGGCAACCCGGCCCCGTTCGGGTTCGAGGCCCCGCCCGAGCTCCTCCACGACATGATCCGCAACCTGCCCGAGGCGCACGGCTACAGCGACTCCAAGGGCATCCTGCCCGCGCGCCGCGCCATCGTGCAGCGCCTGGAGGACGACGGCGTCCCCGGCGTCGACGTCGAGGACGTCTACCTCGGCAACGGCGTCTCCGAGCTGATCGTGATGACCCTGCAGGCGCTGCTCAACGACGGCGACGAGGTCCTGATCCCGGCCCCCGACTACCCGCTGTGGACGGCGTCGGTGTCCCTGTGCGGCGGGACGCCCGTCCACTACCTGTGCGACGAGGCCGCCGACTGGGAGCCGAGCCTCGACGACATCGAGGCGAAGGTCGGCGACCGGACCCGGGCCATCGTCATCATCAACCCGAACAACCCGACGGGGGCCGTCTACTCGCGCGAGGTCCTCACCCGCATCGTCGAGGTCGCCCGCCGCCGCAACCTCATCATCTTCGCGGACGAGATCTACGACCGGATCCTCTACGACGAGGCCGAGCAGGTCCCGATCGCGTCGCTGACCTCGGACCTGCTGTGCCTCACGTTCGGCGGCCTGTCCAAGAACTACCGGGTCGCTGGGTTCCGCGCCGGCTGGGTCGCGCTGTCGGGCCCGAAGGAGCACGCCGACTCCTACATCGAGGGCATCGACATCCTCGCCAACATGCGGCTGTGCCCCAACGTCCCCGGCCAGCACGCCATCCAGGCCGCGCTGGGCGGCTACCAGAGCATCGACGACCTCGTCCTGCCGACGGGACGCCTCGGCGAGCAGCGCGACCGCGCGTGGAAGCTGCTGAACGACCTGCCGGGCGTGAGCTGCGTCCGTCCCATGGGCGCGCTGTACGTCTTCCCACGCCTCGACCCCGAGATGTACCCGATCGAGGACGACATGCGCTTCGCCCTCGACCTCCTCGAACAGCAGAAACTCCTCGTCGTCCAGGGGACCGGCTTCAACTGGCCGTCCACCGACCACTTCCGCGTGGTGACGCTCCAGTACGCCGACGACCTCGAAGACGCCATCGGCCGGATCGGCGACTTCCTCCACACCTACCGCCGCTGACCCGCCTCGTCGGGCCCGTGCCTCCCGTGCGGGGGGGTGGGCCTACGACGCGTCGGCCGCGGCGGTGTCGAGGCGGCGGAGGGCCCCGCGGACGACGTCGGGGTCGGTGGTGGCCCAGAACGGCGGCAGCGAGTTCTTGAGGAAGCCGCCGTAGCGTGCCGTGGCGAGGCGCGGGTCGAGGACGGCCACGACGCCCCGGTCGTCCATGGAACGCAGCAGGCGCCCGGCTCCCTGGGCGAGCAGCAGCGCGGCGTGCGTCGCCGCGACCGCCATGAAGCCGTTGCCGCCGCGCGCCGCCACCGCCCGCGACCGCGCCGACGACACGGGGTCGTCGGGGCGAGGGAACGGGATGCGGTCCATGATGACGAGCTGCAGTGACGAACCGGGGACGTCCACGCCCTGCCACAGCGACAGGGTGCCGAACAGGCACGTCCGCTCGTCCTCGGCGAACTGCCTGACCAGCAGGGACGTGGAGTCGTCGCCCTGGCACAGCAGCGGATGGGACAGGTGGTCCTTCAGCTCGTCGGCGGCCTGCCGGGCGGCGCGCATCGAGGAGAACAGCCCGAGGGTCCGGCCGCCCGCCGCCTCGATCAGCTCGGTGATCTCCGTCAGGTAGGCGTCGGCGAGACCGTCGCGTCCGGGCTGCGGCAGATGGCGCGCGACGTACAGGATGCCCGCCTTCGGGTGGTCGAACGGCGAGCCGACGTCCAGGCCGGACCAGGCGATCTCGGACTCCCCGCCCTCCTCCGTCGCGGTCTGCGCGAGCCCCTCGGCCGCGGTCCGCGCGTCCTTCGGCGCGTTCTCGTTGAGCGGCGGCAGCCCCCACTGGCGGGCGAGCGGCTCGAACGACCCGCCCAGCGTCAGCGTCGCCGACGTGAGGATCGCCGTCCGCCGCTCGAAGAGCGTCGTCCGCAACAGGCCGCCGACGCCGATCGGCGCGACGTGCAGCGCCGGCGGACGCTTGGGCCGCCCGTCCGGGACGAACGGCTTCTCCAGCCACACCACGTCGAAGCGCTGGGCCATCTCGGGCTGGAACGCCTCCAGCGTCCTCACGGCCGTGTCATGCAGCTCATCGAGCGATGACCGTGCGGCCTTGCGCGCGGCCATGTCGCCCGGGTCGGAGTCCTTCTTCTCTGGACCGAGCGCGGTGATGCACGCGTGCGCGGCGTCCCGCACCACAGCGAGGGTGTTGCCCAGTGCAGACGGCAGAACGTCCATGCGCCCGGCGGGCATGTCCTCCAGAAGGAGGCCGAGACCCTCCGCGGCCTCCTTCAGCCGGTCGGCGGTGGTCTCCTCGATGAGACGCCCGCACCGGCGGGCCGCCGTCTCCACCGCCGCGGCGCTCAGGTCGCCGGTCGCGACCGACGTGACCCGGTCGACCAGCTCGTGCGCCTCGTCCACGATCACCACGTCGTGCTCGGGCAGGACCTGGAACTCCTCCAGCGCGTCGATCGCCAGCAGCGCGTGGTTGGTGACCACGATGTGCGCCTCGCCGGCCTCGGCCCGCGCCAGCTCCGCGAAGCACTCGGTCCCCTGCGGGCAGCGCTGCGCGCCCAGGCACTCCTTCGCGGTGACGGCCACCTGCCGCCACGCCTGCTCGCTCACCCCGGGCACCAGTTCGTCCCGGTCGCCGGTGCTGGTCTCCTCGGCCCACTCGTTCAGCCGCTTCACCTGCCGTCCCAGCGAGGACAGCTGCTGCGGATCGAACAGGCTCGGCCCCTCGTCCTCCTCCGGCGCGCCCGTCTGCACCCGGTGCAGGCACAGGTAGTTGCGGCGCCCCTTGAGGATCGCGAACTTCAGCTCCGTGCCGAGCAGCGGCCCGAGCGACTCCGCCAGCCGCGGCAGGTCGCGGTCGACGAGCTGCCGCTGCAGGGCGATCGTCGCCGTCGACACGACCACCGTCGTCTGCTTCTCGACCGCGTACCGGATCGCGGGGACCAGGTAGGCCAGCGACTTCCCGGTGCCGGTGCCGGCCTGCGCGGCGACGTGCTCGCCGGACTCGATCGCGCTCGCCACCGCGCGGGCCATGTCCACCTGTCCCGGGCGCTCGGCGCCGCCGATGGACGTGACGGCCGCGGCGAGGAGGGTCGCCAAGTCCGGAATCTCGGTATCGCTGCCGGTCAGCAGATCAGGGGCGGGCACGCCGCCCAACGCTACCGCTCCCCGCGGACACCCGCGTCCCGTCCCGCCGACCGCCGCCGGTGCGCGGCCCCCGCTCCGGGCCCCGGTCGGGCGCTTGAGCATCATGAACGGGTGTCGCCGGAGATTACACAACGTGCACATTGAGAACCATGTACGAGTTCATCTAGGATGCTAGCCGCCTGGTTTTCGTGATGGGAAACGCAGAAGGAATCGGATGAGCGCCAAGGGTGAATAGCCATTGTCGCTCTCTGGAACGGGGATTTCGCGAAGGCAGTGGGGGCCTCATCCGGTGGTGCCCGCGGCCGTCGGGGGCAGTCCCTTCTCTGCGGCATCGGCAGGTGGGGGTCAGGGTGGTGCCCAGATGAAAGGAAGCTGGCTTTGAGCGTGCAGGACTCGGGAACAAGGCCACGTAAATTCGCCTTCCATGGTCTCGCGTTCGTGTCGAGAATCGCCCTGCTTCCCATGGCTCGCCTGGTGGTCGATGAGCTACCGCCGAGACCGGCCGGGCCGGGTTCCGTGATCATCACGGCCAATCACAGGAGTCTGCTCGACTTCCTTGTGGCGCTCGTGTTGTTCCGTCGATGGAAGGTGCGGCCCCGGGCGCTCGTTCGCGGTGACTACTTCCGCCATCCGGTCCTCGGCCCTCTTCTCCGCTCGCTCGGTTCGATTCCTGCCGGTCGGGACTACGGCAAGGAAGCGATGTCTCTGGCCCGAGAGGCACTGAAGGACGGAGAGGTCGTCGGAGTGATGCCGGAGGGGCATATTCCGAAGAACGGAGATTCCCACGAAATCGCCGAGTTGCGCCCCGGAGTGGGCGTCCTCGCGGTGGAATCCGGGGCTCACCTCATGGTTCTAGGTGTCTTTGGAACCGATCTGGTCTGGAACATCAGACATCGGTTTCCGCGCATGACCCTCCTCCCCTGGAAAAGGCCCACCATCAGGGTGTGCATCGATTGGTTGTACGTTCCGCAGGGCGCCGATGTGTCCTCGACCATGGCGGACATCCGCACCGGTATGACCAGGATGCTCAAAGAAGCGCACCAGCTCGAATCGCCCCGGGACGCGCGTCGCCGAGCCAAGGGCTAGCGAGGAATTCGAACGGGCCCGCCGCCGGGCCGGTACCCGGATCGTCCGCTTCGGGCCTCGCCCCGGATAGGTGGACTCCTTCGAGGATCGGGTCACGAGATTTCGAGGATCGGGTCACGAGATCCAGGTGGGGCGGAGCGGCATGCGGGAGTCACCGTTGTCATGCGGCTTCACCCCGAGCATCTGGTGTAGCTGGATCCAGTTGAGCTCGAAGCCCAGTCGGCTACCGGCCATGTAGAGCCGCCACACCCGGGCTGTGCCCTCCCCGACCTCGGCGACGGCCTCGTCCCAGTGCTCGTCCAGGTTGCGGCACCAGCCTTCGAGAGTGCGGGCGTAGTGCTCGCGCAGATTCTCCTGGTGGCGGATCTCGAATCCGACGTCGTTCATCCGCGACTGGATGTGGCCTGGCCCCTCCAACTCGCCGTCGGGGAACACGTAGCGGTTGATGAACCCGCCGGGCTTCATCGCCGGCGCCAGATTGTCGGGCCGGGTGATGGTGTGGTTGAGCATCCGGCCGCCTTCCCTCAGCTTCCCGTACAGGAACGAGAAGTACGCGGTCAGATTCTTCTTGCCGATGTGCTCGGTGAGCCCGATCGAGCTGATCGCGTCGAAGCCGGTCTCGGTCACTTCCCGGTAGTCCAGGTGCCGTACCTCGGCCAGTTCGGAGAGCCCGCGGTCGGCGATGGCCTTCTGCGCCCACTCGGCCTGCTGCTTGGACAGCGTCACGCCCAGCGCCTTGACGCCGTACTCCTTCGCGGCGTGCATCACCATGCCACCCCAGCCGCACCCCACGTCCAGCAGCCGCATCCCTGGCCTGAGGTCCAACTTCCTGGCCACCAGGTCGTGCTTGTTGAACTGCGCCTCCTCCAGGGTGGCGTCCTCGTGCGGGTAGCAGGCGCAGGTGTAGGCCATGGACGGGCCCAGCACCCACTCGTAAAAGGTGTTGGACACGTCGTAGTGGTGCGAGATCGCCCTGGCGTCGCGTCGCTTGGAATGCCGCAGCCACGCCGGGACCCGGCTGAAGGACGCCTCCTGCGGCGGCGGGGGGACCCGTCGGCTGACCGCCCCGCGCAGCAGCGGATCGCGGGCCACCGTCGCCACGATCCGCAGCTTGTCGGCAGCGGTCGCGTCGCCCAGCAGTCTCTGCATCGTGGCCAGTGCGGTGTACATGTCGCCGGAGACGTCGAGGTGCCCGCTCACGTACGCGCGCGCCGGGCCCAGTGAGCCCGGCGCGCGCACCAGATGCGAGAGCGCGTACGGCGACCGTACGTCCAATCGGATTCCGGCACCCGGCGTTCCCGCCCGTGACCCGTCGTACACCGTGAGCTCCATTGGCGCCCCGGGCCCCACGAGGTCACCGAACAGCTCGGCTAGCGTCATGTGAACCAAGCCTTTCTCAACTCCAGAAGCCGAAGCTCGCACGTGTGCCCGGCCGGCCGGCGACGGCCAGGGCCTGGAACGGGTGGAGAACCGGCTTCTCAACAGGGAGCCTGACTGAGCTCTCCGCGTACCGTTCGGTCAGGGCGGCGTGGCGTCGTGTCAGCTCTGCGATCACCGTGGGGAGCCGCTCTCTTCCCTGCTCCACCCCTTGTCGCCACATGGCGTCCCGCCGTTCCCACGTCAGTTCGGGCCCCGTCAGCAACTGGACATCGGTCGCCGTAGTCGTTTCGAACCGCACGACCGCTCCGAACGGCAGCCGCCGGGCGTCCGTACGTGCCTGCCGCTCCGTGCCCTGGCGTTTGTGCTGCATCAACCGGGGATTGAGGAGGGGAAAGGGATGCAGGCGTCCATCGTTGAACAGGCTGGGCTGGTTGTCGATCAGCCCGCCGTCGCCCAGGAACACCAGGTGCAATGTTCGGGGATCCTGGAGCACTGTCAGCTGGCAAACCGGCCACAAACTCATGGAGATCCTGGCCCAAAACGCCGGGCTATGGTCCTCGATCTCATCCTTCAGCCAGGGCAGATGGTCGCCGATGGTATCGGGTACCCACACCGCTTTGAGGCGTCGCCAAGGGAACTGGCGGCCGAAGAACGCCCAGCGGAAGGCTCTGCGGATGAACGTGGGATCCTTCAACTGCTCATCGGTGCACCTGGTCGGGTACGGCTCTTTGGTACGCCACATCGCGACGCCGATCCCGGCGCGGTGGGCGACCTTGTCCGGCTTGAGTTCGCCGGGCCGGTAGCGCAGGTCCCGAAAGGTGGTGACCCCGGCCCACGCCAGCCACGAAGCCAGCCATTTCTCCATCTCGTGCATGTCGTAGAGACCGGCGAGATCGAGGTTCTTGTTCTCGAACCATGACGGGCGTTCCAGAGGGCGCAGCACCTTGTGGCTGGGTGCCCCGGCATTGCCGATACGACGCCAGTGCCGATTGATGCCGGCTGCCAGTGCCAGTCCTGGGATGGTTCCACCGGAGGTGAGATCCAGGCGGACGGGGTCCCCGACCTCCTCCATCACCTCGGTGATTCCGGTCTGCCAGCTGGCCCTGAAGCCGCTCGATCCCAGCACGCCGATAAAAGGGGGACGGTCGCCGGGCGGAGTGTCACGAATATTGGCTTGGTCGGCAGGAGGACTTTCCCACAAAGAACCCAGAGCATCATCCCCCGGATAGCTGATCTGCTGCACAGGCCGATGGCACCAGCAAGGAGTCGCCCCATTAGGTTTCACCTGCACCCCGCTTCCGCGTAGAGTTCCTTCATCAAGTCGAAGAACGAGCTCCGACCGGCAGAAGCGTAAAGGTGAATTGTGAGCTGGGCAATGTGCACAGTGCGCAGTTTTGAACCGTGGCTGATCACGACGCGCAGTCGGTGACCCTTCGCTGTTCCGACCGCGGTGGGACACGGAAGCCTAGCGCGTGCGGTAGAGCCCGGTTCACCTGTTCGGCCGCGACGGTGGCCGCGGTCGGGACGGGACGACACCGGCCCGCGACCCCGCGCAGAGTTGTCCACAGTTTTCCATGGCGGTGCCGTCGACGCGGTCCGCCTGCCACCGTCGAAGGCATGACACCCCTGGTGATCCGATCGGCGCACGACGCCATCGCAGCCGTCCCGTACCTGCTCGGTTTCCACCCGTCCCGCAGCCTCGTCGTGATCGGCTTCGAGGGGCGCGCCCACGGCACCTGCGCCATCAGGCTCGATTTACCGGCGTCCGGCGCCGCCGGGCGGGTGGCGGCCCTGCTCGCCGGCAACGGCTTCGCCCGGTCCCTCGTCCTCGGCTACGGACCGCTCGCCGAGGTCGCCGAAGCCGCCGCGGCCATGGGGGCGGCGCTGGAGTGCGCGGGCGTTCCCGCCGCCGAGTCGATCCGCGTCGCCGACGGCCGCTGGTGGTCGCTGACCTGCGACGGCGAATGCTGCCCGGCCGAGGGCACCCCGTACGACATCTCCGCCAGCGCCCTGGCCGCGCAGGCGACCTATGCCGGCCACGTCGCCCTGGCCGACCGCACCGAACTCGTCCGCTCCGTCCAGTCCCTGGCCGGCCCGGCCCGCGCCGCCATGCGGGAGGCCACCCGGCGCGCGGAGAAGCGCCGCGACTCACCGGGCGAAAGCCTCGCCTTCGTCCACGCCCTCCTCACCCGGACCGACCCGACCGACGACGAGGTCGCCCGCCTCGGCGTCCTCCTCACCGACCTGCGGCTCCGCGACGAAGCGTGGATTCGCATCAACGAGGACGCCCCGGCAGCCGACATCGCCTTCTGGCGCGACGTCCTCCGCCGGGTCGAGGAACCCTACGTCCCGGCCCCGGCGTCCCTCCTGGCCTTCGCCGCCTATACCGCGGGCGACGGCGGCCTCGCCAACGTCGCCCTGGAGAGAGCCCTGCGCGCCGACCCCGCCTACTCCATGGCCGTCCTGCTCCAAGAGGTCGTCAACGCCGGCGTCCCACCCTCGAAGGTGCGCCTCCAGATGACCCCTGACCAACTGGCGGCCGCCTACTACGACCAACACCGAGAAGCCGGCTGACCCTCACCCGGCATCGCCGACCCGCGCCCACCACCGGCCGCCGAATCCCTTCGGCGGGTTCGGGTGCTCGTGCCGAGGGGGCTGTTGCTGGGCGCGGGTTTCGTTTCTGAGGAAGGGGTCAGATGATGTGCGTGGTCAGGAGGAGACGGCTTCGCCGGGGGTGCCGGGGTCGATGCGGCGGTCGGGGTTGCGGGCGTTCCAGGCGCGCATGCGGGGCGGGTAGCCGACGATCTGGACGTCGTAGACGGGCAGGCCGAGGTCGCGGGCCACCTTCCCGATGACCTTGGGCGAGCCGACGCGGCGGCGGGTCCACTCGCCGTCGTGGGCGACGGCGACGGCCGTGGTGTCGGTGGCGAAGGTCTCCGGCTCGACGAAGAACTCGACGCCGCGCCTGCTGCGTGCGAACGCGATCAGCGCCTCGATGTCGGAGTCGGTCGCCTCGCGGTCGAGCCTTGTCACCGAGGACCCGCGGTTCTTGCGGATCCCGAATCGATCCCGGAACCTCATGCCTGCCGCCCGTCGTGTGATGCCTGCCCCGGACTCGTTCCGGAGCCGGTCGGGGTCTAGGAGGATAACGACCGTCCGGCGTCCGCGGGTTCCCGACACAACCGCGGCATCCCCGGCGCGCGGGGGCCTCGGGCCCTAGACTGACCGCCCTGGGGGATCAGCACCGGGGGGGTTGATGGACGGGCCGAACGTGGTCCGGCGGGTGGCGGCGGTCGTGCTCGCGGCCGCGATGTGCGGGTGGCTGAGTACGCTGGCCCCGGCCGGCGAACGGGTGCGGCTCGCCGCGGCGCGCGGTCAGGCGCCCGCGGCCGAGCCCGAGCCCGAGGCGCCGAAGCCGAAGCCGAAACCCCCGCCGCCCGACTGCACACGCGTGAAGTGCCTGGCGCTGACGTTCGACGACGGGCCCACCGAGAGCACCGGCGACCTGCTGGACATCCTCGCGTCCCGCAACGTCAAGGCGACGTTCTTCCTGGTGGGGCAGAACGTCGTCGAGAACCCCGACCTCGTGCGGCGCGAACACCAGGCCGGGCACGAGATCGCCGACCACAGCTACACGCACGCCGACCTCGGCCGGGCGTCCAAACAGGAGATCGTGTCGGAGCTGACGCGGACGCAGGACGCGATCCGGCAGGCGTCCGGTGTCACGCCGAAGCTGCTGCGGCCGCCGTACGGGTCGACGTCCAAGCGGCTGGCCAAGGTCACCCGGCGGATGGGCATGGCGCAGATCATGTGGACGGTCGATCCGCTCGACTGGCGGCACCGCGACACCGAGGCCGTCGAGCGCCGGGTGCTGAAGAACGCGAAGCCGGGCGGCATCGTGCTGCTCCACGACATCCACCCGACGACCGTGCGGGCCGTTCCGAAGATCATCGACCGGCTGGCGGCCGAGGGGTACGTGTTCGTGACCGTCTCCGAGCTGTTCGGCGGGAAACTGACCCCGGGGGAGGAGTACACGGAGCTCAATTCAGGGGAGGGTCAGGGTCTTCCCTGATGCTGCGGCGGCACCGCGGCGCGGACGATGAAGCCATGGACAGCAGCTACGCGGTGGGGGATCTGAGGGTCTCGGACGCCGAACGGGAACCGGTCATCGAGCGCCTCCAGGACGCGTACGCCGAGGGCCGGCTCGACCACGAGGAATTCGACCTGCGCATGCACCTGGCGATGACCGCCAAGACGCGCAACGACCTGGCCGCGCTCACCCGCGACCTGACCCCCGAACCGCGGCTGGCGTGCAAGACCGCCGCCTGGGACGGTGATCCGCCCACGGGGGAGGACCGCATGCTCGCCTCGGCGGCGCATGCGATCGCCGTGCCGACCCTGTTCGTCGGGCCGCTCGTGCTGATGCTGCTGAGCGGCAAGCGCTCCGAGTACGTCCGGCGGCAGGCGGCCGAGGCCGTGAACTTCCAGCTGACGCTCCTCCTCGTCACCATCGTCACGTTCGGCATCGGCGGCGTCGTCTACGCGGTGGCCTGGGTACTGTCGGCCATCGCGGCCGTCTACGCCCTGTCGGGCTCGATCTTCCGCTACCCCTGGATCCTCCGCTTGGTGAAGTGACCCGCCCGAAGATGTACCCCCGCCCGATGGTGTGCCCCCGGGCGGTGATGTCCCCTGGGCGGTGATTGTCCCCTGGGCGGTGATGTCCCCCTGGCGGTGGTGCGGTTCGCCTGGTGGTGGGCGCCGCGTGGTGAGGTGACTTGCGCTGGTGATGTGCCCTCGGCTGGTGAGCTGGGG
>NZ_SMKH01000195.1 GCF_004348515.1 Actinomadura sp. KC345 | reverse complement strand
GGCGGAGGGGGAGGAGGGCCAGGAGGCCGGCCAGGAGGACCAGGGCTATGCCGGCCATGCCCGCGCGCTGGGTGCCGAAGAGGGCGATGAAGCCGCTGAAGGCCAGGGGGCCCAGGAAGCTCACGGCGCGGCCCGTGGTGGCGTAGAGGCCGAATGCCTCGCCTTCGCGTTCGGGGGCGACGATCCGAGCCAGGTAGGTGCGGCTGGACGACTGGGCCGGGCCGACGAAGGTCGCCAGCGTCAGACCGCATATCCAGAACGCGACCTTGCCCGACAGGGCGACCAGGGCGAGGCCCGTCAGGATGAGGCCCGCGAGCGCCGTCACGATCACCACTTTGGGGCCGAAGCGGTCGTCCAGGCGTCCGCCCAGGACGGCGCCGGTGCCGGCGGTGAGGTTGGCGGCGATCGCGAAGACGACCACCTCGGTGGCGGTGAAGCCGAACGTGCCCGCGGCGACCACGCCGCCGAAGGTGAAGATCGCGGCGAGGCCGTCGCGGTAGACGGCGCTGGCGACGAGGAAGCCGAGCGTCCGGCGGTCGGTGCGCCACATCGCGCGGAGGCGCCTGGCGAGGACGGCGTACCCGGCGAAGAAGTTGCCCCGTGGCCGTTCCCCGAGGGCCGGGGCCTCCGGGACGAACAGCAGCAGCGGGAGCGCGAACAGCGCGAACCACAGGGCCGAGAACAGGGCGACCACGCGGATGTTGAGGCCGTCCTCGGAGGTCACGCCGAACAGGCCGACGTCGGGCTGCACGAAGGCGAACAGCACGATCGCCAGCGCGATCAGGCCGCCGAAGTAGCCCATCCCCCAGCCGAAGCCGGAGACGCGGCCGATCGTCGCCTTCGTCGAGATCTGCACGAGCATCGCGTTGTAGTTGACCTCGGCGATCTCGAAGAACACGCTGCCCGCGGCGATCAGGACGAGACCCGGCAGCAGGTAGGACGGGTCGTCGCGGACGAAGAACAGGCCCGCCGTGCACGCCACCACCAGGCCGGTGTGCACGGCCAGCCACAGCTTGCGCCGGCCGCCGGCGTCGCTGCGCTGGCCGGTCACGGGGGCGAGCAGGGCGACGAACACCCCCGCGACCGCCAGCGCGACACCGAGCGCCTGCGACCCGGCGTCCTCGTCCTCGGCCACCGCGTCGGTCAGGTACACGGTGAAGACGAAGGTGACGATGACGGCGTTGAACGCGGCCGAGCCCCAGTCCCACAGCGCCCAGCTGATCACCCTGCGCCGGGCGGAGGACGTCACGGCGGCGGGAGAGGTGTCCGGGTGCACACGGCGACGCTAGCGGATGACCGCGGGTCTCACGGGAGCAGGAGCCAGCGGCCTCGGTTGCCGCCGCCGGCGACCTTGGCGTACGCCGTCGCCGCCTCGGTCAGCGGGACCCGGCCGGCCACCCGCAGCTCCAGGACGCCGGAGGCGGCGAGGTCGAGCAGCTCGGCGAGCTTGGCGGCGTCGGGTTCGACGTTCATGACCGTGACGTCGATGCCCCGCTCGGGCGTCGCGGGAGTCGCCGAGGACAGGCCCACGAACGTTCCGCCGTCGCGGACCGCGACCAGCGCCTCCGCGTGCAGGAGGGCGGCGTCGGCGACGGCGTCGAACGCGGGCCCCGGCGGTTCGGTGGCGAGGTCGCGTGCTCCGGCCCGCAGCAGGAAGTCGCGGTCGGACTCGCGGGCCAACCCGGTGACCGTCCAGCCGGCGCGGGCGGCCAGCGCGACGGCGTACCCGCCCACGGCGCCGGCGGCGCCCGTGACCAGCAGCGTCCGTCCGTCGGCGGGGCCGAGCCGGTCCACCATCTGCGCGGCGGTCAGGGCGTTGACCGGAACGGACGCGGCGTCGACCGGGTCGAGGCCGTCCGGCAGGTGGCCGGCGAACACCGCCGGCAGGACGGTCTCCTCGGCGTGCGCGCGGACCGGGGCCGCGGTGTCGAGGTGCGCGGCGGCGACGGGGTCGCCGACCGAGAAGCCCGTGACCTCGGCGCCGGTCCCGGTGACCACGCCGGTCAGCGACCAGCCGAGTCCGGCCGTGCCGGTGAGCCCGAAGATCGTCCGGCCCAGGCCGCTCTCGTAGAGGGTGTCGACGGGGTCGACCGATGCCGCCGTGACGCGGACCCGCAGGTCGGTGGGGCCCACCAGGGGCAGCGTCACGTCGTCCAGGGCGGGCGCGGGGTCGTCGGCCTTGGACACGATGGCGAGCGTCATGAGGAATCTCCTTCAGTGGATGTACTACACCACCTTCGGTGACTTACTCTCTTATCGGAAGTAGGCACTAAGAAGTGGTGTACGCACCCGGAGGTGAGTCATGGACGCGACCACCGCGGACGGGTCGGCGGCGCGGTTCGATGTGTTCGCCGCGTCCTGCCCCAGCCGGAGGCTGCTCGACGCGATCGGCAACAAGTGGGCCGGCCTGGTGATCGTGGCGCTGGGGCTGAAGGGCCCGATGCGCTATTCCGAGCTGTCCCTGCGGATCGAGGGGGTGAGCCAGAAGATGCTCACCCAGACCTTGCGGGGGCTCGAACGCGACGGGCTCGTCACCCGCACCGTGACCCCGTCGGTGCCCGTCCGCGTCGACTACGAGCTCACGCCGCTGGGGCTGTCGCTGCTGGAGATCATGCGGCACCTCAAGGACTGGGCCGAGACGCACATGTCCGAGGTGGACGCCGCGCGGACGGCCTACGACCGGGCGAGCGCCTGACCGGCGCTGTCGAAGCCGAACAGGAAGCCGCCGATCGGTTGCGAGCTCATGTCGCCCGGTCCTCCCAGGTCGCCGGGCCGGCGCTGCCCGCCCGGTAGTCGTCGAGGGGGACTCGGCCGGCGCGCCAGGCGTCCAGCACCGGTTCGACGGCGCGCCAGGACTCGACCGACATGTCACCGCGCACGGACAGGGGGTTCCCGTTCGTCAGGACGCCCCGGAGCACTTCGCCGTACTCCAGAAGCTCACCGGGGCCGAAGTCGGCGGCGAGCGTCACCGGATCGATGTCGAACGGATCGCCGGGGCCGTTGATGTTGAGGTCGAACTGGAGGCGCCGGGGGCCGATGCCGATGCGCAGCCGGTTGTCGACGGGCGCGCCGGTGAGCCCCGGCGGGATGCGCGGGGGACGCTTGAACGTGAACGCGACCTCCTGCCGGGGCGACCCGATCGCCTTCCCCGAGCGGACGCGGAACGGCACGCCCGCCCACCGCCAGGTGTCGACCGCGAAGACGACCTCGGCCAGCGTCTCGGTCTCGCGGGCGGGGTCGACGCCCTCCTCGTCGACGTAGGACGGGAATGAGCGGCCGTCGATCTCGCCGGCGGTGTAGCGGCCTCGGCGGCTGAACCGCCCGGGATCGTCTCCCCGGACATGGGTCGCCCGCAGGACCCGCGCCTTCGCGTCCCGGACGTCGAGCGGCTCCAGCGTGCTCGGCGGCTCCATCGCGGCGAGCGCCAGCACCTGGAGCAGGTGGCTCTGGATCATGTCGCGCAGCGCGCCCGCCGTGTCGTAGAAGCCGGCGCGGCCTTCGAGCCCGAGCGTCTCGTCGAACACGATGTCGACCGCGGCGACGTGCTCGGCGGTGAGCAGCGGTTCGATCACCCGGTTGGCGAACCGGACGCCCAGGATGTTGAGCACCGTCGACATGCCGAGGAAGTGGTCGACGCGGTGGACGTGGTCCTCGTGCACGAGCCCGCCGAGCAGCTCGTTCAGCTCGGCAGCGCTCGCCGCGTCGTTGCCGAAGGGCTTCTCCAGGACCAGGCGCGTACCGTCCGGCACGCCGATCCGGGCCAGCGCCCGGCACGCCTCGGCCGTCACCGCCGGGGGCAGCGCGAAGTACAGCGCGAGGGCGCCGCGACGGGACTCCAGCAGGCGGCGCAGATCGTCCTCGTCGGCGGCGTCGGCCGTCATGTAGCGGGCGTTCCGGGCCACGGCGTCGACGGCCGGGCCGCTCGCGCCGCCCTCCGCGAACGCCTGCGCGACGACCGTCCGCCACTCGGCGTCGGTCCACTCGCCGCGGTCGCCGCCGATGAGGAGCAGGTCGTCCAGCGAGGACGTGGCGACCAGGCCGCCCAGGCCCGGCAGGAGCAGCCTCGCCGTGAGGTCCCCTCGCGCCCCGAGGACGATCAGCGTGCGCCGTCCCCTGGCGGCGCTCATCCGGCGAACTCCCGAGCCGGGACGCCGCGCACGCCGGGCGTGCAGGTGAACAGCGCCCCGGCGTCCGGTTCTTCGCCGGGATCTAGGTGTTCGCGGGACGTCGTGATGAACAGCCGGTCGAGGCCGTCCCCGCCGAAGGTGCAGGCCGTCGTCTTGGCCACGGGTACCTCGACGACGTGGTCGAGTGTGCGGTCCGGTGCGTACCGGCGGACGGAGCCGCCGTCGTACAGGGCCACCCACACTCCGCCCTCCGCGTCGACGGTCAGGCCGTCCGGGCTGCCCAGCGCGGCGGCGAAGGGGCGGCGCCCGGTCAGCCCGCTCTCCCGGTCGTAGTCGAAGACGTCGACACGGCCCGTCGCGGTGTCGGCGTAGTAGGCCCGGGTGCCGTCCGGGCTCCATTCGAGCCCGTTGGAGATCGTCACGCCGCCGACCACGGTCGTCACCGAGCCGTCGGGGTCGAGGCGGTGCACCGCTCCCGCCCCTTCTCGCTGGTCGTAGGCCATCGAACCGCAGTAGAAGCGCCCATCGGGATCACATCCCCCCTCGTTCATGCGGACACCGGCGTCGCCCCACAGGGGGTCGAGGGCGGTCACCGTCCCGTCCGCGTCCTCAAGCGCGAAGCCGCGTTCAACGCCGATGACCGCGCCGCCCCGCCGCCGGGGCCGTACCGCGGCGACCAGATCCGCGACGTGGCGCCGGGCGACCGTCCCGTCCTCGGCGAGCGACAGGACGTCTCCCGCCAGCATGTCCAGCCAGCGGAGCCCGCCCCACGCCGCGGACCAGACCGGCCCCTCACCGTGGTAGGCGACCGGCCCGGTGATCTGCTCGGCTTTCACCGGCCCCCCTTGAAGACTGGCAGGCGGCAGGAGGCCGCCCCCAGCGCGACTACCCGCTTTGGGGCGAACCTCACCTCGTCGCCAGGCTCACGCCGGAGCGGTGCCGCGCGGGGAGCCGACGTTCGTTTCTTCTAGAGAAACAAAACGGAACGGCCAGCCACGTCACCCGCCTTGTGCGGCGGGCTGAGGATCGACGCATTGGCGATGACATTGCTGGATATTGACCTTTCGGTGGAGCCGGTGACACGATGGGAAGGATGGTCGAGTGATGTTCCTCTTAGCGGAACGAGTGGGAGTGCGAGGGCGTCGGTTTGAGTGATGGCGGGCCTGACCTGATCGTGGCGGGTGCGGGAGGTGGGCTCGCCGGGGCGCTGCGGGCCGCCGAGCTGGGGCTGCACGTGCTGGTCGTGGAGTCCAGCGAGCACTACCGGCGCGGCAACAACACCTCCATGTCCACGGCGATGTTCCCCGGCGCGGGGTCCCGGTGGCAGGGCGCCGAGGGGGTCGACGACTCGCCGGAGCGGTTCGTCGACGACATCATGGCCAAGACCGGCGGGCAGGCCGACGAGCGGCTCGCGCGGACGCTCGCCCGGGTCAGCGCGCCCCTGGTGGAGTGGATGGCCGACTCGCTGGAGCTTCCGCTGTCGCTGGTCACCGACTTCAACTACCCGGGGCACTCCGTCCCGCGCTGCCACTCGGTGCCGGGGCGGCACGGCTCGTCCGTGATCGACCATCTGGCGCGCCTCGTGCGCGACCACCCGGACATCGACATGCTCGTCCCGGCCCGGCTGGTGGACGTGGCGACCGAAGAGTCCGGGGCGGTCCGGGGCGCGGTGGTGCGCTACCCCGACGGCACCGAGGAAGAGATCCCTGCGGGGGCCGTACTGCTGGCCACCAACGGCTTCGGCGCCGATGGCGAGCTGGTCGCCGAGCACCTGCCGGAGATCGCCGACGCGCTCTACCAGGGCAGCGACCAGTCGCTCGGCGACGCGCTGCGCATCGGGGACCGGGCGGGTGCGGCGACCGGGTACCTGGACGCCTACCAGGGGCACGGCGCGGTCGCCGCGGGCGCGGGGACGCTGCTCGGCTGGGCGACGATCATCCACGGCGGGATCCTGGTCGACACCACGGGGCGGCGGTTCGGCGACGAGACGCGCGGCTACTCCGAGTACGCCGCCGAGCTGGCCGCGCGTCCCCGCGGCACCGGCTGGATCGTGCTGGACGAGAAGATCTACGAGCAATGCCTGCCGTTCAAGGACTTCCGCGACGTCGTCGAGTCCGGCGTCATGGTGTGGGCCGACGACGCGGCCGGGCTCGCCGAGGCCACCGGGCTGCCCGCCGAGGCGCTCGCGGAGGAGCTGGAGACGTCCGCGGCGGCGGCGCGCGGGGAGCGTCCCGACGCGTTCGGCCGCGCCAGGTGGGAGCGGCCGCTGACCGGGCGCTACGCCGCGGTACGCGTGCTCCCGGCCCTCTTCCACACCCAGGGCGGGCTGCTGGTCGACGAGCACGCCGCCGTCGTCGACCGCCGGGACCGCCCGATCCCCGGCCTGTACGCGGCGGGCGGCGCGGCGGCGGGCATCTCCGGGCACGGCGCGGCCGGGTACCTGCCGGGCAACGGCCTGCTGCCCGCGTTCGGCCTGGCCTACCTCGCCGCGAACGACGTCGCCCGCCGCCACACCCCCCAGCGGTGACGCGGGTTACCAGAGTTCCGGGTCTTGGTCGGTCCGGACGGACGGGTTCAAGGCGTCCCTCAGTGCGTCTCCCAGCAAATTGAACGCGACTACGATCAGCATGATCGCCAGGCCCGGGAAGACCGTGGCCCACCAGGCGAGCCGGAGCGTGGTGCGGGAGTCGGCCAGCATGCCGCCCAGGGAGAAGTCCGGCGGCTGCACGCCGAGGGACAGCATGCTGAGCGCGCTCTCCACCAGCACCATGACTCCGGCGCTGGTGGACCACAGGATGATCACGGGGCCGAGCACGTTCGGCGCGATCTGCCGGAACAGGATGGCGGGCGTGCGGACGCCGACCGTGCGGGCGGCGGTGACGAACTCCAGCCGCCGGGTCCGCGCGACGGAGTCGGCGATCGTGCGCGCGTAGTTCACCCAGGCCCAGAACGCCAGGACCGCCATCATCACGCCGATGCCGGGTCCGATGACGGCGGCCAGCGCGACACCGACCGCGACGAACGGGATGGCGAACTGGATGTCGGCGAGGCGCATCAGCACCATGCCGATCGTGGTCTCGTAGTAGCCGGCGATCAGGCCGAGCACGAGGCCGAGCACCGCGGAGGCGGTGGCGGTCAGCACCCCGATCATCATGCTGAGCCGGAGCCCGTACAGGAGCCGGCTGAACACGTCCCGGCCCAGGGTGTCGGTGCCGAGCAGGTGCGACCACGACGGGCCCCGGTTCGCCTCCGCGAGGGTCTGGGCCGTCGGGTCGTACGGCGCCAGCACCGGCGCGAGCAGGGCCGCCAGCGCCAGCAGGCCCAGCAGGACGAGGGCCAGCCGCCCGGACGCGTCCGCCCAGACCCGCGCGAGCGTCTCTGCGGCGCGCGACCTGCTCCGGACGGCCGTGTGCAGAACGCTAGGCTTCATCGTTTACCTCCGAAAGAATCTCCCGGCTTTGGCGGAGGGAGCCACCGGCCCCCGCGGAGTAGGACTGGGGCCGGCGGTTCGCAGTCAGATGGACCGGTGCACACTGCGGCGGGACGGTCCTTAACTGATCTTGCGGTACTTTCTGAGGCATGGCGCGACAGGTGAAGCGGGCTTTCCGGTACCGCTTCTACCCCACGGACGAGCAGGCGGTGGAGTTGTCGCGCACGTTCGGATGCGTCCGGCTGGTTTACAACCGGGCGTTGGAGGAACGCACCCGTGCCTGGTACACCGAGCAGCGCCGCATCTCCTATGTGCAGTCCTCGGCCGCACTGACGCAGTGGAAGAAGACTGAGGAACTGGCCTTCCTGGGTGAGGTGTCGTCGGTGCCGCTGCAGCAGGCGCTGCGCCACCTGCAGGCCGCGTTCGCGGCGTTCTTCGACAAGCGTGCGAGGTATCCGCGGTTCAAGTCGCGCAAGAAGTCGCGCGCCTCGGCCGAGTACACCCGGTCGGCGTTCCGGTGGCAGGACGGTCGGCTGACCTTGGCGAAGATGTCGGAGCCCCTGGCGATCGCGTGGTCGCGGCCGCTGCCGGAGGACGCCGAGCCGCCCACCATCACCGTCAGCCGGGATACGGCCGGGCGCTGGCTCGTGTCGATCTTGTGCGCCGACACAATCGGGCGACTGGATCCGGCGGAGACAGCGGTGGGGGTGGACGCGGGGGTCACCTCGCTGGTCACACTGTCGACCGGTGAAAAAATCTTCAACCCCCGGCACGAGCGGCGCGACCGGGAACGCTTGGCTAGGGCACAACGGGATCTGTCCCGCAAGACCCCGGGGTCGGCGAACCGCGACAAAGGCAAAGCCCGGGTGGCTCGAATCCATGCCCGCATCGCCGACCGGCGCCGCGACTTTCTGCACAAGCTGTCGACTCGGCTCGTCCACGAGAACCAAGTGGTCGTGATCGAGAATCTCAACGTCCGCACCATGGTGAGGAACCACAGTCTCGCGCGCGCGATCTCTGACGCGGCGTGGCGGGAACTCCGGACGATGCTGGAGTACAAGGCCGACTGGTACGGCCGCGAACTCGTCGTGATCGACCAGTGGTTCCCCTCCTCCAAGATGTGCTCTCAGTGCGGGCTCATCACTGGGCCAAAGCGCCTCAACGTGAGGGAATGGTCGTGCGAGTGCGGTGCCCAGCATGACCGGGACGTCAACGCCGCGCGCAACATTGTGGCCGCCGGGCTGGCGGTGTCGGCCTGTGGAGCCGGTGTAAGACCTCAACGGGACTCCTCCCGGACGGGGCAGTCGGCAACGAAGCAGGAAACCCAACCGGCAACGGTTGGAACCCCCCGCCTTTAGGTGTGGGGTTGAGGTCAAACCGCCGCCTTCGTGCGCAGCCGTGGGTCCACCAGGCGGACGACCATGTCCACGCCGATGTTGACCAGGGTGATGAGCATGGCCACGCAGAACACGCTGGCCTGTACCAGCGGGAAGTCCTGGTTGGTCACGCCGCGGATGAGCAGCGCGCCCAGGCCGTTGTAGTCGAGCAGCGGCTCCAGCACGAGCAGCGCGCTGAACAGGAACGAGAACTCGATGCCGAGCCAGGCGAGCATGGGCGGCAGCGCGCCGGGGAGGGCGTGGCCGAGCAGGACCCGCCAGGGCGCGACGCCCTTGGAGCGCGCCGTCAGCACGTAGCCCTCGCCGAAGGCGTCGAGCAGCTGGCCGCGGGCCATCCTGGCGCTGGTCGAGACGGCGGTGACGGTGAGCGCGACCACCGGGACGACGAGGCTGGCGTATCCGGTGTTGCCGGTCGCGGGGAGCCAGCCGAGGTTGAGGGCGAACAGCAGCACGAGCAGCAGCGCGAGCCAGAAGTACGGGATGCTGCCGGTCACGAAGGTCCCGGCCATGATCAGCCGCCCGCTGGGACGCCCGGGGCGCAGCGCCGCGACCACGCCGATGCCGAACGACAGCAGCACCGCGAGGACGATCGCCGGCAGGACGATCCACAGGCTCGGCCCGATGCGTTCGACGACCATCTGCCAGGCGGGCTGGTCGAAGGCGAACGACCGCCCGAAGTCGAGGGTGAACGAGGCGCGCAGCGCGTCGAGGTACTGCACGGCCAGCGGCGCGTCCAGGCCCAGGCGTTCCCGGGTGGCGGCCAGGACCTCGTCGGACGCGTCGGGCGGCGACAGCAGCGCGGCCGGGTCGCCGGCCATCCGGGACAGGACGAACAGGAACGTCGTCACGCCCCAGATGACGAGGAGCACCAGGAGCAGCCGCCGGACCAGGTAACCGATCATCGGGCCGCCGCCACCGACTCCAGCAGGCGCTCCAGGAAGATCCGGCGCTCCTCCGCGAGCCGTTCCCGCGTCGCGGGTCCGGGCTGGTGCAGGTCGATGTCCGCGCGGGTGATCGAACCGCGCTCGTCCAGCAGTTCCTCCAGCACGGCGAAGCGGTCCCGGAGCACCCACACCTCGGAGGCGACCTCCATGAGCGCGTTGAACAGCGCGTCCATGGGGACGTTGCCGTCCAGGTAGACGGGGTCGTCGGCGGCGAATCCTGGCATCGGTGTCACCCGCCTTTCTACGTGAGCGTGGGGGCGGCCAGCGGCGGGGCCGCGGGCGCGTGGGCATGGGCGTCGGCGCCGCCGGGACTGAGGTCGCCGGGGTAGTGGCAGGCCACCAGGCGCCCCGGTGCGGTCTCCTGCAGCGGCGGGACGTCGGTGGCGCAGCGGTCCCGCGCGATCGGGCACCGGGACCGGAACACGCAGCCGGACGGCCGGTCGACCGGCGAGGGGATGTCCCCGGACGGGACGATCCGGTGCTCGGCGTCCCGGCGCATCGACACCAGCGTGGCGGCGTACGGGTGCAGCGGTTCGGCGAACAGTCGCGCGGTGTCCCCGACCTCCACCACCCGGCCCAGGTACATGACGGCCACGCGGTGCGCGAGGTGCCGCACGAGCCCGAGGTCGTGCGTGATGAACAGGTACGAGAGCCCGAGGTCGCCCTGGAGGTCCTGGAGCAGGTTGACCACCTGCGCCTGGACCGACACGTCCAGCGAGGCGGTCGGCTCGTCGGCGATGATGAGCGACGGGTCCAGCATCAGCGCGCGGGCGATGCCGACGCGCTGGCGCTGCCCGCCGGACAGCTCGTGCGGGTACCGGCCCGCGAACGACGGGTCCAGCCCGACCCGCTCCATCATGGCCGCCACCGACGTCCGGCGGGACGCGGCGTCTCCGGCCCGGTGGGTGCGCAGCGGTTCGGCGAGGGCGTCCCCGATCCGCTGGTAGGGGTTCAGCGAGGTCGAGGCGCTCTGGAACACCATCGCCATCCGGCGCCGGACCCGCCGGCGCAGCGCGGCGCCGCGCAGCCCGGTGATGTCGGCGCCCTCGAACTCGATCCTTCCGGCGGTGGGACGCTCCAGCCGGATCATCAGGCGCGCGAGCGTCGACTTGCCGCTGCCGGATTCGCCGACGAGCCCGAGCGTCTCGCCGCGCCCGATCGAGAGGGAGACGCCGTCCACGGCGCGGAGCGTGCGCCCGCCCGGCACCCGGAAGTCCTTCACCAGCCCGTCGACGCCGGCCACTTTTTCGTTCGTCATGGGCGCTCCTTCGTCAGGACGGCGCGTTTCCCCGCCGCGACGGAGCCGTAGCCTTCGGCGCGGATGCACGCCACCAGGCGTCCGGGCACCACCTCCCTGGCCGCCGGCCGGACGGTCGCGCACGCGTCGGCCGCGCTGGGGCAGCGTTCGGCGAACGCGCAGCCGGACGGCTCCTCGGACGGCGACGGCGGCCGGCCCGCGATGGCGTGCAGCCGGCCCTCCCCCGCGAGGCCCGGCGCGGACCGCAGCAGGGCGTAGGTGTAGGGGTGCCGCGGCCGGGCGAGCACCTCGGCCGTCGGGCCCTGCTCGACGATCTCCCCCGCGTACATGACGACGAGCCGGTCGGCGATGTCCGCGATCACCTCCAGGTCGTGGGTGGCGAGCACGATGGACAGGCCCAGCTCGCGGTTGAGGTCGCGCAGCAGCTCCAGGATCTGGGCCTGCGTGGTGACGTCCAGCGCGGTGGTCGGCTCGTCGCAGAACAGCACGTCCGGCCCGGCCACGAGCGCCATCGCGATGACGATGCGCTGGGCCTGCCCGCCGGAGATCTGGTGCGGGTAGCTGCGCATCCGCGCCGCCGGGTCGGGGATGCCGACGCGTCCGAGGGTCTCGCGGGCGAGTTCGCGGGCGGCGGCGGCCGACAGCTCCGGGTCGGCGGTGCGCGCCGACTCGACGAGCTGCGCGCCGACCCGTTTCATCGGGTGCAGCGCCCGCCACGGGTCCTGGAAGACGATCCGCGCCCGCCCGGCCCGCAGCCGCCGCAGCTCGCGTTTCGGCAGGGCGAGCACGTCCTCGCCCGCGCACTCGATCGAGCCGCTCACCTGGGCGCCGGGCGGCAGCAGCCGCAGCGCCGCCAGGATGGACGTGGACTTGCCCGATCCCGACTCACCGGCGATCGCGACGACCTCGCCGCGGCCGACGCCGAACGTCACCCCGCGCAGCACCCGCAGCTCGCCGCCCGCGGACGGCAGCGACACCCGCACGTCCCGCATCCCGAGCGCGGCACCCCGCTTCGTCAGGGCGGTCATGACCGCGGCTCCGCTGGGCGGCGGGCGAATGTCACCCACGGGTAGGAGCCCGGCCCCATCCCCTCCTGCCGGACGCCGGTGAACCCGGCCGCCTCCGCGACGGCCGCCAGGTCGGCCTGCGCGGCGGGGCGCCACCACGGCTCGTGGCCGTGCTCGGCGTCCCAGTCGTCCAGCCACGCCTGGTACGCGCCGCGCCGCCGGTACGGGGCGACGTCGGAGAACACCAGGTCGCCGCCCGGCCGCAGCAGCCGGAACGCCTCGGCGAACACCTTCTCGACCGCGTGCGGCGGCAGCTCGTGCAGCAGGATGAACGAGGTCACCAGGTCGTGGCCGCCGGCGGGCAGGCCGGTGTCCTCGGCCGGGGCCCGCAGCAGGTCCCAGCGCAGGCCGCGGTCGGCGGCGCGGCGCTGCGCGTACCGCAGGGACGCGGCCGACAGGTCCACGCCCGTGATCCGCGCGGCCGGGTACCGCTCGGCGAGCTTGAGCGTGTACTGGCCCGTCCCGCAGCCGAGGTCGCAGACCGCGGTGTAGTCCTCGCGCGGCGCCGCGTCCGCGACCTTCGCCCGCTGCGCGAAGATGTCGCCGTAGGCGGGGACCAGCAGGTGACGGTAGACCAGCTCGTGGTGGACGAACCCCATGTGCTCGTGGCCGTCCCAGCCGCCGCGAGTGCCGTGGAACTCGTACTTCCAGTAGCGCGGGACGGCCTCGTCGCCCCGGTCGGCGATCGCGTCCGGGTCGGGCGCGGACGCGAAGCCGGCGAGGGCCTCGCGGCGCGCGGCGAAGGCGTCCTCGGCGCGCGGCGTGAGCATCCGCCGGTTCCAGCGCAGCGCGGCGCCGACGACGGCCTGTTCGGGCGTCCCGGCCAGCTCCGCGTCCACCGCCTCGCGGAGCCGGACGATGTCGGTCTCGTCCTCGCCCCACCCGGCGGCCTGCGGCGAGGCCTCGACGCGGGCGCGGACGCGGGCGCGCAGCGGCGCCAGTGCGGCCCGCGCCCCGGCGAGGAACTCCAGCTCGGCCCGGCCGCGCTGCTCCAGCAGCACGGCCGGGTTCATGCCGTCCGGGACCGCGGTCATGCTCAGCCCTCCCGCTTGGCGATGCCGTCGAGCTGGAGCATCAGCCCGTTGCCGTTGTCGAACCCGGTCACGCCCCTGCGGTGGGCGCCGACCGTCGGCGCGCCGTAGGTGTAGAGGACGTAGGACTTGTCGAGCAGGTGCCGGGAGCACTCGGCCAGCTTCTGCTCGCGCTTGGCCTTGTCCAGCTCGGTGCGCTGCGCGGTCATGAGGTCGTCCCACTCGGCGTCCTTCACGAACGGCTTCTTGGACGAGGAGACGTGCGAGAACGGGCGGTCGGCGTCGAAGATGCCCGTGTAGGACGCGCCCCGGTAGAAGATGTGCGCGTCGGACCCGGCGCGGAACGTCTTCACCCAGACCGGCACCTCGACCGCGTTGATCTTCGGCTGGAAGCCGGCGGCCTTGAGCTGGGCGCCGATCGCCTCGTACAGCTTCTTGTAGAGCGACATCCCGAAGATCTCGACCTCCGCGCCCTCCGCGCCCGCCGACCGCAGCAGGCGCTTCGCCTCCGCCGGGTCGAACCCGGGCCGGTGGATGTCCTGGCTGTAGCCGAACACGCCCTTGACCGGGAGCTGCCCGTCCTCCAGCACCCCGGAGCCGTAGGTCATGGTGTCGATCAGCGCCTTGACGTCGAGCGCCATGATCGCGGCCTGCCGGACGCGGGCGTCGTCGAACGGCGCCTTGGTCGTGTTGAGCTGGAACATGTTCTGGTTGCCGCTGAAGTCGGTGGCGACCGTCAGGTCGTCCCGGTCCGCCAGCGTCTTGATCGTCTCGGCGCCGAGGTTCTGCGCGGCGTCGATCTGCCCGGCCTCCAGCGCCGAGGCCATCGCGCCCGGGTCGCTGAAGTACCGCAGCGTGATCTCCGGCGTCTTCGGCTTGGTGCCCCAGTAGCCGTCGTACGCGGCGAACTCGATGCCGCGGTCGACCGAGAAGCTCTCGATCCGGAACGGCCCGGAGCCGACCGGCGCCTTGGCGAACCCGTCCGCGCCCTTGCTCTCCCATTCCTTCTTGGGCACCACGAAGATCTGGCCGATGCGGCTCAGCAGCAGCGCGTCCGGCTCCTTGGTCTCGATCTCCACCGTGGTCGCGTCCACCTTGCGGACGTCGTCGACCGTCGGGATCAGGGAGGCGAGCGCGTACTGCTCGGCGAGCAGCTCGGTGAAGCTGAACACCACGTCGTCAGCCGTCACCGGCGCCCCGTTGTGGAACGTCACGCCCGGCCGCAGCTTGAACCGCCACACGGTGTCGCTCCTGCGCGTCCATTCCTCGGCGAGGCGCGCCTCGGCCTCCCCGGTGCCGCGCAACTGCCGCACCAGGGAGTCGAACGCGTTGAACTGGAACGTCGTGTACTGCTCCTGCATCGGGTTGAGCGTCTCTTCGACGACGACGGTCCCGATGGACAGTCCCTTCCGGGTGCCGCCGGACGCGGAGCCGCCGGGGCCGCCGCAGGCGCCGAGCAGGCCCGCGCCCGCCACCGCGCCGCCGAGCGCGAGCCCGGCGCGCAGGAAGCCCCGCCGGTCGAGCCCGCTCATCGCACCAGAACTCTCGCCCACTGTGGCCGCTCCTTCGGATCGTTCGGTTCCGCCCGCGAGGGG
>NZ_SMKH01000194.1 GCF_004348515.1 Actinomadura sp. KC345 | reverse complement strand
CGTCCCACCACAGGGGGGCCGACGCTGCGCGTCCCGGTCGGTGAGGACCAGCGGCAGCACCTGGAGCTGACCCGCACCCTCGCGCAGCGGTTCAACCACCGCTTCGGCGAGACCTTCGTCCCGCCCGAGGCGCACATCCCGCCGGGCGCGGAGAAGATCACCGACCTCCAGGAGCCGGACGCCAAGATGAGCAAGTCCGCCTCCACCCCGCAGGGGATCATCGACGTGCTGGAGGAGCCCGGCCCGATGCGCAAGAAGATCATGCGCGCGGTCACCGACACCGGCACCGAGGTCGTCTACGACGAGGAGAAGAAGGCCGGCGTCACCAACTTGCTGCGGATCTACTCCGCGCTGGAGGGCACGTCCATCCCCGACCTGGAGCGCCGGTACGAGGGCTCCGGGTACGGGCAGTTCAAGAAGGATCTGGCGCAGATCGTCCTGGACACGTTCACGCCGATCAGGGAACGCACGCTCAAGCTGCTGGACGACGAGGCCCAGCTCGACCGGGTCCTCGCCCAGGGCGCCGGGCGCGCGTCCAAGGTCGCTGCGCGGACGATGGAGATCGTGCGCGAACGGGTGGGGTTCGTGGGACGTGGTCACTGACCGCTCGGCCGACGACGACGCCGCGGAGGGCGCGGGGGAACCGCCCTCCGCGGGCGGCGGCGCGCCGCCCGGAACCCCGGCCGCGCCCGGCGAACGCGGCGGCGCCGGTCCCGGGGCCGATGTCCGCGCGATCGGCGTCGCCATCCCGATCCCCGACCCGCACGGCGCGTTCCTACAGGCCAGGCGTGCCTCCTTCGGAGATCCCCTCGCCCACGCGATCCCGACGCACATCACCCTGCTCCCGCCGACCGAAGTCCCCGGCCAGGCGCTGGACGCCATCGAGAGGCACCTGCGGGAGATCGCCCGCACCGAGCGGCCGTTCCCCATCAGGCTCCGCGGCAGCGGAACGTTCCGACCGGTGTCCCCGGTCGTCTTCGTGGCGCTGGCCGAAGGATTCAGCGGCTGCGAGCACGTCCAGGCGAGGGTCCTGTCGGGTCCGCTGGCCCGGCCGCTGCCGTTCCCGTACCACCCGCACGTCACCATCGCCCACCACCTGGCCGACGACGTCATGGACCGTGCGTTCAAGGAGCTGGCCGGCTACCGCGCCGACTTCGACGTCTGGGGCTTCTCGCTCTACGAGCACGGCCTGGACGGGGTGTGGCGCCCGCGGTACGACTTCGTCTTCGGCGAGGGCGGGCCCGCCCCGCACGGCTCCCTCGACCGGGGAGGCCCGGACCCGGACGGGCAACGCAGCGTTTAACGATTGATTACCGTCTGCGGTATCGGCTGGCATGCGCTGGGTAGGTTGCCTCCATGCGGCAGGTGATCAACCGTGTTCAGCGGCGGAGCGAGTCTCTTCTCGGTCAAGGGAAGGACCTGCTGCGCGGCGCCCGCGATCGCCACCCGTGGCTCGCCCACCACATCCGGGCGTTCCGGCGGTACCAGGACAGGCGCGGCGACCGTCTCGCCGCGGCCCTGACCTGCTACGCCTTCCTGTCGTTCTTCCCGCTGCTGGCCCTCGGGTACGCGCTGCTCGGCTATCTCGTCGGCGTCAGCGACGAGGCGCGCCGGTACTTCGTCCGGGCGATCGATTCGCTGCTGCCCGGCCTGGCCGGCGAGATCCACGTCGAGCAGATCGCCCAGTCCAAGACGGCCGTCGGGATCATCGGCCTCGCCGCGCTGATGATCACCGGCTCGAACTGGATGCAGATGCTGCGCGAGGGGCTCCGCGACATCTGGGGCAACGAGCCCGACGGCGATGCCAACTACGTCGTCAAGCGGCTCTGGGACCTGTCGGTCCTGGCGCTCCTCGGCGTGATCCTGATCTGCGGCATGGCGGTCACGACGGTCACGACGTCCGCCACCGGCACCGTCCTCGGATGGCTCGGCCTGGAGGACGTGCCCGGCGCGGGCACCGGCCTGCGGATGCTGTCCCTCGCCTGCGCGATCACGTTCAACACCGCGGTCTTCCTGATGCTGTTCACCCGCCTGTCGGGCACCCGGGCGCCCTGGCGGCGGATCATCCGCGGCGCGCTCTTCGGCGCCGTCGGCTTCGAGGTGCTCAAGCAGGTCGCGACGATCCTGCTCGCGCGGGTGACCGAGAACCCGGTCTACGGGACGTTCGCCGTGCTGGTCGGCCTGATGGTGTGGATCAACCTCGTGTCCCGCTTCATGCTGTTCGTCGCCGCGTGGACGGCGACCCGCGTGGTCGTCCTCACCGCGGACGCCGCCAACCCGGACAACGTCGCCGACCGCGAAGAGGTCGAGGCCCTCCGCGAACGCACCCGACCGGACGACCCCGAACGGGAAGAAGCGCCCACCAGAACAGACCAGGACGCGACCAAGACGGGCCGGGAGGAGACCAGCACGGGCCGGGACGAGACCAAGACGGTACGAGACGAGACCAAGACGGGACAGGGCAAACCGATCAAGACCTGAGCGGCCGGCGGCAGGGCCCGGCGGCAGGGCGGGGCGGGGATCGGAAGGCGTCGGGCTACGGCCGGCGGCCGAGGGACTTCTCGAAACGGCGGCGGCGGCGCAGCACCGCGAAGAGGGCCGCGACCGCCAGCAGGGCGCCCACCGCCCCGCCGCCCACGAGCAGCCGGGTGCGGGACGTGTCGTCGTTGGCGAGCGGCGCGTCCGGCAGCACGCCGGAGTCGGCGTCCTTCTTGGCCTGCTCCGCGTTGCCGGGGGAGACGAGCACGCCCACCGGCTCGACCTTGCCGCGGGACGCGAAGCCCCAGTCGAGCAGCTTGGCCGCGTACTCCGACGGCGGCTTGTCGGCCTTCATCAGCGCGACCACGATCGTGTGCCCGCCGCGCCGGGCCTGGGCGACGAACGTCTGCTCGGCGGCGATCGTGTAGCCGTTCTTGCCGCCGAGCATCCCGCGGTAGGCGTCCCGCCCGCCCGGCAGCATGTGGTTGTGCGTGTGGATCGGGTACCCGCCGACCTTCTTGCCCCGCTTGCGCTCCTTCTTGCTCGGCGGCGCCGGGAACTTGTGGTCGATGGTCTGCATGTACGTCCGGTAGGCCGGGTTCTTCATCCCCTCGCGCAGGATGAGCGCCAGGTCGTACGCCGAGGTGTGCATGGTGCGGACGTTCAGCCCCAGGTCCTTGTCCAGCCCGTTCACCGACCCGGCCACGGTGTCGTGCGCGTTGATCCGCTTGGCCTCGGCGTTCATGTCGGCGAGCGTCTTCTCCAGGCCGCCGTTCGCCTCGGCCAGGGCCACCGACGCGTCGTTGGCCGACATCATCAGCATCGCGTGGAACAGGTCGGAGACCTTGTAGCGCATCTTCGGGGTGATCCCGACCTTGGTGCCCTCGACGTCGCACGCCGCCTGCGACGGCCGCACCTGGTGGTTCCCGTCCAGCTTGGGGACGAGGGCCAGCGCGGTCAGCGTCTTAATCGTGCTCGCGGGCAGGTACTCGCCGTGCGGGTCCTTGGCGGCCAGGACGTCCCCGGTGCCGGCGTCCGCGATCAGGTACGAGGACGCCTTGATCTTCGGCAGGCCGGCGACGCCGGCGGCCTTGTTGACGACGACGCCCCGGCCGGCGAGCTGCGGGCCGCCGACCGTCTCCCCTCCGGGTGCCCCGGACGGCGCCCCGGACGGCGCGGCGTGCGGCGCGGCCGGCCGTCCGGCCTGCGGCGCGGCCGTGGCGGGAGCCGCGACCAGGACGGGCGCCACGGCGAGCGAGGCCGCGGCCACGGGGACGGTCACAACGGTCAGGGGGCGGCGCGTACGGGTCCGCCCTCGTCGCTCTGCTCGCAAGCTTCCGACGCTCCTCGTTTCCGTGGAAGCCCGATCGCTCCCGGCGCGCACGCGCTCGACGCCCATGACTCCCCCCGAAGAGTAGGCGACGTATCCGGCGAACGGGTACCCCGACGCGGCGACGGCAAGCATGCGACGAAAGTGACGCATGGTGCGGATGCTCCCATTACAGTACGTACGTGACGACCACTATTGGTTACAGTCCGTCATCGGCGGTATTTTGGGACGGGCTGACTAGTTCGATCGGATGGTGTCGCACGCAAGATCGATGACCGGAAGGTAGGGCCCGGCCGTGCTCGCTGACCGCCCGCATGAGTCAATTGGACCGCAAAGGGCATGGAGACCCGGCGGGGTCGCGGGCGCGAGCGCCATCATGGAGCGAACACGTGACCTGGACCGGCGTTTGTCCAGGCTTAGGGACCCGCTGGCTGAATTGCGCCACGTGCCACGCAACGACCTGCAAGGATTGTGGACGGAGGTTGGCCGTGGCCATTGACTTCAACGCATCGAACGGGGCGACGCTCGGTGTCGAGTGGGAGATCCAGCTCGTCGATGCGGAGACCAGGCACCTGCGGCAGGACGCACGCGAGGTGCTCGCAGCCCTGCCCTATCTCAGCGAGGACGGCGACAACCCGCGCGTCCGGCACGAGCTGATGGAGTCCACGGTCGAGGTCGTCACGGGCATCTGCGACACCGTCGGCGAGGCCAAGGCCGACCTGGCCGGCACCCTCGCGGCCCTCCGGTCGGCCGCCGCCGAACGCGGTATCGAGCTCGCCTGTACGGGCACCCACCCGATCAGCGACTGGCGGGACGCGGTGATGGCGCCCATGCGGCGCTACGCCCAGCTCATCGAGGAGATGCAGTGGCTGGCCCGGCGCATCCAGACGTTCGGCGTTCACGTGCACGTCGGCGTCTCCGACGGCGACAAGGCGATCCCGATCGTCAACGCGCTCTCGTCCTACCTTCCGCACTTCCTGGCGCTCACCGCGTCCAGCCCGTTCTGGAGCGGCAGCGATACCGGCCTCGCGTCCTGTAGGGCGGTCGTCTTCGGTCAGCTGCCGACGGCCGGACCTCCCCACTCGTTGGACGACTGGGCGGCCTTCGAGGATTACATGGACACGCTGCTGCGTTCGGGAACGATACGGAGCATCAAGGAGGTCTGGTGGGACATCCGCCCGCACCCTGACTTCGGCACCGTCGAGATCAGGATGTTCGACGGCATCCCCACCATGCGCGAGGTCGGCATGGCGGCGGCGCTGTGCCAGAGCCTGGTCACGCTGTTCGAGCAGCAGCTCGACCGCGGCTACACCCTGCCGCGGCCGGCCGCCTGGGTGGTGCGCGACAACAAGTGGCGCGCGACCCGGTACGGGCTCGACGCCATCGTCATCACCGACGATTCCGGGAACACCGCCCCGCTCCGCGATGACCTGTACGAGCTGATCAGGGAGCTGGAGCCGGTCGCCGACCGGCTCGGCTGCGCCGAGGAGCTCAAGATCGCCGGCGAGGTCCTGGAGCACGGCGCCCCGTACGAGCGCCAGCGCGCGATCCGCGCCGAGGGCGGGACGCTGGAGAACATCGTCGACGCGGCGATCACCGAGCTCGCCGAGGACAGGTTCGTCACACTGGGGGAGGTGGCACATGCCGGAGCCTGAGGAGCCGGCCACACCGGGAAAGGCGCCCGGCGCCGCGGACCCCGACCATCCCGCCCCGGACCGCGGCGCCGGTCAGGATCGCGGCGCGTGCGAAAGGCCTGGGGAGAAAACGAACAAGACGAAGGACGAGACCACCGGGCGGAGGCCCTCCGGCTCCGCCGTCGCGCAGGGGGCGCAGATGACACATCCGGGACCCGGGGTGATGCCCGGCCTTGAACCACCCGCCGCCCCGGGACCGCGGGGTCCCGCGGGCCGGGACGAACGCGGGACCGCCGCCGGCGAGGCCGCGCAGGCCGCCAAGATCGTGTCGGCGCGCGAGAGCGGACCCGTGCGCAAGGACCTCGCGGCCGGCGAGGAGCCGCCCGCCGGCCGGGAGGCATCGGTGACCGGCGAGATCGTGCCGGGAGCCCCGGCCCCCGGCGCCGCCTCCGCCGGTTCGGAGGTGCTCGGCGGCGCCGTCCTGCAGCCGCAGCTCGACGCGTTCCTGGCCGCCCACGAGGACGAGCTGATCGAGTTCCGCCGCGATCTGCACATGCACCCCGAGCTGGGCTACGCCGAGCACCGCACCACCGGCAGGCTCGCCGAGCGGCTCCGCGAGGCCGGCCTGGAGCCGGTGATCCTGCCGCGCGGCACCGGCCTGTTCTGCGACATCGGGCCCTCCGACGGCACCACGGTCGCGTTGCGCGCCGACATCGACGCCCTCCCGCTGGAGGACGAGAAGGAGAACGCCCCCTACCGCTCGACGGTCCCCGGCGTCGCGCACGCGTGCGGCCACGACGTCCACACCGTGATGGTGCTGGGCGCGGGCCTGTTCCTCCAGCAGCAGGCCGAGGCCGGGCTGCTCCCCGGACGGGTGCGCCTGATCTTCCAGCCCGCCGAGGAGACCCCGGGCGGGGCCCTGGACGTGATGGCCGCCGGCGGCATCGCCGGCGTCGACCGCGCGTTCGCCCTGCACTGCGACCCCCGCATCGAGGTCGGCCAGCTCGGGCTGCGCACCGGCCCGATCACCGCCGCCTGCGACAAGGTGTACGTGAAGGTGACCGGCCCCGGCGGGCACACCGCCCGGCCGCACCTGACCGCCGACCTCGTGTACGCCCTCGCCAAGATCGTCACCGAGCTGCCGTCGGCGCTGTCGCGGCGCGTCGACCCGCGCTCCAGCCTGTCGCTGGTGTGGGGGCGGGTCTCGGCCGGCTCGGTCGCCAACGCCATCCCCGACGACGGGATCGCCGAGGGCACCGTCCGCTGCCTGGACGACGAGGCGTGGCACCGCGCCCCGGAGATGATGAAGTCGCTGCTGCAGTCGGTCGCCGCCGCCTACGACGTCGAGGCGTCCCTCGAATACGTCCGCGGCGTCCCGCCGACCGTGAACGAGGCGACCAGCGTGCAGATGTTCCGCGACGCCGCCGCGCAGGTCATCGACGAGGAGGGCGTCGTGCCCACCCCGCAGAGCCTCGGCGGCGAGGACTTCGGCTGGTACCTGGAGTCGATCCCCGGGGCGCTCGCGCGGCTCGGCGTCCGCACCCCCGGATCGCCCGGCGAGTACGACCTGCACCGCGGCGACTTCGACGTCGACGAGCGGTGCGTCGCGGTCGGCGTGCGGGTGCTCAGCGCGACCGCGCTGACCGCGTTGTGGGAGGGCGGACGTCCCCGCGACGCCGAGCCGATCGAGGGTGCCGCGCTGGCGTAGGCCCCCGAGCTCCCATCCCCCGTCACGCCCTCCCGTTTCACGTGTCCCTCGGCCACGGCGGGTCCGTGTGCGCCGACCCGTGCTGACCAGTGGCGATATGCCTACGCCTTGGTAACGGACCTGTTGCGAATCGGTGCACGCAGGAAGTTTGCCCGCTTTAGCGAGGTAGCGTCCGATCGATTCGGTGGCCGGACCGGCCCCGGACCGTTGGTGGGGAACGGAAGGAGCGCTACCTTGCGCCGTGGACTGAAGATTTCCCTCGTGACCGTGGCGAGCGCCGTGCTGACGCTCGCCGCCTCCGGATGCGGCGGCCAGGAGGCGGACACCGGCGGCGGCGACGGCGACACCATGAAGGTCGGACTCGCTTACGACATCGGCGGCCGCGGCGACCAGTCGTTCAACGACTCGGCCGCCGCCGGGCTCGACCGGGCCAAGAAGGAACTGGGCGTCGAGACCGAAGAGATCTCGGCCAAGCCCGACGAGTCCGACGCGGACAAGGAGTCGCGCCTGCGGCTGATGGCGAACCAGGGCGTCAACCCGATCATGGGCATCGGGTTCGCCTACACGGCCGCGGTGAACAAGGTCGCCAAGGAGTTCCCCGACACCAAGTTCCTGGTCGTCGACGCCGACGGCTGCAAGGTCGAGGGCCCGAACGTCGCCGCGGCGTGCTTCGCCGAGGCGGAGGGCTCCTACCTGGTCGGCGCCGCCGCCGCGCTGAAGTCCAAGACCGGCACGATCGGCTTCATCGGCGGCGTCAACGTCCCGCTGATCCAGCGGTTCCAGGCCGGCTACGAGGCGGGCGCGAAGAAGGCCAAGCCCGACATCGAGATTCTTCCGGCCAAGTACCTGACCCAGCCGCCGAACTTCAACGGCTTCCAGGACACCAGCCTCGGCAACGAGGCCGCCAAGGGCCAGCTCGACCAGGACGCCGACGTCATCTACCACGCCGCCGGCGCGGCCGGGATCGGCGTCATCAAGACCGTCGGCGCCGCGAAGAAGTGGGTCATCGGCGTCGACTCCGACCAGTACAACCAGCCCGCCGTGGCCGGCGTGAAGGAGCAGATCCTCACGTCCATGGTGAAGAACGTGGACGTCGCGGTCTTCGACTTCATCAAGAGCGTCGACGACGACCAGTTCAAGGCCGGTTCCAAGGTGTACGACCTGAAGAGCGGCGGCATCAGCTACTCCACGTCCGGCGGCAAAGTCGACGACATCAAGGAGCAGCTGGAGAAGCTGAAGGCCCAGATCGTCTCGGGCGAGATCAAGGTGCCGGAGAAGCCCTGACACCCGGGGCCGGGACGCCGTCCGCACCGTGCCGTGGCGGCCGGTTTCGGTCGTGACGTAACCGCGCACCGGATGTCATCTCAGCGGGGGTGACGTCCGGTGCGCATCCCGAACCAGGAGGAAGGGGCACCCGTGCCCGAGCAGGTGCCGGCCGTGCGGCTGACATCGATCACCAAGCGGTTCCCCGGGGTGGTGGCCAACCGCGACGTCGACCTCGCCATCGAGCGCGGCGAGGTGCACGCGCTCTGCGGCGAGAACGGCGCCGGCAAGTCCACGCTGATGAAGATCCTCTACGGGATGCAGCGGCCGGACGAGGGCACCATCGAGGTCGAGGGCGAGCAGGTCTCCTTCCGCACCCCGGCCGACGCGATCGGCCGCGGCATCGGCATGGTCCACCAGCACTTCAAGCTGGCCGACAACCTCACCGTCCTGGAGAACGTCGTCCTCGGCGCCGAGCCCCGCGCCAAGGGGTGGCGCCGCGGCCGCATCGACTTCGCCGCCGCCCGCGCGAAGATCAGCGAGATGTCGCGGGCGTACGGGCTGCGCGTCGACCCCGACGTGCTGGTCGAGAAGCTGGGCGTCGGCGAGCGGCAGCGCGTGGAGATCCTCAAGGTGCTCTACCGGGGCGCCCGCGTGCTGATCCTGGACGAGCCGACCGCGGTGCTCGTCCCGCAGGAGGTCGACGAGCTGTTCGGCAACCTGCGGGAGCTGCGCGCCGAGGGCCTGACCGTGCTGTTCATCTCGCACAAGCTCGACGAGGTGCTGGCCGTCGCCGACCGGATCTCGGTGATCCGGCGCGGCACCACCGTCGCGACCGGGCTCGCCCCCGCGGAGGTCACCTCCCGCCGGCTGGCCGAGCTGATGGTCGGGTCGCAGCTGCCCACCCCGGAGCTGCGGGAGTCGACCGTCACCGAGGACGTGCAGCTGAAGGTCGGCGGGCTGACGGTGCTCACCCCCGAGGGCCGCCCCGTGGTGGACGACGTGTCGCTGCGCATCCGACGGGGCGAGATCGTCGGGCTGGCGGGCGTCGAGGGCAACGGGCAGACCGAGCTCATCGAGGCGATCATGGGGCTCCAGTCCGCGGACGCCGGGTCGATCGACTACGGCGGCGAGGACATCACCCACTGGGGCACCCGCCGCCGCCGCGAGGCCGGCATCTCCTACATCCCCGAGGACCGGCACCGCCACGGGCTCATCCTGGAGGGGACGCTCTGGGAGAACCGCATGCTGGGACACCAGACCCGGCCCCCGAACGTCCGCGGCCCGTGGATCGACCGGCGCGGCGCCCGCCGCGACACCACCCGGATCGTCCAGGACTACGACGTGCGGACCCCGGGGATCGAGGTACCCGCGGCGGCCCTGTCGGGCGGCAACCAGCAGAAGCTCATCGTCGGGCGGGAGATGTCCGGCGAGCCGCGCCTGCTGATCGCCGCGCACCCCACCCGCGGTATCGACGTCGGCGCCCAGGCCGCCATCTGGGACTACCTGCGGCAGGCCCGCGCCGCCGGGCTGGCCGTGCTGCTGATCAGCGCTGACCTTGAGGAACTCATCGGAATGTCCGACACCCTGCACGTGATCCTGCGGGGACGGCTGGTCGCGGAGGTCGACCCGCAGACCGTCACCCCGGAGGACCTCGGCTCCGCCATGACCGGCGCCGGAGACGCGTCGTGACCGGCCCGAAGGACGGCGAACCGAACGACGGCGAACCGAACGACGCCGACCCGAAGGACGCCGGGCCGAGCGACGCCGGACCGAACGACCCGTCCGGCGCCGAACCTGACGGCAAGGCCGGGGCAGGTGCATCGAAGCCCGACCTCACCAAGTCCGGCTCCGAGGACCCGCCCGAGGGCGGGGGGCCTGAGGCGGTGCCGGCGTGGAAGGCGATCCTGCGGGGGCTCGGGCCCACCGGGCTCGGGCTGAAGATCGGGGCGCCGGTGCTGGCGCTGCTGATCTCGCTCCTCATCACCATGGTCCTGCTGCGGGTCACCGGCGCCGACCCGTTCAGCTCGATCCAGGCGATGATCGAGTACGGCACCACCGACAACTCGATCGTCGACATCGTCAACCGCGCCACCCGCTACTACCTGTCCGCGGTCGCGGTGGCGATCGGGTTCCGGATGGCGCTGCTGAACATCGGCGTGGACGGCCAGTACCGGCTCGCCGCGTTCCTGGCCGCCGTGCTCGGCGGGGCGGTGACGCTGCCCGCCCCGTTCGGCCAACTGCTGGTGATCGTCGCGGCGATGGCGGTCGGCGGGCTGTGGGCCGCGATCGCCGGGGTGCTGAAGGTGACCCGCGGGGTCAGCGAGGTGCTGTCCACGATCATGCTGAACGCGATCGCGACCGGCCTGATCGCCTACCTGCTGCACGACGACCGGCTCGCCGAGGTCCGGCCGGGCAGCAACAACATCGCGACCCCGCAGATCCCCGAGTCGGGACGGGTCGGTCCGCTGAACGGCCTCCTGTCCTCGATCGGGCTCGACCTGCCGAGCGAGATGTACGGGCTGCTGCCGATGGCGATCCTCGTCGGGATCGTGTTCTGGATCGTCATCAACCGCACCAGGTTCGGGTTCGACCTGAAGGTGTCGGGCCTGTCCCAGTCCGCCGCGCGGGCGAGCGGGGTCAACGCCCGCCGGATGATCGTCTACACGATGCTGGCGTCCGGGATGGTCGCCGGACTGATCGGCATGCCGGAGCTGCTCGGCGCGTCCTACGAGTACTCGCTGAACTTCCCGGCGGGGCTCGGCTTCACCGGCATCACGATCGCGCTGCTCGGCCGCAACCATCCGGCCGGGATCGCGCTCGCCGCGCTGCTGTTCGCGTTCCTCGACCAGACCTCGGACGTGCTCCAGGCGGTGGACGTGCCGAAGGAGATCGTCAGCGTCATGCAGGGCGTGGTCGTGCTGACCGTCGTGATCGTGTACGAGCTCGTCCGGCGCTGGGAGATCGCCGTGCAGCAACGGGCCGTCGCCACCGAGCTGGCCACGGGCCATGACCTGGCCCGCGAGTCCACGGGGAGCCGTTCATGAGCGCCGCGACCGAGACGGCGGCCGCGAAGCGGCCCGCGAACGGCGGGCGCCGCCGGCTGCGCTGGCCGCACTACCTGCTGATCGCGTCCGGGCTGCTGGTGCTGCTGTCGCTGGTCCGCGTGATCGACGACGCCGACTCGGTGACGTCCAGCGGGACGGTCAGCGCCGCGCTCCGCCTCGCCGTGCCGATCTTCCTGGCCGGTCTCGGCGGGCTGTGGTCGGAGCGGTCCGGCGTGATCAACATCGGTCTCGAGGGCATGATGATCCTCGGGACGTGGACGGGCGCGTGGGCCGGCTACCAGTGGGGCCCGTGGATCGGTGTGGCGGCCGGGATCCTCGGCGGCGCCCTCGGCGGCCTGCTGCACGCCGTCGCGACCGTGTCGTTCGGCGTGGACCACATCGTGTCCGGTGTCGCGATCAACATCCTGGGTCTCGGGCTCACGCAGTTCCTCGCCGGGCTGATCTTCGACACCGGGGAGGCGAAGGCGCTCGGCGGCGGCCCCCGGCAGTCCCCGACGGTCGATCCGATCATGACGTTGACGATGCCGGTGCTGTCCGGCGGGAAGATCGGCGGCTGGCAGAGCCCGGACTGGCTCGGGTCGCTGGAGCGGCACCACTGGTTCCTGGTCTCCGACCTCGCGGGCATCCTGCGCGGGCTGACCAGCGGCATGTCGCTGCTGACGCTCGTGGCGCTGCTGCTGGTGCCGCTCACCTTCCTGGTCCTGTGGCGGACGCCGTTCGGGCTGCGGGTCCGCTCCTGCGGCGAGGACCCGTACGCCGCCGAGTCGCTCGGCGTGAAGGTGTACCGGATGAAGTACGCCGCCGTGACCATCTCGGGCGCGTTCTCCGGCCTGGCCGGGGCGTTCCTCGTCACCGTCGCGGCCCCCCTCTACCAGGACGGCCAGACCAACGGCCGCGGCTTCATCGGCCTCGCCGCCATGATCTTCGGCAACTGGCGCCCCGGCGGACTCACCGCGGGGTCGCTGCTGTTCGGCTACACCGACGCGATGAACGTGCGCGGCGGCGGGGAGGCCGTCCACGCGCTGCTGCTGTTCGTGGCGATCCTCCTGATCGGCGCCGCCGTCTGGCAGGCGGTGCGGGCGGGCAGGCTGCGTCCGCACGCCGTCACCGACGCGGCCCGGCGCGAGGTCCGCACCGCCTACATCGGCTCCGCGCTGGCGCTGGTGGCGGCGGCCGGGCTGCTCGTCTGGTTCATGCTGAGCGACATCGTCCCCGGGCAGCTGGTCTCGTTCACGCCGCACCTGACGACCCTGCTGGTCCTGGCGCTGGCCAGCCAGCGGCTCCGCATGCCCGCCGCCAACGGCCTCAAGTACCGGCGCGGTGAGGCACGATAACGGATATGGAGATCGACTGGCCCGCCCTGCGCGACGCCGCGCGGGAGGCGATGACGCGCGCGTACTGCCCGTACTCCGGTTTCCCGGTGGGCGCCGCCGCCCTGGTGGACGACGGCCGCGTCATCACCGGATGCAACGTCGAGAACGCCTCGTACGGGGTCGGGCTCTGCGCGGAGTGCGCGATCGTGTCGGCGCTGCACGGGCCGGGGAAGTCGGAGCGGCCCCGCCTCGTCGCGCTGTCGGTCGTCGACCGGCACGGGGACCCGCTGATGCCGTGCGGACGCTGCCGCCAGCTCCTCTGGGAGCACGGCGGCGCCCCGATGCTGCTGGAGACGACCCGCGGCATCCTGCCCATGTCGGACGTCCTGCCGGACGCCTTCGGCCCCGACGACCTGATCGAAAGAGCCTGAGAGGGGGGACGTTGTGGACGCCATCGACGTCATCCGCGCCAAGCGCGACGGCGGGACCCTGACCCCCGGCCAGATCGACTGGGCGATCGACGCCTACACGCGAGGCGCGATCGCCGAAGAGCAGATGTCGGCACTGGCGATGGCGATCCTGCTGAACGGCATGACCCGTCTTGAGGTGGCCCGCTGGACGGAGGCGATGATCCGGTCGGGTGAGCGCATGGACTGGTCGGCGCTGGACCGCCCGACCACCGACAAGCACTCCACCGGCGGCGTCGGCGACAAGATCACCCTGCCGCTGGCGCCCGTCGTGGCCGCGTGCGGCGCGGCCGTCCCGCAACTGTCCGGCCGCGGGCTCGGCCACACCGGCGGCACGCTCGACAAGCTGGAGTCGATCCCGGGCTGGCGGGCGTCGCTGTCGAACGCCGAGATGCTGGACGTGCTGCGCTCCGCCGGGGCGGTGGTCTGCGCGGCGGGCAGCGGCCTCGCCCCCGCCGACCGCAAGCTCTACGCGCTGCGCGACGTGACGGGGACGGTCGAGTCGATCCCGCTGATCGCGTCCTCGATCATGTCGAAGAAGATCGCCGAGGGCACGGGCGCGCTCGTCCTGGACGTCAAGGTCGGCTCCGGCGCGTTCATGAAGACGGCCGGGAACGCCCGCGAGCTGGCCGAGACGATGGTCGCGATCGGCGCCGACCACGGCCTGCGCACCGTCGCCCTCCTGACGGCCATGGACCGCCCGCTGGGCAACGCGGTCGGCAACGCCGTCGAGGTGGCCGAGTCCGTCGAGGTGCTGGCGGGCGGCGGCCCGTCCGACGTGGTCGAACTGACGCTGACCCTGGCCCGCGAGATGCTCGCCTCCGCCGGCCTGCCGGACAGGGACCCGGCCGAAGCGCTCAAGGACGGCTCCGCCATGGACGTCTGGCGCCGCATGATCACCGCCCAGGGCGGCGACCCCGACGCGCCGCTCCCGTCCGCCCGGGAGACCCACACCGTCACCGCCCCGGCCTCCGGCGTCCTGTCCCGCCTGGACGCCTACGGGGTCGGTGTCGCCGCGTGGCGCCTGGGCGCGGGCCGCGCCCGCAAGGAGGAGCCGGTCTCGTCCGGCGCGGGCATCATCTGCCATGCCAAACCAGGCGAGACGGTCACGAAAGGCCAGCCGCTCCTCACCCTCCACGCGGACGACGAGACCCGCCTGCCCCGCGCCCTGGAATCCCTGGAAGGCGCCTACGAGATCGGCGGCACCCCGTCCCTCCACCCCTTGGTGATCGACCGGATCTCCTGAGCGGGACTGTCAGGACGGCCGACTACTTTGGGCTCATGGACGACTACGCGGTTCCCGTCTTAGGGGAGGGCGTCAGAACCAGAACTCCTTCAGGTACGCCATCAAGAAGAAGAGGGCGCCTGGAACGAAGAAGAGGAACAGGACCGGCCACGCCGCCCAGTCCCATGTGACGAGCATGGTCCCGAGGAAGAACACGCCGACCAGGGACATCAGCGTGCCGAGGATCATGCACTTCCAAACGAAGATGCTGTGCAACATCGGTATCGGCCCCCGTTCGCGAATGGGACGCCGCCCACCCGCGACGCGTTCCGGTTCCTACCTCCGGGGGAGGGGGTGGGCCTGTAC
>NZ_SMKH01000193.1 GCF_004348515.1 Actinomadura sp. KC345 | reverse complement strand
ATGGGAGGGTGGGGCGCCGTCGGCTGGTGCGACGCATCGACCGGACGACCGTGTCCTGTGCGCCTGCGCCCCGACTTCCGGCGATGATCATTAAGCTACCGGATGGTAGTCAACGCGCGATATTAGCTCGCGGTCACATTCGGCAGAGGCCGGTTTGTCACCGGCGTGACAAGACGAAAAACCCCTTTACAGGCGGGCATGCACGCGGTCACCGACCGTGCCGTCACGCGAGAGCCCCGCCGGCCTCCCCCGCCTTGGACGCCGCACGGTAAAGCGCAATTCGCCGCCTGCACAGACCGACGCAGGCGACTCCCCAGAGCAACCCGATCTCCGCCACGAGCGCGACGCCGATGACGATCGCCCAGTCCGTCTCGTTCCGATCGCTCATCGCGGTCGGGGACATCAGCGTCATCTGGCCCTCACCGGCCGCTGATTGCGCCCCGCCAGGAGCCGTCAACGGCGGCATGACCACCGGCCCCTGCCCAGGCGCCGACGGCGGTGCCGACGGCAGGTCCGGCACAGGAACCTCGGGGACGCCCAGACCTTCGACGTCAGGCGCCCCTGCGCCCGTCCCACCGGCATCTCCTCCAGGACCGCCTCCGGGCAACCCGGGGCCGGAAGCACAGGACTCCCTGTCCTCACCTGGGCGGCACTCCCCGTCCCCGGAGGACGCCGTGCTAGGAGTCGGTGCACTGGAAGTGGAGGGCGTCGCCCTGGGAGATGAGGACGGCTTTCCCTTAGGCGATTCAGGGGGCGGCTCAGCGTTCGGTTTAGGCGAGCCGCCAGTGGGCGTACCGCCGCCAGAGGGCGACTCGGTGCCCGAAGTCGGCGACTCTGAAGGCGCCCCCGCCCCCGAAGAAGGCGAGCCTGACGGCGACCCGCCCCCCGGAGACGACGAGCCCGGAGACGACATGTCCGAGGACGGCGTGACGCCAGGGCTCGGCGAGCCCGAGGACGACGTGACGCCAGGGCTCGGCGAGCCCGAGGACGACGTGACGCCAGGGCTCGGCGAGCCCGAGGACGACGTGCCACCGGGAGACGGCGTCCCCGAAGCGCCACCAGAAGGCGGCGCACCGGAAGGCGACGGGGCATCCGGGGACGGCGAGCCCGTGAGCGAGACGGGCGAGTCGGAGAAGTTGATGACCGCCCGCGTGGACAGGCGGTCCGTGTTCGCAGCGTCCGCCTCCGCGAGGACGCTCATCGGCTTGGCGGACGGACCCGAGACCACCGAGTTCGGCACGCGAAGGGTGGCCGTTCGTTCAACCGGGGTCTCGTCCAGGTCACCCAGTTCGCATCGCAGTTCGTGGCCTGAATCAGCCTTCGTGCAAGCCGGTGAATGGCTCGTCCAAGACAACGGAAGTTCTGCCGTAAGACGCAGCACCGCATCCTTCGCGATCCCACCCTGGGCGCGCACGCCCACCGCATACGCAAGCGCATAGTCCGGGCCCGTTGCCGTGCGGCCGGTTGCCGTCATGTCCATGAGTAACCGGACGGCGGACGGGCGTTCGCCGGATACCGCAGCGGTGGCCGGGCCGATGAGCATCAGCGACGGTACGGCGAGTGCGATCGCACCCCAGCATGTCCTTCGGCGCCCCGTTTGCACCCGGTCCCCTCTCGCGGTCTTGCTCTCCCTATGGCTGCCAGGGGGGCGGCGACGCGGCGCCAGGCACAGACAGTTATTGCCATGTCCTGGGCATGTGTAACGTGTGTCACTCCCTTGACGGCCCCTCTTCCGCGTAGCGAAATCGGTTCTCCGTAGAATCGGGGACCGGTCGCAAGGGAGAGGAGGCACGGGTGGCGGAGGCCGTTCGGTCGCTGGAGCGCGCGTTCGATCTGCTGGAGCATCTGGCGGACGCGGGGGGCGAGATGGCGCTGTCGGAGCTGACGGAGGTCTCCGGGCTGCCGATGCCGACGATCTACCGCCTCATGCGGACGCTCGTGAATCAGGGCTACGTGCGACAGGAGCCGTCCAAGCGCTACGCCCTCGGCCCGCGGCTCGTCCGGCTCGGCGAGGGGGCCAGCCGCCTGCTGGGCACGTGGGCGCGGCCGGTGCTGTCGGGCCTGGTGGACGAGGTCGGCGAGACGGCCAACATGGCGGTGCTCGAAGGCGACGAGGCCGTGTACGTCGCGCAGGTGCCGTCCAAGCACTCCATGCGCATGTTCACCGAGGTGGGGCGACGCGTCCAGGCGCACTGCACGGGCGTGGGGAAGGCACTGCTGTCCCAGTTGCCCGACCAGCGCGTCCAGGAGATCCTCGCCCGCACGGGCATGGAGGCCCACACACCCAACACGCTCACCACCCCGGACGCTCTGCTGTCCGAGTTGGAAAAGATCCGCGAGCAGGGGTACGCGCTGGACGACGAGGAGCAGGAGATCGGTGTCCGTTGCGTCGCGGTGCCTCTGCGGGGTGCGCCGGCACTGACGGCGATATCGGTGTCAGGCCCGTCCGGGCGCATGACTCGCGAGGTCGTCCCCAACGTCGTGCCCGTCATGCGGGACGCCGCCGACCGCTTCAGCAAGGACCTGGCCCCGCGCACGTGAAAGGCGAGACCGCCACGCGGACGGTCTCGCCTTCGATTGATGGGCGCGTCAGTCGATGGGCTCGCCCACGAGGACGGTCGGGCGTCCCCCGCGTTCCCAGGCGACGAAGTCACCGGCGGCCTTGATGAGGACCGTGGCCATCCACAGGGCCAGACCGGTGTCGTCCGCGATGCCCACGACGGGAATCATGTCGGGGATGGCGTCGATCGGGGAGACGATGTAGACGAGGCCCAGGGCAAGCAGTCCGAGCGTCCCGAAGGACATGCCCTTGTACTGCCCGCGGAGGACCGACTTGAGCATCCTGGGGACGGCGCGGGCGCGCTCCCACAGCCCAGGGGCGTCGGGTTCCAGGGTCTCGCGATAGATCTGCCAGGCCTGCCCTGCGGCGGCCGCACTGCGCTTCCTGTCCACGAGCACTCCTCATACGGACGTTCAGGCGGGCGCGCCCCCGCGGCGCCCACGTTCCAGTACGACGCCACCGATGCCGGAAATGTTCCCCCCACTCCGCCCATGAGGCCGGGCTCACAGCCGCCCCAGGTGCGTCGACTCGCGGCGCGTTGTGGTCGGGAGCGCGGGCGGCGTCACGCGGCCGTTGCGGCGGGAGGGGTGTGTGGCGGGTGGGTGAGAAGACTCACGCTCGTGGGTGACGTGCGGCGATTCACGGCGTGTTGACCGGCGTTCACTGCAAGCATCGGCTTGCAGGAGGCGCCTCCCGTGAGGTGTGTCGCCTCCCGACACGGCCGGCGTTGCCCGTCGGCCATCGCAGGACCCGGAGACGATATGAGCGGTGACGACCATACGCACCAGCCCGTCCATGGGACGGCGGCGGGGGACCCGTACGTCGCGCTGCCCCCGACCGCGGTCGACGCGTCCGCCGCGGGTCCGGTCCGGGTGATCGTGGCCTGGCCCGGCTTCGACCCGCCCCGCACGGCGAGCGCGCTCGCGACGGCGATCCCGATGACGGGGGTCCCCGTCTGGCGCGTCTACCTCGACCTGCCCGGCCGGCCGTCCGGCGGACTCGAATCGGGAGCGATCCTGCAGACCGAGGCCATCGAGCGGTACTGCGCGGCGGTCGAGGACGCCGCCGAGCGCCTCCCGGCCGCCCTGGCGGACATCCGCCGCGACCTCGCGCTGCCCGACGGCCCCGTCGCCCTGGCGGGCTTCAGCGCGGGCGGTGCCGTCGCGCTGCTGGCGGCGGCGCGCGACGTCGTCCCGGTGACCACCGTCGCGCTCGTGTCGCCCGTCGTCGCGCCCTCACGCGCCGCGCGTGCCGTCGAGAAGCGCTCGGGCCTCGACCGCTCCTGGACGGACCATGCCCGCGCGCTCGCCGATCGCCTCGACCTCGGCGCCGTCGCCACCGACATGGCCGGACAGGACATCGCGACGCTCCTCATCAGCGGCGCCAAGGACCGGGTCGTCCCCGCCCGGGAGATCACGGCCCTGCGCGACGTCATGCGCCGCCACGGCACCGGGCCCGTGGAGTCCACGACGTTCCGCATGGGCCACGCGCTGGCCGCGGAACCCGGCACAGAGGCCCGCGCGCCCATCACCGAGGCCGTACGCGTGGACGGCGTCCTCACCGACTGGTTCCGCGAACGCCTGGCCACCACATCCGGTGAACCCGTCGATGCCGCGTGGACGGACGCTCAGCCGGCGAGCCCCGACGAGCACACGGCGGACACCGAAGACGGCACCTGGTCACTCGTCCGCTGACCACGCCCCCTGCCCGTCCAAGGGAAGGGGGCGTAGGCGAGGATCGCGCCGACCTGCATGCCGGTGACGCGGGAGCCGACCGCCTACACCCCCTGCCCGTCCGCGGGAAGGCGCCGCCCGGCGGGCATGGTTCGGTGCCCGCCGGACGGGTGTGACGGTGTCCGGGTGTCAACCGCGGGACAGGACCTCGTAGCGGACCGGGATCACGCCCGATCCGGTGCCGCGGACCTTCTTCATCGCGGCCTTGGACAGGTCCAGGCAGCGGCCGCTCACGAACGGGCCGCGGTCGTTGATGCGGACGGTGACCGAACGGCCGTTGTTCTTGTTGGTCACACGGACCTTGGAACCCATCGGCAGCGTCTTGTGCGCGGCCGTCAACTCGCTCGGGTCGAACTTCTCTCCGCTGGCGGTCATCTGCCCCTGCCAGTAGTACGAGGCCTCGCAGGACCCCGACTCCACGGCCTTGTTCCGCTTCTTCTTGGCCTCGGGCTTGGGCATGTGGCCGCTCTCGGTGTCGGGCTTGCGCTTCGGAGTCTTCGTCCTCGTCGGTGACGGCTCCGGCGCGCGGGTCTTGCCGCGGTCCGTGCGCGTCGGTTCCGCGCGCGGCTCGTCCCGCAGCGGTCGCGTCGCCTTCGGCGCGGTGTGCGAGGACTTCGGCGCGGTGTGCGAGGACTTCGGCGCGGTGTGCGCCGTCTGCGCCGTGCTCGCGGAGGCGTCTCCCTTGACCAGCGCGAACGCGCCCAAGGTGAGAACCGCGGCGGTGGCGCCGGAGATGACCAGGACCATACGTAGGCGTGCTCGAACAAGCCGCCTGGCAGGGCTACCCACAAAGGTGTCCTTTGATCGGGGACAAGGGCCCCGGACGCCCGGCGTGTCGTACCGCCGTGATCGCGGCGGGTTCAGGGGGACGTCGCTCGTCCCCGATCTTCACAGCGCTTCCGCGTGATCGCGGTTCCAGCGTCCGGCGGGTGCGGCGGGAAAGGCATCTTCACTTTTGATCTCTACGACGCCGCACCGGGTGGACTGCTTTCATCCTCGCGGCTTGCACCAGATGACCTTCCTGGCACGAAGCCGGATGATTTTCGTCCGTGCCCGACCGTACGTTGCCTCTCGCGGGAATCAAGCCGCAGGGCCCTCTTATGTGGGGTTTGTCACCCGGCCTTTTGCCCTCTGGAGTCGATCAGCCGCACTACGTAACGTCGCGCGATGATCGCCTTTACCTGTCGAGAAGACATGATCTCGGACATATAACTAGCGGTTTCTCGGCATACGAAACGGGGCGTTCCGCAGATGTAACGACATCCGCGGAACGCCCCGTTTCGTTCCGTGCGGGGATCAGCCGAGACCGGGCCCGGCCGGCAGGTCGACGCCCGACGAGGTCAGCAGGGACACCGGGCCGTCCGCCGCACCGCCGACGCGGTCGCGCGCCTTCAGCACCTCCACCGTCTGGCCGACGCCGTTCTCGGTCTCGTCGAGGGCGGTGCCGACATGGTTGACCGCGCCGTTCGCCTGGCCGAGCACGTCGTCGGTCGGCCCCGGCCGCGTGGACCGCTCCGTCGGCGGGAACAGCGTCGTGCCGACGGGCAGGCCGGCCGGCTCTGCCTTGGCGAGCGTGGACGGGACGTCCGCCAGGGGCATGCTCAGCGGCGCCTCGGCGGGGAGGACGGTCTCCGTGCCCGGGACGCCGAGCCCGCTCTTACGCAGGCCCGGATCGACGCCGTTGAGGTTTCCGAGAAGCCTGCCGGGCAGGTCGCCGGCCTCGCCGACCGCGTCGCCCGCGGGGCCGGCCACGGCGGGAAGTGCGTTCGGCGCCGAGCGGCCTCCGGCGCGGGACGCCGGAGCGAGGCAGTCTCCCTTGGGAAGCGCGCCCAGCGGGGTCTGGTCGACGGTGCTCAGCGGCGCCTCCGGAAGGCTCGTCCCAGCGTTGGAGTTGGCCGTCTTCCCCGGGTTCAGGGTGCATCGTGCCGCGCGGGCGCCCGGCCCCGCCGGGGAGTTCTCAAGGACGCCGTCGACCGTGAGCGTGGTCAGCTCCGCGGTCTGGCCGGCGCTCTGGGTGACGGGTTCGGGGAGCGTGCGGGCGACCGGCGCGGCGGCGTACGTCTCGTAGAGGAGCGTGGTGGACGGGCCCGGCGCGGCGTTCGCCGGTGCGGCCGCGACGGTGAGCGCGGCGACGGGAGCGAGGACGGAGACGCTCAGCAGGCTCTTGACGGATCGGTTCATGCTTTCCCCCCGGGGCTTCGGATTGACCCTGCACTGAGCCTTTTCATCAGATCTGTCCCGGCCATCCGGGGATAAAAAGGGCTCGATGTGATGTGCGCCCGTTCGGAATTCGCCGGATCAGGCACATCGTCGAACGGCGACATTAGTACAGGCCGGAGGCTCACACCGGGAGTTGGAACATCGATGGGTAAACGCCATATAGATCTACAGGAATCGATCGGCGAACTTCCCGCGCACGTCAAATGGCGACAAGTTCCACCAAAGCTTACCGAGACGCGAAACGGGGACGCCCGGAAGGACGTCCCCGCCTGCCCCGCACACGCCGAACGCCATCGCTCGCACGGTGGTCGCTCGCACGGTGGTCGCTCGCGCGGCGGCCGGGTGGCTGATCGCGTGGTGCTAGTCGGTGGGGGTGGTGCCGAGGGCGATGGCTTCGTCGACCTCGTTCTGGCGGGCGGCGAGTTCGGCGGCGTAGCGCTCCTCGTCGACCTTTTCGGCGATCTCCTCGTCCTGCTTCATGAGGGCCTCGAGGTCGGCCTTGGCGTTGTCGAGGACGCCCATGTCCTCGTAGGCGGCCTGCACCTTGTAGCCCCAGAGGCCGACGTCGCGGACGCACGGGACGATCCGGCTGAACAGCAGGGACTGGTAGAGCGTGTACATGTCCGAGTTGTCGACGAATTCCATGCACTTGTCGACCGGCATGTCGAGCTGCTCGAAGACCTCGCGTCCCTTGAAGCGGTCCCGCATGAGGTAGCAGCCCTCGACGACGAACTCTTCGCGCTCGGCCCGCTCCTTGTCGGTGAGCTCGGCGTAGTAGTCCTTGAGCGCGAGCCTGCCGAACGCCACGTGCCGCGCCTCGTCCTGCATGACGTAGGCGAGGAGCTGCTTGACCAGCGGGTTCGTCGACATGTCGCGGTAGAGGCCGAACGCGGCGAGGGCGAGGCCCTCGATGAGGACCTGCATGCCGAGGTACGGCAGGTCCCACCGGCTGTCCTCCAGGGACTCGGCGAGCAGCTTCGCCAGGTCCTGGTTGATCGGGTAGTACATGCCGATCTTCTCGTGCACGAACCTCGTGTACAGCTCGACGTGGCGCGCCTCGTCCATCGTCTGGGTGGCGGCGTAGAACTTGGAGTCCAGGTCCGGGACGGACTGCACGATGCGCGCCGACACGTTCAGGGCGCCCTGCTCACCGTGCAGGAACTGGCTGAACAGCCACGAGCCCTGGTGGCGCCCGAACTCGTCGCGCTCCTTCTGCGACATCTTCTCCCAGATGTCGGAGCCGAACAGGGGGTTGAAGTTCTCCGGGAGGCCGGCGACGTTGACCGGATCGACCTCAAGGTCCCAGTCGATGCGCTTCTGCGCGTCCCACTGCTTGTCCTTGCCCTTCTGGTATAGGTTCAGCAGCCGGTCGCGGCCGTCGTCGTACTCCCAGGTGAAACGGGTGTCACCCGCCATCGGGACGTTCCACGTGTCCGTCGGGACCGGTGTGGAGTAGAGGTCGTAAGAACTCACGGGGGGATCCTCCTCCGGGAATGACGCCGCACGATCGCGACGCGGGTGTGCTCCGCCCACGGCTTTACATCCCTTCGTAACATGTAAAGCAGCGGGAGACCAGCGCCATCCGGGAACCCGTCCACGAAACCGGCGGATCCGGCAAGCCGGACCGGAGGGTCCGGTCAGCGGGACTGGAGGGCGTCCAACCCGACGGCCTGCGCGATGACGAGGCGGCGGTCCAGGCGCGGGTCGTGGATCTCGACGACGTAGCGATCCCGGAGCCCGAACTTCTTGACGACCGAGAAGACGACGTGACCGTCGGCGTGGAAGTCGAAGTGGTACGGCCAGGCGAAGGGGATGGCGTCCACGAACGGGATGAACTGCCAGACGCGCCGCAGGATCGCGACGGTCTGGTTGCGTTCCGTGCCCGTCGTCACGCCGAGGCCCGGCTGCTCCATGTGCCAGGTGGAGGAGACCAGCGACTTCTTGAAGTCCTTGCGGAAGACGCCGATGGGCTGCCCGTGCGCGTCCGTGACGTCGTAGGCGGAGGCGAGGTCGATGCGCTTGCGGGCCTTGAAGCCGAGGATCGGCTGCTTCTTGCCCGCGTCCGCGTACAGGGTCACCTGCTCCTTGAACGCCATGCGCTTCTGCTGCGCGAAGGCGACCAGCTCGCCCTCCTTGCCGCCCGGCGCCTCGGCGTGCACTTCGTACTGGTTCACCATCAGGCGGATCCGCTGCCGGATCAGCAGCCTGTGCTGCGCCTGAAGTCCTTGCTCGTCCAGGGCACTCACCCGTTCTGTAGCGTTTTGCGGAGTCTCCCACAGACGGACGGCCCGGATCAGGACTCCTCGATGTGCGACGCCAGATAGCCGTGGATCAGCCGCTCCGCCTCGGCGAGGATCGCCGGGTCGCCGTCGGGGTCGCTACGGAACGCCATCTTCAGCACGGCGTCGCCGGCCTCCACCGAGATCGCGAGGGCGGTGGCCAGGCCCGGGGTGTCCCGGAGGTCGAACGTCTCGACGATCATCCGCCGGAGCCGGTCGGCGACGACCGCGTTGTTGTCGGCGTCGGAGTCGAGCAGGTTGACGTCCGCGACGTCGCCGAACCGCAGCACGCGGAAGCCGGGAACGGTCCGGTGCATGTCCACGAAGATCTCGATGATCGCGCCGACGGTGTCGGACCAGTCGGCGAAGTCGTCCTCGGCCAGCCGCGCCGAGATCCGCTCCCCGAACTCCTCCAGGTTGCGCAGCGCGAGGGACTGCGCGACCGCGCGCTTGTCGGGGAAGAACTGGTACACCGAGCCGATGGCCACGTCGGCGCGCTGGGCGATGCGCGTCGTGGTGAGGCCGTCGTAGCCGTCCTCGTCGAGGATGCCGGCGCAGGCGTCGAGCATGCGCTGGACGCGTTCGGCGCTGCGGCGCTGGGCGGGAAGGCGGCGGAGCGGAGTCCGGATCTCGGTCACCCCACCATTGTCACCCGAACGTGACGGCCGCCGGCATGCGCGACCTGCGCCCGGCCAACCCCGGGTCATGGAACGGGCACCCTTCGGCCTCGGCGGCCCGCGCCGGGCGAAGGCCCGGGTAGCCCGGCCGCCGCCCGAGCACTAATATCCGAAAGCTATTCGCATTTCGGGCAGGGCTTGCCGGGGAGGGACACGATGGGGCTTCCGGAAGGCTTCCGCTGGGGTGTCGCCACCGCCGCCTACCAGATCGAGGGCGCGGTGGGCGAGGACGGGCGGGGACCGTCCACCTGGGACACGTTCTCCCACACGCCGGGACGCGTCCGCGACGGCCACACCGGCGACGTCGCCTGCGACCACTACCACCGGTGGCCCGAGGACGTCGCGCTGATGGCGGGCCTCGGAGTCGACTCCTACCGGTTCTCGATCGCGTGGCCGCGCGTCCAGCCCGCCGGGAGCGGGCCGGTCAACGGCAAGGGCCTCGACTTCTACGACCGCCTCGTGGACGGCCTGCTCGCCGCGGGCATCGCGCCCGCCGCGACGCTCTACCACTGGGACCTCCCCCAACCCCTCGAAGACGCGGGCGGCTGGATGGAACGTGACACCGCCTACCGGTTCGCCGAATTCTCCTACCTCGCCGCCGAACGCCTCGCCGACCGCGTGGACATGTGGATAACCCTCAACGAGCCGGTGGTCGTGACGGCCTACGGCTACGCGTTCGGCGTCTACGCCCCCGGCCGGACGCTCATGCTCGACGCGCTCCCCACCGCGCATCACCAGCTCCTCGCCCACGGACTCGCCGTCCACGCCCTGCGCGGCCGCAACGCCCGCACGATCGGCCTGACGAACCACTACTCCCCGGCCTGGGCCGCGTCCCCGGACGACCAGCCGGCCGCGGACGCCTTCGACGGCTTCATGAACCGGCTGTTCACCGACCCCGTCCTCCTGGGGCGCTACCCGGACCTGATGGACGACGCGCCGTTCGTCCGTTCCGAGGACCTCGCCGTCATCGCCACGCCCATCGACTTCCTGGGCGTGAACTACTACCAGCCGACACGGTTGGCGACGCCGTCCGAAGGACCGCTCCCCTTCGACATGGTGGACATCACCGAGCATCCGACGACCGGGATGGGCTGGCCGATCGTCCCCGAGGCGTTCCTTTCACTGCTGCGTACGCTCGACTCCAGGTACGACCTGCCGCCTCTCTACATCACCGAGAACGGCTGCTCGTTCCCCGACGAGATCGGCCCGGACGGCGTCGCGGACGACTCGTCCCGCATCGACTTCTTGGACGCCCACATCAAGGCCATGCGGACAGCCATCGACGAGGGCATCGACATCCGCGGCTACTACACGTGGTCACTGCTGGACAACTTCGAGTGGTCGGAGGGCTACCACCCGCGCTTCGGCCTCGTCCACGTGGACTACGAGACCCAGAAGCGCACACCGAAGAAGTCCTACGCCTGGTACCGCGACCTCATCGCGTCCTCCCGCACCCAAACCGAACCACGATGAAACCGTCCCGGCCCCGGCATCCGGACGTTCGCAGATAACCTGCTCACTCCGCTTCCACGACGGAGGACCCGAATGCCCGACCCCCGTCCGCTGCGGCCGAACGATCCCCGCGAGGTCGGCGGGTTCCCCCTGACCGGCCGGATCGGCGAGGGCGCCCAGGGCACCGTCTACCTCGGCGAATCGGACACCGGGCAGCGGGTCGCGGTGAAGCTCCTGCACGCCGACTTCGGAAGCGACGCACGGGCCCGCACCGCCTTCGAGCGGGAACTGACCGCGGCCCGGCGCGTCGCCGCGTTCTGCACCGCGCCCATCCTCGCGGCCGAGGCCGACACGGACATGCCGTACATCGTCAGCGAGTACATCGACGGCCCGTCGCTGCGGGAGGTCGTCGCCGAGCGGGGCGCGGTCCCTCCCGCCGAGCTGACCGGGCTCGCCATCGGCACCGCGACCGCGCTGGCGGCGATCCACGCGGCGGAGGTCGTCCACCGCGACTTCAAACCGGCCAACGTGCTGCTCGGCGAGGACGGTCCGAAGGTCATCGACTTCGGCATCGCCCGCCCGCTGGACGCCACGTCCGCCACCCTGACCGGCGCCGTCGGCACGCCCGCCTACATGGCACCGGAGCAGGTGGCGGGCTCCACCGGCGGCGCGCCCCTGGACATGTTCGCGTGGGGCTGCACGATGGCGTTCGCGGCGAACGGGGCCCCGCCGTTCGGCAGCGACACCGTGCCGGCGATCATGCAGCGGGTCCTGCACGACGAGCCGGCGCTGGGCGCGCTCACCGGAGAGCTGCGTGAACTGGTCACGTCCTGCCTGGCCAAGGACCCGGCGAGCCGTCCGACCGCGCTTGAGATCCTGAAGCGCCTGCTGGGCACCGGCGGGGACGCGGACCTCCTGGCAGAGGGCACCTCGGCCGCCGCCCACCCCTCGCCCGCGCTGCTCCAGGCCACGTCCCCTTCCGGGCAGGCACCGCCCACGGGTGCGCAGTCCGGCGTTCCGGATGCGGGGGTGTTCCCGCCGCCCGTGCCGCCCCCGGCCTGGCATCCGCCCTCGACGGTCCCGGCGGCCCCCCGGCGGAGCGGCCGCCCGCTGCTGGTCGCCGGCGCGGCCGTGACCGTCGCGCTGCTGGGCCTCGTCAGCGTCGCCGCGGCGGTCTGGGCGGGGAGCCGCGAGGGGTCCGGAGGTGTGGGCGCCACCGGCGGAACGCCGGCGGGGTCCTCGGCCCCCGGCGCGGAGACCTGCACGTACCCGCCGAACAAGACCGGCGGGGAGGTGAAGGACGTCGGGACGCCGGTGGCGAGGCCGTCGGTGCTCCCCACCGGCGCCACGATCGATACCGACCTCGGGCTGCTGGACCTGGAGCTGGACCACGAGAAGGCGCCGTGCGCGCTGAACTCCCTCGCCTTCCTCGCGGGCCGCAAGTACTTCGACGGCACGACATGCCACCGGCTCACGTCGGACCCGACGTTGAAGGTCCTGCAGTGCGGCGACCCCTCGGGCACAGGGACCGGCGGCCCCGGCTACCGGTTCCCCGACGAGAACACGACCGGCGTCCGCTACACCAGGGGGACCGTGGCCATGGCCAACGCGGGCCCGGACACCAACGGAAGCCAGTTCTTCATCCTCTACGACGACGCACCGGACCTCCCCGCCTCGTATCCGGTCATTGGCCGGGTCAGGTCCGGCATGGAGGTCGTCGACAAGGTCGCGGAAGCCGGCACCGCCGGCGGCTCGCAGGACGGCGAACCGAAACAGAAGATCACCATCACCGAACTCCGCACGTCCTGAATGAGCGCGCTCGACGATCTCTACGACGCGTTCGCGGACGTCCCGCATCCCGTGGCCCTGGACGGATGCCCGTGCTGCGTCGCCCCTGGGGAGGGACGGCCGCTGCTCGCCCGTCCCCCGCGCGTCCTCACCGCCGAAGACCTGGCCCGGTACGCGGCCAAGGCGATGAGCACGTGGGGCGGCCCCGAGGAGTTCCGCTACTTCGCACCGCGTCTGATGGAGCTCGCCGCAGAGGACGCCTTCGGCTGGCCGGACGTGGAGGTCGTCTTCCGCAAGCTCGGCCAGGCCCAATGGCAGGACTGGCCCCAGCGCGATGCCGTCGTCGCCTTCTTCCACGCGTTCTGGACGCGGACCCTGGCGAGCCATCCAGCCCGCCCCTCCGCCGCCACCGCCCTTTGCGCGCTCGCCGGAGCAGAGCCCGACATGAGTCACTACCTGGACGAGTGGGGCGCGTTGGCGTCCGAACCGGCCCTCCGGCATCTGCATGCGTTCGTCAGTGAGGAGCTGGTCTGGCGGCGCGGCCGCCCATGGCTGAGCAACGCGTTCTGGGACGTCTCGTCCGCGGCGTATCGGCAGGTCATGGAGTGGCTGACCGGTGGCCCGGCATACGCGGCGGTCAGCGCGGCCTTCGGCAGGACGGAGGACGAGCCGGCGCTGCGGCTCCTTGCCGCCATCGAAGAGCAGCTCAGGCCGACCGGTGACACGGTCACGCGTCCGGACTAAAGCAGGCGCTCGTCATCCTCCTCATCCTCGGCTACCGACCCGCCCGGCCGACGCGCCACCGGCAAGGGATCATGTAAGCCATGGACCGCACGTTCGATGACCTGCTTGACGAGGCCGACGCCACACCGGTGGACGGCTGGGACTTCGCCTGGCTGGACGGCCGCGCCACGGAGCAGCGCCCCTCCTGGGGATACCAGCGCCTGATGAGCGAACGCCTGGCCGGGGCCGAGGCGGCGCTGGACATCCAGACCGGCGGCGGCGAGGTCCTCGCCGGAGCGGCGAGGTTCCCGCCCGCGATGGCGGCGACGGAGTCATGGCCGCCGAACATCGCCAGAGCGACCCGGCTCCTGCGCCCGAGGGGCGTGGTCGTGGTCGCCGACCCGGACGAACCGCCGCTGCCGTTCGGCGACGAGTCCTTCGACCTGGTGGTCAGCCGCCACCCCGCGACGGTCTGGTGGACGGAGATCGCCCGCGTGCTCACCCCCGGCGGGACGTATCTCGCGCAGCACGTCGGCCCGGCCAGCGTGTTCGAGCTGACCGAGCACTTCCTCGGGCCGCAGCCGGAAGCGCGGCGGTCGCGCCGTCCCGAGATCGAGAGCGCGGACGCGGAGGCGAGCGGCCTGGACGTCGTCGACCTGCGCTCGGAGCGGCTGCGGATGGAGTTCTTCGACGTCGGCGCCATCGTGTACTTCCTGCGGAAAGTGATCTGGATCGTCCCCGGCTTCACCTCCGGCGCCCACCGCGAGCGGCTACGGGAGCTGCATGAGCGGATCCAGCGCGACGGCTCCTTCGTCGCGCACTCCGCCCGTCACCTCATCGAGGCCCGCAAGCCCGGCTGACGGACCTACGCGCCGTCGGCCGGGTGGTCAATGTGTGCCCGCCGTCTCGCACATGCCAGCCCCTAACCGGGACGGATTTTCCGGCTGCGGGCTGTTCGTGCCTAAGGGATGGTGAGGGTCGCTTCTATGCCGTAGTGGTCGGACAAGACGCTGGAGCTGCCGTCGGCCAGGCGGACGTCTTCCTTGAAGACCACGCGTGCGCTGGTCTCCATCCCCGGTCTCGCGAGGATCTGGTCGATGGCGCCGATGTCCGCGTAATCGGGGCGGAAGGTGGGTTCCGTGTCGCCGGAGAGGGCGTCTCGCAGGCCGGCGGCGGAGGCGAAGTCCCGGAAGAGGTGGTGGTCGCGGGGGACGTTGAAGTCGCCCATGACCGCCAGGGGTTCCGCCGGGTCCAGCCTGCCGATGAGGGCCGCCAGTCCTCTCAGTTCGGATTCCTCGGCCTTCGTGTACACATTGGACGGGGTCCAGTGGACGTCCCTGTTCGCCGTGAGGTGCGTGTTCACGACCGTCAGGTATCCGCCCGGAAGGCGGACGCGTGTGAACAGGGCGCCTTTGCGCAGCACCCATTCGAGACGGGGCGGGCG
>NZ_SMKH01000192.1 GCF_004348515.1 Actinomadura sp. KC345 | reverse complement strand
CCGCCCACCCGCCACCTGGACGCCTTCGAGTACCTCCAGCGGGAGAACGCGCACTTCACCATCCACGCGGGCGAGGGGTTCGGGCTGCCGTCGATCTGGCAGGCGATCCAGTGGTGCGGCGCCGACCGGCTCGGCCACGGGGTGCGGATCATCGACGACATCGAGGCGGACGGGGAGGACGCCAGGCTCGGGCGCCTCGCCGACTACGTCCGGGACAAGCGGATTCCGCTGGAGATGTGCCCGACGTCCAACATCCAGACGGGCGCGGCGAAGTCGATCGCGGAGCATCCGATCGGGCTGCTGCGGCGGCTGAGCTTCCGGGTCACGGTGAACACCGACAACCGGCTGATGAGCGGGACGACGCTGTCGCGGGAGTTCGCGAACCTGGTCGACGCCTTCGGATACGGCTGGGACGACCTCCAGTGGTTCACGGTGAACGCGATGAAGTCGGCGTTCGCGCCGTTCAACGAGCGGCTCGAACTGATCAACGGGGTGATCAAGCCCGGTTTCGCGCAGCTCAAGTGGAGCGGCGCCCGGCCGCTCGCGTGACCGGGCCCTGACCTCTCGGGACGGCATCGTCCCGTTCTTCGCGCGTCCGATAGCCGAGCCGCGCGCGAACAGTCGGCGCCTCTCTGAGCGCCTGCTGTTGTCCGGCGAAACCGCGAGCCTTATCTTGATGACGCGACCCCGATAGCCGGGGGGCACCCGACCTGTTCGAGTCACGCCGCAGGATGGGTCTCGCCGTGGTCGGCCTGGTGGCGTTTTCGGCGGGCTACCTGAAGTGGCGGGACCAGCGTTCTCGGGCCGCGCCGGAGCCGGAGAAGACCTGACCCTGAAGAGCGCGGCCCCGCAAGGGCCGCGCTCCCCACCGGACGGCGAGGGACTGACCATCCCTCGCCGTCTTCTTCGTGCCCCCCGCCCGGCCCCTGGCATGATCGAGCCATGACGATTCGGTCCACCGGCGGGCGTGTCGCGGCGTACGCGTGGCTGACGTTCGCCGTGCTCAACATCGCCGACCTGGTGTTCGGCATCACCGGCGACGCCACCTACTCGCTGATGTCGCTCACCATCGGCGTCCTGCTGCTGCTCGGCTCCGGGATCGCGTACACGGCCGGGCTGCGGCCCGCGATCGTCGGGGACGACGACGCGGTCACGGTCCGCAACCCGCTGCGGGACATCCGGGTCCCGTGGGCAGCGGTGCGCTCGATCAAGGGCACGAACGCGGTGGTCGTCCGCTTCGCCGGCCCGGACGGCGGGGAACTGGAGACGCGGGCCTGGGTGCACCAGACATCGCCGCGCGCCCAGGCCAGAGCGGAGGCGCGGGCGAAGAAGGAGCAGGCCAGGACGCCGGGCATCGACCTCAGGGGACGGACGCCGGCGGCGTACACGGCCCAGCGGCTCAACGAGATCCTCGACCGGCGGCGTCCCAAGACCAGGTCGGGGGCGCCGGACAAGGCCGCCGCCGCCAAGGCGGAGACCGAGAAGTCGAAGGAGTCGGCGCGGGGGACGGTGACGTGGTCCGTCCCGGCCGTGGCGTCGCTGGCCGTCCCCATCGCGGTGCTGGTCGTGCTCGCGGTCGTGGGTGCCGTTACCTGAGGACCGCGTCGAGGTCGGCGCGGAGGGCGTCCAACTCGGCGGCGGCGCGCGCGCGGACCGTCGTGATGTCGTCGTCGACCGGTAGGACGACCTCCAGGTAGCACTTGAGCTTCGGCTCCGTCCCCGATGGGCGGACGACCACCCGTGCCCCTCCGGCCAGGCGGAACCTCAGGCCATCGGTAGGGGGCAGGCCATCGGCGCCGCCGGAGAGGTCGTCGAACCGCTCGACCGGCCGCCCGCCCAGCCTCTCCGGAGGATCGGCGCGCAGGCGAGCCATCGCGGACGTGATCCACGACAGGGGGTTCGAGCGGGGCTCGTCCGTTGAATGGTGGTGGGTGGGGGCTGGAGGACGGTCCGGGACCCGGACCGAGAGCTGGGACGTGGCGTGCAGGCCGTGCTCGCGGGCCTGGTCGTCGAGGAGGTCGAGCAGCGTGCGGCCGTTGCGGCGGGCGCCGGCGGCGAGCGCGGCCACCGCGAGCGCCGCGCCGATGCCGTCCTTGTCGTTGACCAGCACACCGCGGTCGTCGCCGACGCTGTACCCGAGGGCCTCCTCGTACCCGAACACGAGCCGGCCGGCTCCGCCGCCCGCCTTCATGATCCATTTGAATCCGGTGAGGGACTCGGCGAACCGGACCCCGTGCGCCGCCGCGATCGAGCGCAGCAGCGACGACGACACGATCGTGGTGACGACCAGGCGGTCATCGCCGGTGGTGTGGCGCAGGACGTGCTCGGCCAGCAGCCCGCCGAGCTCGTCGCCCGTCAACGTCCGCCAGCCGCCGGCCGCCGGGACGGCGACCGCGCAGCGGTCCGCGTCGGGGTCGTTGGCGATCACCAGGTCGGCGCCGCGGGCGCCGGCGAGGGCGAGGGCCAGGTCGAGCGCGCCGGGTTCCTCCGGGTTCGGAAACGCGACGGTCGGGAAGTCCGGGTCCGGGTCGGCCTGGTCCGGCACGACCGCCGGGGCGGGGAACCCGGCCCGGTCGAACGCTTCCAGCAGCACGTCCCGCCCCACACCGTGCATCGGCGTGTAGACGATCGAGACGTCCTTGCCGGCGCCGCCGCCGAGCCGCATCGATGACACCGCGTCCAGGTAGATCCGGGCGCCGTCGTGGACGGGCCATTCCTCGCCGAGCGGCAGCTCGTCCACGCGGCCGACCGCGTCGATCGCGGCGGAGATCTCGGCGTCCAGCGGCGGGACGATCTGCGCCCCGTCCGCCCAGTACACCTTGTAGCCGTTGTCGCGGGGCGGGTTGTGGCTGGCCGTCACCATGACGCCCGCCACGACGTCGTCGAACGTCCGGGTGAAATGCGCCAGGACGGGGGTCGGGACCGGATCGGCGAACACCTCGGGCCGCAACCCCGCCCCGCTGAGCACGGCCGCCGTGTCGTCCGCGAACCGCCGCGAGCCGTACCGCGCGTCGAACCCGATGATCACGCGGCCGCCCTCGGGAAGGCGGGCGGCGAGCCCCGCCGCCGCGCGCATCACCGTCACCCGGTTCATCCGGTTCGGCCCCGCGCCCAGCTCGCCCCGCAGCCCGGCCGTCCCGAACTCCAGCCGCGCCCCGAACCGGTCGGCGAGGGCCGGGCCGTCGCCCTCGTCCAGGATCGCCCGGAGTTCGGCACGGGTCTCCGGATCGGGGTCCTGCGCCAGCCACTCCTCGGCCCGCGCCCGCAGATCGCTCATTCCCTCGTCTTCTCCACGGCCGCCGCGTCAGAACTTGGAGAGGACGGTGGCGAGGAGGGCGCCCATGCGGCCCGCCGACGCGCGCCCGGCCGCGAGCACCTCCTCGTGGTCCAGAAGCGCGTCGGACAGGCCGGCAGCGATGTTGGTGACCAGGGAGATGCCGAGGACGTCGGCGCCGCCCCGGCGGGCCGCGACCGTCTCCAGGACGGTCGACATCCCGATCATGTCGGCGCCCAGCGTGCGCAGCATGCGGATCTCGGCGGGCGTCTCGTAGGTGGGGCCGCGGAACGCCGCGTAGACGCCCTCGGGGAGCGTCGGGTCGACCTCTCGGGCGAGGGCCCGCAGCCGTCCCGAGTACGCCTCGGTCAGGTCGAGGAACGTCGCTCCCGTCAGCGGGTTCGCGCCCGTCAGGTTCAGGTGGTCGGAGATCAGCACCGGGTCGCCGACCTTCTGGTGCTCGGGCCGCAGCCCGCCCGCCGCGTTCGTCAGGACCATCGTCGTCACACCGGCGGCCAGCGCCGTCCGGACGGGGTGGACGACCGCGTCGACGCCGCGTCCCTCGTACAGGTGGGTCCGGCCGAGGAAGACCAGGGCGCGGTGCCCGCCGATCTCCACGACCCGCACGCGTCCCGCGTGGCCCTCGACGGCGGGGGGCGCGAAGCCCGGCAGGTCCGTCACCGGCAGGTCGGCGGCGGGCTCGCCGAGCGCGTCGGCCGCCGGGACCCAGCCCGACCCCATCACGAGGGCGACGTCGAAGGAGTCGAGGGACGTGCGGGCGCGCAGCTCGTCCGCGGCGCTCTCCGCAAGTGCAAAGGCGTCGTTGCTCACATAGCCGACACTACAGGCGAGATCACCGCGCCTCGGTGGGGAGGCTCAGTCGCCGAGCGACTTGCAGGGGCGGGTGCGGAGTTCCTTGACGTAGTCGTCGGGCGCGCCGGCCTTCTCCGCCGCGTCCGCGACGATGCCGAGGTAGCGCGCGGATGGGAGGCCGCCCTCGTAGTCGTCCAGGACGTACAGCCAGCAGAGCGCGTCGCCGTCGAGGGTCTGCACCCGGACCCTGGTCTTGCGGTAGACGCCGAGCGCGGCGCCCTCCCAGGCGTCCAGCTCCTTCTCGTCCCAGGCCGGCACGTCGTACATCACGACGAAGACCTGCTCGAAACCGTCCTCGACGACCGTCGCGAGGGCGCCGTCCCAGTGCTTGTCCTGCCCGCCGAAGGTCAGCCGCCAGCCGGCCAGCCAGCCGGTGCCGCGCATGGGGGAGTGCGGAGCCCGGCTCGCCATCTGCTCGGGGTCCATGTTGGAGGCGTACGCCGCGTACAGTGCCACGTTGGCCAAGGCTAACTCACGCGCGCCCGGTCACCGGAGCGAAGCGCGGATTGCGGCCCGCGTGTATCCCGGGACCCGGGCCGGGACATTTCACCGCGCGGAGTAGGAAAGAATGGAAGATGTGACCCGCATCGTGATCATCGGAGGAGGCCCGGGCGGTTACGAGGCCGCGCTCGTCGCGGCGCAGCTCGGCGCCGACGTGACCGTCGTCGAACGGGACGGTCCGGGCGGCGCCTGCGTGCTCACCGACTGCGTGCCCTCCAAGACGCTCATCGCCACCTCGACCCGCAGGGCGGTCATGTCGGAGTCGGCGGGCCTCGGCCTGCGCTTCAACGGAGGCCCCGACGGGATCGTCGGCGCCCTGGAGGCCGACATGGCCACCGTCAACCAGCGCGTGAAGGACCTCGCGCGGGCCCAGTCGTACGACGTCGCCGAGCGCCTCGCCTACGAAGAGGTCAAGATCGTCCGTGGTGAGGCCCGGCTGGTGGAGCCGCACGTCGTCGCCGTCGGCGACCGGCGCATCCCGGCCGACACCGTGCTCATCGCGACCGGCGCGACCCCGCGCGTGCTGCCTGGCGCCGAGCCCGACGGCGAGCGCATCCTGGACTGGCGCCAGCTGTACGACCTGCCCGACCTGCCCGAAGACCTGATCGTCGTCGGCTCCGGCGTCACGGGCGCCGAGCTGGCCGGCGCCTACATGGCGCTGGGGTCGAAGGTCACGCTGGTGTCGTCGCGCGACCGGATCCTGCCGACCGAGGACGCCGACGCCGCGGCCGTCCTCCAGGAGGTGTTCCTGCGGCGCGGGATGAACGTCATGTCGCGGTCCAGGGCCGCGGGAGTGGAGCGGTCCGGGAACGGCGTGATCGTGACGCTGGAGGACGGGACGAAGGTCGAGGGCACGCACTGCCTGATGACCGTCGGGATGGTCCCCAACACCACGGGCATCGGCCTGGAGGACGTCGGCGTCCGCTGCGACGCGCGCGGCTTCGTGGAGGTCGACAAGGTGTCGCGGACGTCCGTCCCCAACATCTACGCCTCCGGTGACTGCACCGGCATCCTGATGCTCGCGTCCGTCGCCGGCATGCAGGGCCGCATCGCGATGTGGCACGCGCTGGGGGAGGCGGTGCAGCCGCTGAAGCTCGGCTGGGTCGCGTCCAACATCTTCACCGACCCGGAGGTCGCGTCGGTCGGCGTCACGCAGCACATGGTCGACTCCGGGGACGTCAACGCCCGGACGGTCATGCTGCCGCTGTTCACGAACGCCCGCGCCAAGATGCAGGGCTTCGAGGACGGTTTCGTGAAGCTGTTCTGCCGGCCGTCCACGGGGATCATCCTGGGCGGCGTCATCGTGGCGCCGCGGGCGAGCGAGCTGATCCTGGGCCTGTCCATGGCCGTCCAGCAGCACCTCACCGTCAACCAGGTCGCCCAGACGTTCGCGGTCTACCCGTCCCTGTCGGGCAGCATCACCGAGGCGTCCAGACGCCTGATGGCCGAGCACGCCTACTGAGAGGCGTACCCGGCCATCTGACGGACGGTCACTCGACCAGGCGGTCCGCTAGAAGTAGCGGAGTGCCACGTACACCCACGCCATGATCGTGCTCACGACCGTGATGCCGATCCCGTAGCGGGTGAACTGCCAGAAGCTGATCGGGTGACCGGTCCTGGCGGCGATGCCGATCGCGACGACGTTGGCGCTCGCGGCGACGGCCGTCCCGTTCCCGCCGAAGTCGGCGCCCAGCGCGAACGACCACCACAGCGCGTCCGCGGTGTGCGGGTCGGCCCCGGCGGCCATCCCCTCCACGATCGGCGCCATCGTCGCCGTGTAGGGGATGTTGTCGAAGAACGCGCCCAGCACGGCGGATCCGAACACCAGGGCGGTGGCGGCGGCGAAGTAGTCGTCGCCGATCGTGTCCGCCGCCCAGGTGCCGATGTTCTCGATCACCCCGGTGTGCCCGAGGCCCGACACCATCACGAACAGGCCCATGAAGAACACCAGGACGCCCCACTCGACCTCTTTGAGGACGTCGTCGACCTCGACCTTCGTGACGAGCAGCATGACGCCCGCGCCCACGAGGGCCACGATCGAGGGCTCGATGTGGAACACCGAGTGCAGCGAGAACCCGACGATGATCAGGCCGAGCACGGCCAGGCACCGCACCAGCAGTTTGTGGTCGGTGATCGCCTTGCGCTCGTCCAGGGCCATCACCTCTTCCACGTACCGCTCGTCGTACGTGAACGACTTGCGGAAGATCCACCGCGACATCACCACGAACGTGATGAAGATGACCACCACGATCGGTGCCATGTGGATCAGGAAGTCGTTGAACGTGAACCCCGCGCGGCTGCCGATGATGATGTTCGGCGGGTCCCCGATCAGGGTGGCGGCGCCGCCGATGTTGGACGCCAGCACCTCGGCGATCAGGTAGGGCTGGGCCGGGATCCGCAGCCGGTTGCAGACCACCACCGTTACCGGCGCCACCAGCATGATCGTGGTGACGTTGTCCAGGAACGGCGAGGCCACGGCGGTGATGGCCATGAGCATCACCAGCAGCCGGTACGGCCTGCCCTTCGAGCGCTTGGCGGCCCAGATCGCCAGGTACTCGAACAGTCCGGTGCCCTTGATGACGCCGACGACGATCATCATGCCGAGCAGCAGGAAGATGACGTTCCAGTCGATCCCCTCGTGCTCGGAGAAGAAGACCTCGCCGCCCGAGGTCAGCCCGAGCACCGTCATCAGGCCGGCGGCGACCAGGACGACCTTGACCTTGTCGACCTTCTCCGTCGCGATGAAGAAGAACGCCACCGTGAAGATGACGAGCGCCACGATGGCACTCATGACGCGACCCTCTCCAGCGAGCCTTCAACCGCTGCATCAAGTGGGGAGCCGTCAGACGATCCGCCGGACACGGCGTTGCACGGTGGTGCTTCACGTGGTGTGCCGTAGGGTCGCGGGCCCGTCCGGCCCGCGCTTTTTGGGCGCGTGCCTCCCGCGGGCGCGTCCCTCAGTCGCCCGAAACCGAGTCCGGCCTGTTCAGCGCCAATGCCGACAGGAGCCGGTCCAGGGCGACGGCCCCGGCCAGGAGCCCGGAGTCGTCGACCACCGCGATCAGCGGGCTGCGGTGCCGCGCCATGAGCGTGGCGATCTCCAGCAGGGTCGAGGACGGTTTCACGGTGAGCGGGCGGGTCGTGTGCGCTCCAAGGCAGTCCCCGACAGTCAGGTCGTTGATCTCGTGCCAGAACACGTCCGCGTGGGCCTCGTCCACGACCCGGGTCAGTGCCTGGTCCTCCTGGTAGGCGGCGGGCACCGCCAGCTTCAGCACCTGCGTCCCGGGAAGGACGACCCGGGGGCGCTGCTCCTCGTCCACGACGATCAGACCGGGCAGGCGGCCGAGCGCCATGACCTGGATCGCGTGCGCGATCGAGTCGCCCATGGTCACGGTCGGCACCTGTACGGCGATGTCCCGCGCTTGCATGTTTTCCTTTCGGCTTCCAGTGAGCCTGGTTCTTCTGGCTGATAGGTTCCTCCTCCTAACGCCGGGGACGGTCCCGTCGCAGGACGTTCTCCGTGGCGCCGTGGGCAGGGAACCGTGTCCGCCACCCGATCGCTGTGCCATGCGTCCGCCCCTTTCTGCGTACGGCGTCCAGTCTTTGCGGCGGAGGCCCGAGCCGACATCGGGGACAGCACCCATATGGGCCGGGAGGAACCATGTATCTGTCGTCTGCCCAGTTCGGCCGGGCGGTGGCGCGCCTACCATGGAGGCGAGACCGGAGGTGATCGGTGCACGCTCGGGACGCTCGCACCCGGATACTGCTGGCCGATGACCATGCGCTGGTGCGCCGCGGTCTGCGGCTGATCCTGGACGCCGAATCGGATCTGACGGTGGTCGCCGAGGCGGCCGACGGGGCGGAGGCGATCGACGCGTGCGCGGATACCGAGGTGGACCTCGCGATCCTCGACATCGCGATGCCGCGCATGACGGGGCTGCAGGCCGCGCGGGAGATGTCCCGGCGCTTCCCGGCCGTGCGGATCCTGATCCTCTCCATGTACGACAACGAGCAGTACCTGTTCGAGGCGCTGAAGGCCGGCGCGTCCGGGTACGTCCTGAAGTCCGTCGCGGACCGCGACCTCCTCCAGGCCTGCCGCGCCGCGATGAGGGGCGAGCCCTTCCTGTACCCGGGCGCCGTCAACGCGCTGATCCGCGAGTACCTCGGGCGCGACCAGAACGGCGGCGCCCCGGAGAGCCTCCTCACCCCGCGCGAGGAGGAGATCATCAAGCTGGTCGCGGAGGGCTACTCGTCCAAGCGGATCGCCGAGACGCTGACGATCAGCATCAAGACCGTCGACCGCCACCGCGCGAACATCCTCGCCAAGCTCGGCATGCGCGACCGCCTGGAGCTGACCAAGTACGCCATCCGCGTCGGCCTCGTCGAGCCGTAGACCGCCCCGCCGGACGCCGGGGCTACGCCGGGTACTGGACGCGGCCGGCGCCCGGGGGCGGGACCACCAGTCTGACCTCGGTGCCGCCGCCGTTGGACGGCCCGATGGTGAGCTGCGCGCCGATGAGCATCGCGCGCTCCTGCATCCCGCGGATGCCGGAGCCCGGCTCGGTGGGCGGGCCCGAGCCGTCGTCCGCGACCCGCAGGACCACGCGGCCGTCCTCGTCCTGCTTCAGCGACAGCTCCGCGTTCTGCGCGCCGGAGTGCCGCCACACGTTGGTGAGGCCCTCCTGCGCGATCCTGTAGATCACCAGCTCGGCGTCCGGGCCGAGGCCCTCCAGGCCGCTCTGGACGCGGCGGGTGACGTGCGGCCCGTCCGCGCCGGAGAAGTCCCCGGCGAGGGAGGTGAGCGCGCTGGTCAGGCCGAGATCGTCCAGGACGCCGGGACGGAGCCTGCGGGCCACCCGGCCCACCTCGTCGAGGCTGGACCTGACGACCTCCTGGACCCCGCGCAGCTCCTCCGCGACCTCCTCGGGCGCGCGGTTCACCACCGACTTCAGCTCCAGCAGCACCACGGTGAGGCTCTGCCCGATCTCGTCGTGCAACTCCTGGGCGATGCGGCGCCGCTCGGCCTCCTGGGCGTCCAGGACGACGCCGGTGCTGATGCTGCGGTCGGCCTCCAGCCGGTCGAGCATCGCGTTGAACTGGTCGACGAGCCGGAACAGATCGCGGTTCGGGGTGGTCGCGAGCCGGTCGCCGGAGCGCAGCGAGTCCAGCCGCGCCATCAGCGTCGTGAGGCCGTCCAGCGGCGCCAGGCTGACGCGCAGCAGCAGCGCGTTGGCCGCCACCATCAGCGCGATGCCGATCGACAGGACGATGAACTCGCTCATCAGTATTCGCGAGGACACCGTGACGGGCGTCAGCGCCAGCACGGCGGTACCGAGCACGAAGATCAACCCGTTGGCGGCGAGGATGCGCCAGAACAGCGCCGAGGCGGGCGGCCTGAACAGGCCCGGCCGGCGCCGCCCGGCCTTCGGATCGGTGTCACTCGTGCTCATGGCACCACGTCACCGCAAGAGGACCGGGGTTGTCCATGCATGACATCCCCGATCAGAGGGGGGCGATACCCATGCTCGCCCCTCTGCGTCTGCATGGTGGTCACCCGCGTCAATGAGCACTGGGCCCGATGGTGACGCAGCGTTCCACCACCGATGGTGGAGAGCGAGCATACCGGTGGCGGGGTCAGGGAGGTCGCGGTGGGACAGGATTCGGGCTTCCTCACCGCGCCGTTGGCGTCCCTGGTCGTCCTCGGGCTGCTGGTGGCCGTGGTCGTCCTCTCCGGGGTCCGGCGGGTCGAGACGTCCGAACGCCTCGTCGTGCGGCGGTTCGGGAGGACGATCGGCGTCCGCGGGCCGGGGCTGCGCTTCCTGCTGCCGTTCGCGGACACCGGCGTGCGCGTCCCCAAAGGCGTGCACCCGTACGACATCTGGCTCAAGGCCACCACCCGGGACGGCGTCTCCGTCCGTGTGAAGGCGCTCGCGATGATGGGAGCCGACGACCCCGTCATGTACGCCTCCGCCACGGATTCGCCGTCCTCCGCCGCGCAGGCGATCGCCGAGGTCGCGCTGCGCGACGTGATAGCGGACCGGGACCTGGCGGACCTGCCGTCCCTGATGGCGAACAGGGACGACGCCGATCTGGTCCGGCGCGTCAACGAGGCGATCCGGCCCTGGGGAGTGGCCGCCGACCTCGTTTCCATCACCGACGCGATGGTCCCGGTCCGCGCCGGCCTGCCGCTCTGCCGCTGCGGCGCCCCCGCCACCGGTCCGCGGCGCGCCGCCCCCCGCTGACGTGGGGCGGCGCGCCGCATCCGGGCGTCGGGGGCGCACCGCGCGACCTCAGAAGCCGCCGAAGTCGCCGAATCCTCCGCCGCCGAAGTCGCCGCTGCCGAAGTCCCAGCCGCCGCCGATGTCGCCGCCGTCGCCGCCGAAGCCGCTCATGGCGTCCCCTCCGCCGTAGCCGCCGAAGCCGCCGAACATCATCGAGCCGAGCATGGTGCCGACCATCATGCCGCTGAGCATGTCCAACCCGCCGTACCCGCGGTAGTAGCCGCCCGCGTAGGGGCCGTACGCGGGACCCGCGTCCCAGTAGGGCCGCCTGGCGCCGCCGGCCGGGACCATGCGGATGTCCGGGTCGGTCCCGTGCAGGACGGCGTTCGCGTCGGCCTCGCAGGCCGGCACGGAGCGCGCGACACCGCCCGGGGGCGCCCAGGTGACGTCCTTCACCGAGGGCCCGTGCTGCGGGTTGAAGAAGCAGGGCGCACGCCGTTCGGGCACGGGCTCCCCGGCCAGGCGGGCGCGCGTCGCGGTCATGTAGTACCGGCCGTCCTCAAGGGAGGTCGTGACCGCCTCCATCTCGTGCGGCCTGGAGGCGCGCTCGGTCGCCTTCTTGGCACTGTCGTAGGAGTTCATGGCCCGCTCGTAGTCCTCGCGGGTGGCGGGATCGAGATCCTTGTCCATGACGTTGAGGTCCAGGTGGGCGATGTCTTCGCCGAGGAGCGTCACGTCCTCCTCCACGCCGCTCTTGAGGTCGGCCATCTCCTGCTCCGCGCGGACGCGCTGGCGCTTCCGGCTGACGAGCATCGCGCCGGACGCCACCGCGATCACCAGGACGAGGACGCCGAGCGTCACGAACCCGCCGATCGCGCTCGTCCGGGCCTTGTCGTCGACCTTGCTCTCGGCGAGGTCGCTGAACTGGACCAGGCGGTCCTTCAGCGGTGCGCCGTTGGTGCGCGTGATGAGCTGGTTCATCTCCTGGTTGTTCAGCTTCTGGGAGATGCCGGCCATGCGGCTGCCGTCGGCGGTGACCGCGACGTAGGTCTCGCCTTCGCCGACGCGGTTCGCGACGGCCTGGAGCATCGGCCCGATCCGGGCCTGCGTCGCGTCGTCGCTCACGACGACGGCGCGGATGTCGGCGTCGCTCGCGCCGCCCAGGGCCGTCCTGACCTCGTTCTGGGCGGCCGGGGACAGCGCGTTCCCGGCCTCGCTCGTCACGTAGAGCCGCGAGTCGAGGAGACCGTTGGCGATCTGCCCGGCGTTGTCGGCGGACGCGGCCACCGGCGCGGCGGCGGTCTGCGCCGTGGTGGCCTGCGCTGTGGCGGTCTGTGCGGTGGTCGTCTGTGCGGTGGTCGTCTGTGCGGTGGTTGTCTGTGCTGCGACTGTCTGCGTTGCGGCGGGCTGCGCCGTGGCGGCCTGTGCGGGGGCGCTGAAGGCGAACGCCGGCAGCGCGGCGGCGACGATGATCGCCGAGACGGCGCCCCGGCGTGCCGCCCGGCCGGCCCGGATCTCGGTGTTCATTCTCCCAGTCTGCCCACGTTGATGCCCGATTCGCGTCCTCCGAGCGAGGGATTTGCGGAGGGGGCCGTGTGGGGGCCGCTACCCAGGCGTGCCACCGGAGCGCCGTCCCGCCCCGGACCGGGCGGGACGGCGCCCGCTCAGCTGTCCTTGATCTCGCAGATCACGGCACCGGAAGAGACGGTCTGGCCGATCTCGGCGGCCAGTCCGGTGATCGTCCCGGCCTTGTGGGCGGTGAGCGGCTGCTCCATCTTCATCGCCTCCAGGACCACGATGGCGTCGCCGGCCTCCACGGTCGCGCCGTCCTCGACGACGATCTTGACGATCGTGCCCTGCATCGGGCTGACCAGGGAGTCACCGGACGCCTGGGCGCCGCCGCCCTTCTTTCCGGCGCGCCGCTTGGCGGGCTGGGACCCGCCGGCGGCGCCCGGCCCGCCGAGCGGCGCGCCGAGACCCGCGGGCAGGACGACCTCGATGCGCCGGCCGTCGACCTCGACGGTCACGCGCTCCCGCTCGCCCTCGTCCTCGTCCCCGGCGGGGGGCGTCTCGTAGGGCGGGATCCGGTTGTCGAACTCGGTCTCGATCCACCGGGTGTGGACGGAGAACGGCGTCGCGTCGTCCTCGGGGACGAACGCCGGGTCGTCCAGCACCGCCTGGTGGAACGGCAGGACGGTCGGCATCCCGCCGATGGCGAACTCCGCCAGCGCGCGGCGCGACCGCTCGACGGCCTGCCGGCGCGTCGCGCCCGTCACGATCAGCTTGGCGATCAGCGAGTCGAACGCCTGCGGGACCGTCTGCCCCGCGCCGTAGCCGGTGTCCAGCCGGACTCCCGGGCCGGTCGGCGGCTCCCACTCCGTCAGCGTGCCGACGGCGGGCAGGAACCCGCGCCCGGCGTCCTCGGCGTTCAGCCGGAACTCGATCGAGTGCCCGCGCAGCTCCGGGTCGCCGTAGCCGAGCTCCTCGCCGTCGGCGACGCGGAACATCTCGCGGACGAGGTCGACGCCCGCGACCTCCTCGGTCACGGGGTGCTCCACCTGGAGCCGCGTGTTCACCTCAAGGAACGAGATCGTCCCGTCCTGGCCGACGAGGAACTCGCACGTCCCCGCGCCGACGTACCCGGCCTCCTTCAGGATGGCCTTGGACGAGCGGTACAGCAGCTCGACCTGCTCGTCCGACAGGTACGGCGCCGGGGCCTCCTCCACGAGCTTCTGGTGCCGCCGCTGGAGCGAGCAGTCGCGGGTGGACACCACGACCACGTTGCCGTGCTTGTCGGCGAGGCACTGGGTCTCCACGTGCCGCGGCTTGTCCAGGTACCGCTCCACGAAGCACTCGCCGCGCCCGAACGCGCCCACGGCCTCCCGGACGGCGGACTCGTACAGCTCGGGGACCTCGTCCAGCGTCCGCGCGACCTTCAGGCCGCGCCCGCCGCCGCCGTACGCGGCCTTGATCGCGATCGGCAGGCCGTGCTCCTCGGCGAACGCGACGACCTCGTCCGCGCCCGAGACCGGGTCCTTGGTGCCGGCGACCAGCGGCGCGCCGACCTTCTGCGCGATGTGCCGGGCCTGCACCTTGTCGCCCAGCGCGGTGATCGCTTCGGGCGGCGGACCGATCCAGGTCAACCCCGCGTTCCCCACCGCCTCGGCGAAGTCGGCGTTCTCCGCCAGGAACCCGTATCCGGGGTGGACGGCGTCCGCGCCGGCCTCCGCGGCGATCTTCAGCAGCTTGTCGATGTTCAGGTAGCTCTCGCCCGCGGTCTGCCCGCCGAGGGCGAACGCCTCGTCGGCGACCCGAACGTGCAGCGCCTCCAGATCGGGTTCGGCGTACACCGCCACACTGGCCAGGCCCGCGTCATGGCAGGCACGGGCTATACGAACCGCGATCTCTCCGCGGTTGGCGATCAGGACCTTGCGCACGTGGGTCTCCTCCCTCAACCTCGCACGCGCAGTCTAGATAATGGCCGTTCCTGGTTTTCGTAAGCCCCTCCTTATGCGCCGATCGCCCCTGCACCAGGGCGTTCGCTCCCCCCGCCCGCCATGGGCGGCGGGCGCCGCCTGCCGGTCGCCGCTTTCGGGCACCCGCACGGGTTCGCGGGTGTACTCTTCGGCACGGATCTGCTCGGCTCCGATCAGCGGGAGAGGCCGATGGTGCGCCCGTGGCCCCAAATCGGCCTTACGGCCGTCCTCGCCGCATGCCTGCTGTTCCCCTCGTCCGCCGTCCGGTGGGAGAGCCCTCCCGTGGACGACGACGTCACCCGGCAGCTCACGATCGCGGCGAACTCGCTGCTCCAGGACCGCTCGCAGGCCCTCGTCCAGAAGCAGCACCGCGACGGCACGGATTCGCCCCGCGAGGTGTACGGCGTCCGGATCTCCCCGCGCCTCGCGCGCTCCCAGGAGCGGGCCGTCCGCGAGCTGGAGACCCGCAACCGCGCCCCCATCGAGGGCGGCCCCGCCTATACGGGCGCCCGCACGAGCCTCGACGGGGGCCACGCCGTCCGGAAGGGGGACCGGATCACGCTGGAGGCGGTCGAGAACACCGTCGTCCGCTACGGCAACGGCAAGGTCACCCAGTCGGTCCGGCGCCGGTTCGAGTTCCGCACGCGCGGCGAGCAGATCACCCTCGTCGCCGAGCGCGTCCTCGATCCCGGCGCGCGCCCGGTGAACGACCCGGTCTCTCCCTCC
>NZ_SMKH01000191.1 GCF_004348515.1 Actinomadura sp. KC345 | reverse complement strand
GGGCGGGGAGGGGACGGGTGAGGCCGGCGAGGACATCCGCCTCGAAGCCCTCGACGTCGATCTTGCAGAAGGCCGGTTCGCCGTGGGCGGCGATGAGGTCGTCGAGGGTGGTCACCTCGATCTCGACGGCGCCGTCCCATCGGACGCGAGCGAAGCTCCTGTCACGGGTCACCGACGTGATCCAGTCGCGGGACATCGAGGAGACCGTGGGCGTCGCCGAGGAGACCGCCAGTTCCGCGCGGCCCGGCTCGGCCCCGGCGGCTCCGGGAACGATGGCGACGTCCCGGTCGCGGCCGTAGAAGAGCCGCAGGACGCGCAGGCAGTCCGGCTGCGGCTCGACCGCGATCACCCGCGCGCCGAGGTGCCTCCACACGCGCACCCGGCCGCCCACGTGCGCGCCGATGTCGAACGCGACGTCGCCGGGCCCGAGGAACTCGCCGTAGAGGCGCGACGCCCGCCGGTGCTTGCCCGGGACCCCGTAGTACATGACCAACGACCGGGCGATGCCGTACGCGCGGAGCAGCATCCGCCGACCCTACCGCGCACCGGAGGCCCGGCCGCCGCGAGCGTCAGGACGGGGGGAGACCAAGGGCGCGGGCGATGAGCATGCGCTGGACCTCGGAGGTGCCCTCGCCCACTTCGAGGATCTTCGCGTCGCGGTAGAAGCGGCCGACGGCGTACTCGTTCATGAAGCCGTAGCCGCCGAAGATCTGGGTCGCGTCGCGGGCGTTGTCCATGGCGGCGTTGGACGCGACGAGCTTGGCGATCGCGGCCTCCTTCTTGAACTCCCCGCCCGCGAGCAGTTTCGCGGCGGCGGCGTAGTAGGCCAGGCGGGCGGTGTGGGCGCGCGTCTCCATATCGGCGATCTTGAACTGCATCGCCTGGTAGCGGCCGATCTCCTTGCCGAACGCCTCCCGCTCGCGGGCGTGGCGGAGGGACTCGTCCACGCAGCCCTGGGCGAGGCCGACCGAGAGCGCGGCGATCGCGATGCGGCCCTCGTCCAGGATGCGGAGGAACTGCGCGTAGCCGCGGCCGCGCTCGCCGACGAGGTTCCCGGCGGGGACGCGCACGTCGTCGAAGGACAGCTCGCGGGTGTCGGACGACGACCAGCCCACCTTGGAGTACTTGCGCCCGACCGTGAAGCCCGGGGTCCCGTTCGGGACGATGATCGTGGAGATCTCGCCGTCGCCGGTGAAGGCGGTGACGGTCACGAACGCGGTGATGTCGGTGCCGGAGTTGGTGATGAACGCCTTGGAGCCGTTGATCACCCAGGTGTCGCCGTCCAGCCGGGCGGTGGTGCGCATGCCGCCGGGGACGTCGGAGCCGCCGCCCGGCTCGGTCAGTCCGAAGCCCGCCAGCCGCTCCCCGGACGTGAGCTGCGGCAGCCACCGCTTCTTCTGCTCGGCCGACCCGAACCGGTGGATCGGCATCGCGCCCAGCGAGACCCCGGCCTCAAGCGTGATCGCCACGGACGAGTCGACGCGGGCGAGTTCCTCCAGGGCCAGGCAGAGGGCGAAGTAGTCGCCGCCCATGCCGCCGTGCTCCTCGGGGAACGGCAGGCCGAACAGCCCCATCCTGCCCATGGCGGCGACGATCTCGTACGGGAACTCGCCGCGCTCGTACAGGTCCCCGATGACCGGGGCGACGGTCTCGCGGGCGAACCGCTCGACCGTGCTCCGCAGCTCCTCCTGCTCGTCGCTGAGCGTGAAGTCGATCATGAACTACTCCGATCCGGGGAGAGGGCCTGGACGACGCGGGACGGGCTGGGGCGGCCCAGGCGGCGGGCCATCCACCGGCTCGTGGCGGCGAGCCGGTCGAGGTCGACGCCCGTCTCGATGCCGAGGCCGTGCAGCATCCAGACGAGGTCCTCGGTGGCCAGGTTGCCGGTGGCGCTCTCGGCGTACGGGCAGCCGCCGATGCCGCCGGCGGACGCGTCGACGACGGTGACGCCCGCGCGGAGGGCGGCGAGGGTGTTGGCGAGGGCCTGCCCGTAGGTGTCGTGGAAGTGGACGGCGAGCCGCTCGGTGCCGATGCCCGCGGCGCCGAGCGCCTCGATGAGGGCGGTGACGTGGCCGGGCGTGCCGACGCCGATGGTGTCGCCGATGCTGAGCTGCGAGCAGCCGAGCTCCATCAGCCGGGACGCGACCGCCACGACCTGCTCGATGGGCACGTCGCCCTCCCACGGGTCGCCGCACGCCATCGACACGTAGGCGCGCACCCAGAGCCCTTCGGCGTGGGCGCGCTCGACGACGGGCGCGAACATCGCGAGCGACTCGTCCACGGAGCGGTTGAGGTTGCGGCGCGCGAACGACTCGGTGGCGCTGCCGAAGATCGCGATCTCGGTGACGCCGTTGGCGAGCGCCCGGTCGAGGCCCCGCCCGTTCGGGACGAGGACGGGATAGCGCAGGTCCGGCGAGCGGGGAAGGACGTCGAGGAGCTCTTCGGCGTCGGCGAGCTGCGGCACCCAGGCGGGGTGGACGAAGCTCGTCGTCTCGATCGTGCGCAGGCCCGCGCCGGCCAGCCGCGTCACGAACTCGGACTTGACGTCCACGGGCACGACGGCCTTCTCGTTCTGGAGCCCGTCGCGCGGCCCGACCTCGTAGATCGTGACCCGCCCCGGAAGCCCGGAAAGAGGTACCCGCATCGTCATTCCTCCTCGATCACGGCCAGTACCGCGTCGAGGGCGACCTGCGCGCCCGCGCGGACCGGCAGTTTCGCCACGACGCCGGCGAGCGGCGCGGTGACGGCGTGCTCCATCTTCATGGCCTCGACGACCACGAGCGGCTGGCCCTGCGCCACCCGTTCGCCCTCGGCCGCCTTGACGGCCAGGATCGTGCCGGGCATCGGGCTGCGCAGCACCCCGTCGCCCGTCCCGGCGGACGCGGCGCCCGCCTCTGCGCGGACGTGCTCGCTCAGCGCCCACGCGTGCCCGTCGCGGCCGAGCCACAGCGTGTCCCCGTCGCGGGCGGCCTGGAACGAGGTCGTCCTCCCAGCGTAGGTCAGCGTGAAGGGCCTGCTCAGCGACGCGGTGACCGGAGGGGCGGTACCGATCGCGACGCGCGCGGCCGCGGCCCGGCCCTGGACGCGGACCTCCACCGGGTCACCGCCGGACGGAGTGATGATCCACGGCGTCCAGGCGTGGGCGCCGGGACGCCAGCCGTCCGGGATCTCCCACGGGTCGTCACCGGTTTCGAGCGCCAGCATCCGTTCCAGCGCGGCGGCGGCGAACACCTCGGGCGGGACGGACATGCCGGACATCAGGTCGTCCAGCGCACGTTCGACCAGTCCCGTGTCGAGATCACCCGACACCACGGACGGGTGCCGCACGAGCGAGCGCAGGAACGCGACGTTCGTCGGGACGCCCAGCAGCGTGTACGAGGCGAGCGCCCGGTCGAGGCGCCGCAGGGCCTCGGCCCGGCCGGGTCCGTGGACGATCACCTTGGCGAGCATCGGATCGTAGGAGCCGCCGATCCCGGTTCCGGCGTCGAGCCCGGAGTCGACGCGGGCGCCCTCGGGTTCGGCCAGCGCCAGGACGCGGCCCCCGGTGGGCAGGAAGCCGCGGGCGGGGTCCTCGGCGTAGACGCGGGCCTCGATCGAGTGCCCGTCCATGCGGACGTCGTCCCGGGTGAGCGGCAGCGGCTCGCCGGCGGCCACGCGGAGTTGGAGTTCCACCAGGTCAAGGCCCGTGACCATTTCGGTGACCGGGTGCTCGACCTGGAGCCGGGTGTTCATCTCCATGAAGAAGAACTCGTCGGGGTGGTCTGCGGAGATGATGTACTCGACGGTCCCTGCGCCCGCGTATCCGACGGCTCGGGCGGCGGCGACGGCGGCGGCGCCCATCCGCTCGCGGGCCGCCTCGTCCAGCAGCGGGGACGGCGCCTCCTCGATGATCTTCTGGTGCCGCCGTTGCAGGCTGCATTCGCGTTCGCCCAGGTGAATGACGTTCCCGTGGCCGTCCGCGAAGACCTGGATCTCGATGTGCCGGGGGTTCTCGACGAACCGCTCGGCGAGCAGCGTGTCGTCGCCGAACGAGCCGCGCGCCTCGCGGCGGGCGGACGCGATCGCCTCCGGCAGGTCCGCCGCGTCCCGGACGAGCCGCATGCCCTTGCCGCCCCCGCCCGCGGACGGCTTCAGCAGCACCGGAAGCCCGATCTCCAGCGCGGCGGCCTTCAGCTCGGCGTCCGAAAGGCCCGGCTCATCCCTTCCCGGGACGACGGGGACCCCGGCCTCCGCGACCGTCCGCTTCGCGCGGATCTTGTCGCCCATCGTCTCGATCGCCGCGGCGGGCGGGCCGATGAACACCAGCCCCGCCTCGGCGCACGCCCGCGCGAACGCCGGGTTCTCCGCGAGGAAGCCGTACCCCGGGTGGACGGCGGGCGCCCCGGAGTCGCGCGCCGCCGCGATCACGGCCTCGATGTCCAGGTACGACGGGATCCGCAGGGCCTCGTCCGCCTCCCGCACGTGGCGGGCCAGGGCGTCGGCATCGGTGTGGACCGCCACGGAGCGGACACCGAGCCGCCGCAACGTCCGGAACACGCGGACGGCGATCTCCCCGCGGTTGGCGACCAGCACGCTGTCGAACATCAACACCCTCACATCCGGAAGACGCCGTAGCCGACCGGCTCCAGCGGCGCGTTGGCGGCGACCGCCAGCCCGAGCCCCAGCACCCGCCGGGTGTCGAGCGGGTCGATCACTCCGTCGTCCCACAGCCGCGCCGTCGAGTAGTACGGGTTCCCCTGGGCCTCGTACTGGTCGCGGATCGGTGCCTTGAAGTCTTCCTCGTCCCGCGCGGGCCACTCCTCGCCGCGCGCCTCCCTCTGGTCGCGGCGGACGGTGGCGAGCACGCTCGCGGCCTGCTCCCCGCCCATCACCGAGATCCGGGCGTTCGGCCACATCCACAGGAAGCGCGGCGAGTACGCGCGGCCGCACATCGCGTAGTTGCCCGCGCCGAACGAGCCGCCGATGACGACGGTGAACTTCGGGACGCGGGCGCACGCGACGGCGGTGACCATCTTCGCGCCGTGCTTGGCGATGCCGCCCGCCTCGTATTCGCGCCCGACCATGAACCCGGTGATGTTCTGCAGGAACACCAGCGGGACACTGCGCCGGTCGCACAGTTCGATGAAATGCGCACCCTTTTGCGCCGACTCGGAGAACAGGATGCCGTTGTTGGCGACGATGCCGACCGGGTGGCCGTGCACGCGGGCGAATCCGGTGACGAGCGTGGGCCCGTACTCCTTCTTGAACTCCTGGAAGCGGCTGCCGTCCACGATCCGGGCGATGACCTCGCGCACGTCGTAGGGGGTCCGCGGGTCCTGCGGGACGACCCCGTAGAGCTCGGCGGGGTCCACGGCGGGCTCCTCGGACGGCGCGACGTCCCACGGGCGCGGCTCGCGCGGCCCGAGCGTGCCGACGATGTCGCGGACGATCCGCAGCGCGTCCGCGTCGTCCTCGGCGAGGTGGTCGGTGACGCCGGACGTGCGGGAGTGCAGCTCGCCGCCGCCCAGCTCCTCGGCCGTCACGACCTCGCCGGTGGCGGCCTTCACCAGCGGCGGCCCGCCCAGGAAGATCGTCCCCTGGCCGCGGACGATGACGGCCTCGTCGCTCATCGCCGGGACGTAGGCGCCGCCCGCCGTGCACGAGCCCATCACCGCGGCGATCTGCGGGATGCCCCGCCCGGACATCGTGGCCTGGTTGTAGAAGATGCGGCCGAAGTGCTCACGGTCGGGGAAGACCTCGTCCTGGCGGGGGAGGAACGCGCCGCCGGAGTCGACCAGGTAGACGCAGGGCAGCCGGTTGTGCAGCGCCACCTCCTGCGCCCGCAGGTGCTTCTTCACCGTGACCGGGTAGTAGGTGCCGCCCTTGACGGTGGCGTCGTTGGCGACGACGACGCATTCGCGGCCGGAGACCCGCCCGACACCGGTGATGATCCCGGCGCCGGGGGCCTCGTCCCCGTACATGCCGTTCGCGGCCAGCGGCGACAGTTCGAGGAAGGGGGAGCCGGGGTCGAGGAGCGTGTCGACGCGGTCGCGGGGGAGCAGCTTGCCGCGCGCGGCGTGCCGCTCGCGCGCCCGCTCGGGACCGCCGCGCCCGGCGCGGTCGACGTGCTCGCGCAGCTCCGCGACGAGGGCCGCGTTGTGCGCGGCGCTCGCCTTGAAGGCCTCGCCCGTCACGTCGGCGCGGGAACCGATCTCCGGTCCGCTCATGGCCTCCCCTCCCGGTTAACGATCATTAACAATGCCGATGTTAACGTCCATTAACAACTCTAGTCTAGACTGGCCGGCATGACGTCCCGCCCCGCCGGGGCGGCCTCCGGACCCGATTCCCCGGCAGGCCCGCCCAACCCGCGCCGGGCCGAGATCCTCGGCGCCGCGGCCGAGCTGTTCGCGCGCCGCGGCTACCACGGGGCGTCCATCGGCGACCTCGGACGGGCCGTCGGGCTCACCGGTCCCGCCCTGTACCGGCACTTCAGCGGCAAGGAGGCGGTCCTCGCCGAGATGCTCCTCGACATCAGCGAGCGGCTGCTCGCCGAGGGCGTCCGCCGCGCCGCGGCCCCCGACCCCGACCGCGCCCTGGACGCCCTGCTGGGCTGGCACATCGCGTTCTCCCTCGACAACCCGGCGCTGATCACCGTCCACGAGCGCGAGCTGGACAACGTCCCCGAGCCGCAGCGGCACCGGATCCGCCGGCTCCAGCGCGCCTACGTGGAGGAGTGGGTCGCGGTACTGCGCCGCCTGAGCCCCGGCCTGCCGGACGAGCGGACCCGCGCCGCCGTCCACGCCTGCTTCGGCCTGCTCAACTCGACCCCGCGCAGCGCCGCCGGGCTCGACCGCGACGCGATGCGCGACCTCCTGCGCACGATGGCCCGCTCCGCATTGGAGGGCGCAGCCCTCGAAGCCGCCGCCCACCGGCCCGGAGGCGCCTCCTAGCAGGAGGCCGCGCGGCCGTCCAGCGACGCGCTGACGGCCTCGGCGAACTCGTGGGCGTCCAGTCCGGCACGGTCGAAGATCTTCTGCACGCAGTCCCGGAACGTGCTGGAGAACGTGCTGTAGTGCGGGGTGACCGGACGGGGGTCGGCGCGGGTGAGCGCGGTGACCACCGCGCGCCCCAGCTCGGCGAGCTGCGCCGGGCCGGGCGCGTCGGCCTCGCCCGGTTCGAGCGGCTCGCCGGTGAGGGACGAGCACGCCCGCGCCTCCACCCCGGCGGGGGAGCGGCGGTCCGGGGCCAGCCCGAGCGCGGAGTACCGCCCCGGCGCGAAACCGCCGCACGAGAACAGCAGGCGCTGGCTCCCCGTCCCGCTCAGGAACTCCACGAGATCCTGGGCGGCTCCAGGGTTCGGGGAGTGCGCGGAGACCGCGAGGTTCTGCCCGCCGAGGACGGTGCGGCCGGGCAGGGCCCGCACCCCGAACCTCAGCCGGCCGCCGTCCCGCATGCGCGGCTCGCTCGCCAGCGCGGAGAACACGTACGGCCAGTTGCGCATCAGCCCCGTCCCGGAGGCGAACGCCTCGATGCTCTCCCGCTCCCCGTACAGCCGCGACGCGGCCAGCGCCCCCCGCGCGTACGGGGCCATCCCGACGAGCGCCGGATACACCGTCTCGCGCAGCTCCTCCTCGCTCGGCCGCCCGTCGCCGGTGAGCAGCCCGCGGCCGCCGCCGTTCCACACGGCCTCCAGCGCGTTGACCGTGAGGCCCTCGTAGCCGGAGAGCTGCATGGCGACACCGGAGCCGAGAAGCCCCGGCCACGCCGTCGGCGTCGTCGCGCCCTCCCGGTTGTAGAGAAGCCCGACGTCCACGTTGAACGGGATCGCGTACTGCTCGCCCTCCCATTCACCCGTCCGCAGCGCGGCGGGGAAGAAGTCGTCCCGGACGGCGACGTCCTCCAGCGCGACCAGGTAGCCGGCTTCGGCGAACTGCGCCGTCCAGGTGTTGTCCATGATGAGGACGTCATAGGCGCAGCTCCCCGACTCCTGGACCGCCTTGATCTGGCTGTGCTGCAGGTCGGTCGACTCCGCCACCTCCACGGGCGTGGCGTGGGGATGGGGACGGCCGTCCGGGTAGCGCCCCTCGTTCCACCGCCGGATGAGCGCCCGGCGCTGGCTCCTCAGGCTGACGTCCGTCCCTCCGGCGACGAACAGCTCCTCGCGCTCGCAGTCCATCTCCATCGCCGGGTACGAGGACTCCAGCGGACCGAGGAGGACGACCAGGGCCGCGATCAGCATCAGCACCGCGCCCGAGGCGAGGGCGGTCCCGGCCGTCCGATCGTGCGGGAGGTACCACCGACGCGTCATCCTCGCCCCGTCATCTCAGATCCGACAGCAGCGCGGCGGCCTGCTCCGCCTCGGGGGCCTCGGTCAGCGCCACGCACGCGCCGCCGTCACCGGGGCCGAGCGCGTCCACGACCTCCTCGACGGGCCGGGAGTCGCACGCCGCCGGTCCCGTCAGCACGACGGTCACCCGCAGGTCGGGGTGCCGTTCGCGGAACTCGCCGGACAGCCACGCGGCCCGGGAGCCGAGGCGGGGATTGGTGTCCGGGCTCTGCCCGTCGGTGACGAGGATGAGATCGGGGCGTCCGGGGCCGAGGTCGGCCGCCTCGATCGCGTCGATGAGCGGACGGTCGGCCCCGGTGGACGCGACCGCCTCCAGGCCGTTCGTGACGGCGTTCTTCTGGCGGGGGGACGCGGCGCCCTGGGGAACGTTCCCGGCCGTTCCGCCGTCGCCGGGCGACGCCGTCGACGGGAGCGTCTCGGGCGCGTTCAGGACCCGCAGCTCCAGCGGCAGACCGCACGCGCCCGTGTGCTCCTCCAGGAACCGGACGGTGGTGGCGCCGGCGAGCAGGACGACGGCCATCAGCGCCGCGCCGGCCGCGCCCCACACCAGGGACGTCAGAGCCGTCGGCAGCGGCGTCCTGACCCGGTCGTCCATCGACTTCAGCAGCCGGAAGGCCAGCCAGCCCAGCAGCATGACGCACATGACCGTCACGGTGGCGGTGATGAGCGTGCCCAGCCACGCGACCGCGTAGACCTCCGTCATCGTCACGGTGACGATGACCCCGGAGCACACGCTGAGGATGACGGTGAGCGGCCACGGCTCGCCCCCCGTCGCCGTTGCCGGGATCACTCATGCGGACTCCATGCCGCGTCGGCCTCGACTGGTCAGGCCCCCCCCGTAAAACGACCTCATGATATTTGCGGGCGCGGGCCGGGTCAGGAAAAAATCTGACCCGGATCGGCCGATCTATCCCCTCCCGTGTGCGAACCGCCCGCTTGTCTTGACGTGCTCGCGGCGAGATGGGCCAGGATGTACCGGAGGTCATCCGGCCGCCTGGCTGACCCCGGACCGAGGAGTTCCGCATGAGCGTCGAGGGTGTCGGCTTCTACGAGATCGCACAGAACCACCCGGACCGTCCAGCGCTGCCGACTCCCGGCCGACCGGTGACCTACGGCGAGCTGCACGCCGAGGTGAACCGGCTGTCGAACGCGCTGGGCGGGCTCGGGCTGCGTCCCGGCGATTCGCTGGCGACCGTGCTCGGCAACCGGCCCGAGTTCCTCACGGTCCTCCTGGCCGCCTTCCAGAGCGGCCTGTACCTCGTCCCCGTGAGCCGCCATCTGACGGCGTCGGAGATCGGGTACATCCTGGCCGACAGCGGCGCCAAGGCCGTCGTGACCGAGAGTGCGTTCGGCGACGTCGTGAAGGGCGCGGCGGACGAGGCGGGCATCCCGGCCGAGGGGCGGGTGAGCGTCGACCCCGCCGAGGGCTACGGGTCGATGGCCGAGCTGTGCGCCAAGGGCGGCGCCGATCCGCCCGGGAAGCGGCAGATGGGCTCGGTCATGCTCTACACGTCCGGGACGACGGGCCGGCCGAAGGGCGTCCGGCGGTCGCTGCTCGACATCCCGCCGGAGATGGTGCTCGACCTCATGCGGCAGACGCTGAGCATGCTCGCCCTGCCCGACGAGGTCCGGGCGCGCTACGACCTGTCGTCGCTGCGGCAGGTCTACCACAGCGCCGCGCCCATCCCCGTCGAGACCAAGCACCGGATGCTGGACTGGTGGGGGCCCGTCCTCTACGAGTACTACGGCTCGACCGAGAGCGGCCCCGTCGTCGTCGCCACCCCGGAGCAGTGGCTCGCCCGCCCGGGGACGGTCGGGCGCGCGGTCGACGGCGTCCAGATCAAGATCCTCGACCCGGAGGGGGCCGAGCTCCCGCCGGGGGAGACCGGCCTGATCTACGCGAGCGGGCAGCCCGGGTTCGAGTACCACGACGACCCGGAGAAGACGGCGTCCGCCATGCGCGGCGACTTCTACACGCCCGGCGACCTCGGCCACCTCGACGAGGACGGCTGGCTCTACATGAGCGACCGCCGCACCGACCTCATCATCTCCGGCGGCGTCAACATCTACCCGGCCGAGATCGAGAACGCCCTGCTGCAGCACCCGGCGGTCGCGGACGTCGCCGTCATCGGCGTCCCGGACGACGACTGGGGGCAGAGCGTCGTCGCCCTCGTCGAGCCCGCCGCGGACGCGGCCGCGGGCGACGCCCTGGCCGCCGGGCTGCTCGCCCACTGCGAGCCCCGGCTGTCCAAACTGAAGCATCCGCGCCGGATCGAGTTCCGCGAATCGCTGCCGCGCACCCCGTCCGGCAAACTGAGCCGGCGCCGGGTGAGGGAGGACTACCTGGAGGAACGCGCGGGCTGAACGCGCGTGCCGCGCCGGCGGGGCGGGACGCGGCCGAAGTCGTCTCGGTCGACGTCGAACGCCTCCGGGGGTTCGTGCGTACAACGGCACATGAAGGACAAGAAGGTCGCACCGCTCGACGGCGTCGTCCCGACCCCTGCCCCGACCAAGACCGACCTTCCCGTCGTCGCCGACCCCGCCGCCCACGCCAAGGCGGTGGCCGCGGCGACCGCGCCCCGCCGGGACTCCCGCGTGGTTCAGGCGTCCCGTGCGGACCCGGCCCTCCGTGCCGAGCCGGGCGGCGAACCCGCCGCGGCCGAGGCGCCGGACACCGCGCGGCCGTCCGCCGCCCCCGCGCCGCCCACCGGCGACGCCGCACGGCCGTTCCCCGAGGAGTGGCCGCTCCCCGGCGGGCGGCGGCTCATGGAAGCCTCGGCGGTGTTCTCGGCCTCGTCCGCCCTGGCGCAGATGGCGTCAGGCGACGAGGACGACCGCGCCGGGACCGCACGCCTCGGTGACCCGGTCGCGGTCTGGCCGTGCGCCGGCTGCGGACGGCCCGTGCCGCAGCCGGCGCACGACGCCCGTATCGTGCGCTACTGCCAGGACACCGACGGGGAGTGCGAGCGGTCCGCGCGCGAGAACCGCGAACGCGGCCGCGAGTCACCGGGGCTCACCGGCCAGGTCGCCTGGGCGTGGGAGATGGTCGAGCGGCTGGAGGGCGCCACAGATCGGCTCGCCTGGTCCCTCATGTCGGAGCTGAGCGTCGCCGGCGTCGAACGGCGGGTCGCCGACGCCAACGCCGATGCCTTCGGACAGGTCGCGATCGCGCAGCGGGAACGCGACGCGTCCCAGCGGCAGGCCGAGGTCGCCTGGCGGGAGACCGCGGCCGCCCGTGCCCGCGCGGACGCCGCCGAGCAGGAGGCGGCGGCCGCCCGTACCCGGGCCGAGCACCTCGCCGCCGAACTCGACACCGCCGGCCGGGAACGCCGGAAGGCCAAGGAGGAGGCCGAAGCGGCGAGCGCCGCGCGGCTCGCCGCCGAACACGAACGCGACCGCGTCGCCTCCCGCGAGGGCGAGCTGCTCGCCTCGCTGGAGAGCGCCCGCGCCGAACTGGTCTCGCTGCACGGGCGGCTGTCCGAGGCCGAGACCCTCGTCGAGGGGCAGCGCATCGAGGCCGAGGCGGTGAAGCGCGCCACCGAGGACCTGCGCTCGGCCGTCGGTGACGCCGAGGCCAAACGCGGCCAGGCAGTCGCCGACCGCGACCAGATCCAGGCGCGCGGACGCGAGTTGGAGCAGCACAACTGGCAGCTGATCCGCACCGCCGAGGAGCTCCGGGCCACGGTGCACGCGCTGACCGCCGAACGCGACGCGGCCCGCGCCGAGGCGGAACGGGCCCGCCGCCGGGTCGACGCGCTCACCGGCAACGGGGACGTGTACCGCACCGGCGGCCTCCGCCCGCCCATCGACCGGGAGCCGCCGACCGGACTGCACCCCTTGCCGCCGATGAGCGGATCGTCCCCGGACGGCGGCGACCCGCTCACCACCGACCCGAGCCGGCAGTACGGCCCGCTCAACGGACACCGCCTGCCCTACGCCGGCTGATCGTCACGCCGGCCGACCCACGCACCGCGAGGAGGTGAGGCCCTTCCCCACACTGCACTGGCCCTGATCCGGCCGCCGTATCGCACCGGGGTGGTACGGCGGCCGGTGCCCGTCCGCGGGGGCGCGGCCGCCGGGAGCCCCTCAGGCGGCCCGGCCTCAGGTGGCGCGGGATTCCAGGTAGGCGGTGTAGTCGAGGGCGCCCGCACGGACGGCGGCGTGGACGGCGCGGGCGATCCTGGATCCCCAGACGGAACGGGGGCCCGCGAACGGCTCCGCCGCTCCGCCGCCGGTCGCCGCGGCGACGCAGACGGCGTCGGACGCGGTGCCCGTGCACGGATAGCCCGCTTCGAGGAGCGCCTGGGTCTTCGCCTCGGTGGCGGTGATGACGGCGTTCACCAGCGCCGCGTCGTTCAGCGGCACGGGCACGGCGACGACGATGTTGATGGTCCCGGGGGTCCACGCTGAGGGAGCCGTCCCGTCCAGGCGGATCGGCGCCAGCTCGGGATCGGCCGTGCCGGCGGGGGAGGCCGCCCATGTCGGGACCCGCAACCCGACCGTTGCCGAGACGGCCACGCCCTCGTCGTCCCGCCGCATGGTGCGCGACACCGACGCGGCCGTGAGCATCCCGACGCCCGGCCCCTCAAGGCCGTACGATCCGGCCAGTTCCTGGAGGTGGACGACCGGGTCCATGCGCGAGTAGCCGCCCGCGACCTGCGCGTTCAGCACCCACCGGGCCGGGCCGATCCCTCCGCCCAGCAGCGCCGACGAGATCATCCGGTACCCGGGGCCGGAGCGCCACACGGTCGAGGCGAGCCGCGCCCCGTCCTCCTCGCGCCACACCGTCTCGAGTCTCACGGGCGCTCCAGCGACAGGATCGGCCGGCCGCCGGGGCCGGGGGTGACGCGCACGCGCGCGTCGAAATGCTCCTCGACCGCGGAACGCGTGAGGACCCGCGCCGGCTCGCCCGTCGCCGCGACCCGCCCGCCGGAGATGAGGACCAGGTCGTCGGCGTACTGGCCCGCCAGCGTCAGGTCATGGATGGTCGTGACGACGGTCAGCTCGTCCGACAGCCGGAGCTGGTCGACCAGCTCCATCACCTGCTGCTGGTGGCCGATGTCGAGGGCGGTGGTCGGCTCGTCCAGCAGCAGCACCGGGGTCTGCTGCGCCAGTGCCCGCGCCAGCACCACCCGCTGCCGCTCGCCGCCCGAGAGGTGGTCCAGGGAGCGGGCCGCGAAGCCGGCGAGGTCCAGCCGGTCGAGGACCTCGGCGGTGATCTCCCGGTCCCGCGCGCTCTCCCGTCCCAGATGCGGGATGTAGGGGGAGCGGCCGAGGAGGGTGTAGTCGAAGACCGTCATCCCCACCGGGAGGTTCGGGGTCTGCGGCGCGTAGGCGACCAGCCGGGCCCGCTGCCTCGGCTTCAGCGACCCCAGGTCCGCGCCCGCCACCGCGATCTCGCCGTGGGACGCCACCAGGCCCAGGACCGCGCGCAGCAGCGTCGACTTGCCCGCCCCGTTCGGCCCGATGACCGCCGTCCACGACCCTGCCGGGACGTCCACCGACACACCCTTCAGCACGGGCCGCCCGCCCAGCGCCACGTCCAGGTCCCGCACCCGCACCGTCACGTCTCCACCTGCCTGCGGCTCGCGCGCAGCACCGCGACGAAGAACGGCCCGCCGACGAACGCCGTCACCACGCCGAGCGGCACCTCGCCGGGGGCGATCACCGTCCGCGCCACCAGGTCCGCCACCCCGAGGAACGCCGCACCGCCCAGCAACGACAGCGGCAGCACGACCCGGTACGAACCGCCCGCCAGCCTCCGGACCACATGCGGCACCACGATGCCGACGAACCCGATCAGCCCGCTCACCGCTACCGCGCACGCCGTCGCCAGCGACGCCGCGACCAGCACGGTCATCCGCACCCGCGACGCCGACAGGCCGAGCGACGCGGCCTCCTCGTCCCCGACGCTCAGCACGTCCAGCAGCCGGCCGTGCGCGAGCAGGACCACCGTCGACACCAGCGCGTACGGGGCGATCAGCGCCAGCTGGCGCCAGTCGGCCGCCCCGACCCCGCCGAGCAGCCACGAGAAGATCCGCTGGAGTTCCTCCGTCTTCAGCTGCTGCAGGAACGTCTGCACGGCCGCCAGGAACGACGACACCGCGACCCCTGCCAGTACCAGCGTCGCCGCCCCGTTGCCGCGTCCCGCCGTGCCGCCCAGCACGTACGCCAGGAACACTCCGGAGACCGCGCCCACGAACGCGGCGAGCGGCACCGCGTACCCGGGATCGCCCGGCACCAGCACGATCACCGTGGTCGCGCCGACCCCGGCGCCCGCGGCGGCGCCCAGCAGGTACGGGTCGGCGAGCGGGTTGCGGAACACTCCCTGGTATCCGGCGCCCGCCATGGCGAGCATCCCCCCGACGAGCGCGGCCATCAGCGCCCTCGGGACGCGGAGTTCGAACAGGACGTTCTCGTCGATGACGCCGAGCCCCGAGTCGATGTGCACGAACGGGAGCCGGTCGGCCAGCGCCTTGAGCACCCCGCCGGCGGGTAGGTCCGCGGCCCCCGCCAGCACCCCGCCCAGGAGGGCCGCCGCCAGCAGCGCGACACCCGCCGCGAGCGACACCGGCCGCAGCCTGGCCTGCCCCGGCGGCTGCGGCAACCTCTTCCTCGTCATCGCCGGCCGCTTCATGCCGGGCGCCTTCAGCCTGTGCCTCCACGCCCCGGGCCGCGGCTGCCGGGACGTCTCGGGTACGTCCTGCGCCTGCTCGCGGACGTCCGGGGACGTCCCGGCCGGGACGTGCGGATCGGCCGGAACGTCCCGGGGACGGCGGGGGAC
>NZ_SMKH01000190.1 GCF_004348515.1 Actinomadura sp. KC345 | reverse complement strand
CGCCGACCCGCGCCCGGCAGCCAGCGCCAGCAACGCAAGGCATCCGGCCCCGCCCGCTGAGTCTTTTTGCAGTTCCCTTGGCGGTCGGGCCCTGGGGGCCCTCCCTTCGGCGGGAACTGCGGTGCGATCGCTGCATCGCTCCGAACTCGCCTTGCGGCTCGCTGCGCGATCAGGTTTCTCGCTTCGCTCGCAACCTGCCTTCGGACGCGATCGCAATGGTTCGGGTTGTTGCGGGGTTGCGGTGGTGGCTGATGTAGGTGCTCCCCTGAGTCCTGAGGACTGGTGTTCGAACTCGTTGATACGTGTTCTACGTATGGTCGTGGGGCGGATCAGCCGGGATCTTCTTAACTAGAACCTGTTGCAGTTTCGGGGTCGCGCGCCTAGGGTCGGGGGTGTGCGGACACGAGTCACCGAACTATTCGGCATCGAGTACCCGATCTTCGCGTTCAGTCACTGCCGCGACGTCGTCGCCGCGGTGAGTCGCGCCGGCGGCATGGGCGTCCTCGGCGCCCTGCATTTCACCCCCGAGGAGCTCGAACTAGAGCTGAAGTGGATCGACGAGAACGTCGGCGGGAAGCCCTACGGGGTCGACACGGTCATGCCGGCCAAGTACGAGGGCGGCGACCTGGGCGACGCCGAGGAGCTGCTCGGCAAGCTGCAGGGCATGATCCCCGCGGAGAACCGCAAGTTCCTTGAGGACCTGCTCGCCGAGCACGGCGTCGAGCCGTCCACCGAGAGCGCGTCCAAGGCGCTGCTCGGCTGGACGGACGTCACCGCCCGGCCCCAGGTCGAGGTGGCGCTCAGGCATCCGATCGCGCTGCTGGCCAACGCGCTCGGCCCGCCTCCCGCCGACATCGTGGCGGAGGCCCACGAGCACGGCGTCAAGGTAGCCGGGCTCGCCTCCAACGCCCGGCACGCCCGCAAGCAGGTCGACGTGGGCGTCGACATCATCGTCGCGCAGGGCACAGAGGCGGGCGGCCACACCGGCGACGTCGCCACGATGGTCCTGATCCCCGAGGTCGTGGACGCCGTGGGCGACGAGACGATCGTCCTCGCGGCGGGCGGCATCGGCCGGGGCAAGCAGATGGCGGCGGGCATGGCCCTCGGCGCGGACGGCGTATGGACCGGCTCCATCTGGCTCACGGTCGACGAGGCCGACACTCCCGAGCGCGCCCTGCCGAAGCTGCTGGACGCGACGTCCCGGGACACCGTCAGGTCCCGCGCGTGGACGGGCAAGCCCGCCCGCTTCCTCAAGTCCGCGTGGACCGAGGCGTGGGAGAGCGAGAGGTCCCCGGGCTACCTGCCGATGCCCATGCAGTTCATGCTGATCGCGGACGCGCTGCCGCGCATCCAGCGCTCCGGCGACGGCGAACTGGTCACCTTCCCGGTCGGCCAGATCGTCGGCTCGATGAACCAGGTCAAACCCGCCGCCCAGGTCGTCTACGACCTCATCGAGGAATACGTCGAGGCCATCGAACGCCTCAACACCATCACCGAATCCGACTGAGCTATTTTGCGAGCCCGGCCATCCACTACGGGGGGCCGGGCTCGCCTGCTGCGGGCCGCTCGGTCCGTCAAACGAGCGGAACGCTAACCGTCATGGCCGGCGACCCGATCGATGTAGTCGACCGTGACCAGTTGGTCCTCCACCAAATACATCACGCGATAAGGCCCGACCTTGAGGCGGTGGTACTCGCCTCGGACGAAGGCTTCGGATGGGTAGGGATCCTCCGCAAGGCGGGCAACGGCGTCGACCAGCCGACGCATACCCTCTTGGTCACGCATGAAGCGTGCCGCAGATCGCTTCGCGCCAAGCGACCACTCGACTTTCACTCGGCCTCTCCCAAGAGGAAGCGCGTGGCCTCTTCGTGGGACATCGCTCCCGGGCGACCCTCCGCCTCCCATTCGCGGTTTTTCGCATACAGCGCCGTGGCCTCGGCCTCCTCCAGGGCTTCTTGGGGAGCGGCCTCTTCCAGTGCCTTCAGTCTTCTGAACTCGTCCAGGGGCACGACTGCCGCCGCCTCACCGCCCAGATGGATCACGTCGTATTCGTCCGACCCAGAGGTGTAACGCATGGGCTCGATCATTCCAGAGGTGTGCTGCACAGCCTCGATCGCTTCCGCGCTCATGTGCCGGAGCTTACAGCGCGGTGACGACGGAAGACCGGCCCTTGACGGGCGGCGTCCTCTATGCCGCTAAGGTGCTATTTGCCCTGGTAGACGGCGGGGCGCTTCTCCTTGAAGGCGAGGGAGCCCTCCTTGGCGTCCTCGGAGCCGATGACGGGCCAGCCGATCTCGTCGGAGATCTTGAGGGCGTCCTCCTCGGAGAGGTGCTCGGTCTCGCGGTAGGTGCGCAGGATGCCCTGGACGGCCAGCGGGCCGCACTCGGCGATCCGGTCGGCCAGCTCGCGGGCGGCGGCCAGGGCGGTGCCGTCCGGGACGACCTTGTTGATCAGGCCCATGTCGAGGGCCTCCTGCGGGGTCACCGAGCGGGCGGTGAGCAGGATGTCCATCGCGTTCGCGTAGCCGATCTGGCGGGGGAGCCGGATCGCGGAGCCGCCCATGGGGAACAGCCCGCGCTTCGCCTCGTACAGACCGAGGGTGGCGCTCTCGGCGACGACGCGCAGGTCGGTGCCGACGAGGAGTTCGGTTCCGCCGGCCACGGCGTAGCCCTCGATGGCGCAGATGAGCGGCTTGGCGGGCTGCCCCTCGCGCAGGAGGCCCTTCCAGTGGAAGTTGGGGATCTGGGCCATGCGCTCCTGCACGGCGGGGTCGGACGGTGTCTGCCCCATGGCCTTCAGGTCGGCGCCGGCGCAGAACGTGCCCTCGGCCCCGGTGAGGATGCCGACGCGGATCTCGGGCGTCTCGGACATGTACGCCCACGCGTCCGCGAGACCGACCAGCATCGACGAGCTGAGCGCGTTGCGCGCCTCGGGCCGGTTCATCGTGACGACGAGGACGTGCCCGTCGCGCTCGACGATGCAGTGCTCGGTGCTGATGGGCAGCCGTTCCGCCATGGTTCCTCCGCTCAAGATGCCAAACGAGAACAGATTCTAGTTAAGCCGCCGCCCTACCGGTAGGGCTTGATATGCAAAACGAGAACGTGATCTACTTTGGACGCCGGGGCGTCGCCTGGTGACGGCGCTCACCGTGCTCACGTAGGGAGATCCGATGGGGTCATTGGGCTTTTGGCGGCTGGCGCAGGCCGATCCCGAGTGGGTCGCGGCCGTCGATCCGGACGGGACGACGTACACCGCGGGCGACCTGCTGGCCCGTTCGAACCGCCTCGTCCACGGGCTTCGCGCGCTCGGCCTGAAGAACGGCGACGGATTCAGCGCGCTCGTCCCGAACGGCGTCGACGGGCTCGTCCTGTACCTGGCGGCGCTGCAGGCGGGTTGGTACTACACGCCGATCAACTGGCACCTGGCCGGTCCGGAGATCGGCTACATCGTCGCGGACAGCGACTCCAAGGCGTTCTTCGTCCACGAGCGGTACGCCGCCGAGGGCGTCCGCGCGGCCGAGGAGATCGAGGCGCACCGGCGGTTCTCGTTCGGGGACGTCGAGGGCTTCCGTCCGTACGCGGATCTGCTCGAGGGGCAGCCCGACAGCGCTCCGGAGGACCGGAGCAACGGCGCGACGATGCACTACACGTCCGGGACGACCGGGCGCCCGAAGGGCGTCAAGCGGGCGCTGATGGGCATCGACCCCGACGACAGCGCCGAGCTGATGACCTTCCTGCTGACCCTGTTCGGCATCACGCCCGGGCGTCCGGCAGGGGGCGAGCAGCAGGCCCATCTGATCACCTCACCGAACTACCACACGGCCGTCACGCAGTTCGGCGGCACGGCCCTCCACATGGGCCACACCCTCGTCTACACGGACCGCTGGGACGCCGAAGACACCCTGAGGATGATCCAGGAACACGGCGTGAGCAATACCCATATGGTGCCGACGCACTTCAAGCGGCTGCTCGCCCTGCCCGACGACGTCAAGTCCAGGTACGACGTGTCGAGCATGAAGTGGGCGATCCACGCGGCCGCCCCGTGCCCGGTGCCGATCAAGCAGCGGATGCTCGAATGGTGGGGCGACTGCATCTGGGAGTACTACGCGGCGACCGAGGGAGGCGGGACGATCGCCAGCCCCTCCGACTGGCGCGAGCACCCCGGGACGGTCGGCAACGCGTGGCCGATCAGCGAGATCCTCGTCGTGGACGACGACGGCGAGCCCGTCCCGGCCGGGACGCACGGCACGATCTACATGAAGATGGCCGGCGTCGAGTTCGAGTACAAGGGCGACAAGGAGAAGACGGAGAAGAACCGCCTCAAGGACTTCTTCACCGTCGGGGACATCGGCTACCTCACCGACGACGGCTTCCTGTTCCTGTCCGACCGCAAGTCCGACATGATCATCTCGGGCGGGGCGAACATCTACCCGGCCGAGATCGAGAACGAGATCACCCTGCATCCCAAGGTCGCGGACGTCGCCGTGTTCGGCATCCCGGACGAGGAGTGGGGCGAGCAGATCAAGGCCGTCGTGGAGCCCGCCGAGGGCGTCGAGCCCGGCAAGGAACTGGCCGACGAGATCCTCGCCTCGCTGGAGGGCCGGCTCGCGAGGATGAAGTGGCCGAAGAGCATCGACTTCATCGAGACGATGCCGCGCGAGCCGAACGGCAAGCTCCTCAAGCGCAAGCTGCGGGACCCGTACTGGAAGGACCGCGACAGTGCCATCTAGCACCGGGCCATCTAGCACAGTGCCATCTGGCACGGGACCGTCCGACACGGCCGACCCTAACCACGTCATCGGGTTCCCGGGGGGCTACACCCGCTCGGTCGGCCCGGTCATCGGCCGGTTCCTGAGCGAGCTGCGGGACGGCCGCATGGTCGGGATCCGGACGGCGGACGGGCGGGTGCTCGTCCCGCCGACCGAGTACGACCCGGACACCGGCGAGGACGTGACGGACGAGTTCGTCGAGGTCGGGCCCGCCGGCACGGTGACCACCTGGTCGTGGGTGCCGCGTCCGGCGCGGGAGCACCCCTTCGACCGTCCGTTCGCGTGGGCCCTGATCCGGCCCGACGGCGCCGACACCGCCCTCGTGCACGCGCTCGACCTCGGCGAGTTCGAGCCGGGCGCCGAGCCGCCGAAGGCGCTCACGACCGGGCTGCGGGTCCGGCCGAAGTGGCGCGCCGAGCGCACCGGCACGATCGGCGACATCGAGTGCTTCCGCCCCGAGGTCACAATGATCAACCCGCAGGCGCAGCTGGAGTTCCGGCTGCGGGGCGGGCGCGCCATGCACCGCTTCCTGGAGGGCATCTCGGAGGGCCGGATCACCGGCCACCGCTGCCCGGAGTGCGGGGACGTCATCGTCCCGATGAAGGGGCTGTGCTCCCGCGACGGGGTCCAGACCACCGAAGAGGTGGAGCTGCCCGACACCGGCACCCTCACCACGTTCGCGGTCAACAACATCCCCGACCCGCGCGCTCCCGACGTGCCGTTCGTGTCCGGGTACGTCCTGCTGGACGGCGCCGACGTGCCGATGCTGACGCTGGTCGCGGGCATCCCGGCCGACCAGGTCCGGATGGGCATGCGCGTCAAGGCGGCGTGGCGTCCGCGCGAGGAGTGGACCGCGAGCATGAACAACATCAAATGGTTCGAGCCGATCGACGAACCCGATGTGCCCTTCGAAGAGATCAAGGACCACCTCTGATGCGTGACGTCGCCGTCGTCGCCTTCGTCCAGAGCGAGCACAAGGGCGAGGATCAGGGCCTGGTGGAGACCGAGATCCTCGCCCCGGTGATCGGCGAGATCAAGCAGCGGACCGGATTGTCGCGGTTCGGGTTCACCTGCTCCGGGTCGTGCGACTACCTCCAGGGCGCGCCGTTCGCGTTCGTCTCGGCGCTCGACACGGTCGGCGCGTGGCCGCCGATCGCCGAGAGCCACGTGGAGATGGACGGCGCGTGGGCGCTCTACGAGGCGTGGGTGAAGCTGCAGCTCGGCGAGGTCGACACCGCCCTGGTGTACGGGTTCGGCAAGTCGTCGCAGGGCGACCCGCGCGCGATCTTCACTCAGCAGCTCGACCCGTACTACCTGGCGCCGCTCGGCGTCGACCAGGTGTCGCTGGCCGCGATGCAGGCCCGCGCCTACCTGGAGCGGTCGGGCGCCAAGGAGGACGACCTGCGCGCGATCGCCGCACGGTCCCGGGCGTCCGGGCGCGACAACCCGTTCGCGTTGCACCTGCCGGACCCGGCGGAGCTCTCCGATGACGCGGCCGGCTACGACGTCGCGCCGCTGCGCTCCTACGACGTCGCGCCGGACACCGACGGCGCGGCCGCGATCGTCCTCGCGTCCGGAGACCGGGCGCGGGAGCTGTGCGAGCGGCCCGCGTGGATCACCGGGATCGACCACCGCAGCGAGCCGCACTCCCCGGGCGTCCGCGACCTGACCCGCTCGGAGTCGGCGCGGATCGCGGGGGAGAAGTCCGGCGCGGCCGGGGTCGACGTCGCGGAGCTGCACGCCCAGTACAGCCATGAGGAGCTGATCCTGCGGGAGGCCCTCGGCCTGGGCGAGGACGTCGTGGTCAACCCGTCCGGCGGCGCGCTGTCGGCCAATCCGCTGATGGCCGCCGGCCTGATCCGGATCGGCGAGGCCGCGTCCCGCATCCACGCCGGGACGGCGTCCCGCGCGCTGGCGCACGCGACGTCCGGCCCCTGCCTGCAGCAGAACCTGGTCTGCGTCATGTCGGGAGAGAGCAATGAGTAACCCGTGCGCGGTCATCGGCGTCGGGCAGACGCAGTACAAGACCAAGCGCCTGGACGTGTCCATGGCGGGGCTCCTGCGCGAGGCCGCCAAGCGGGCGCTCGACGACGCCGGGCTGACCTGGAAGGACATCGACGCCATCGTCGTCGGCAAGGCGCCCGACCTGTTCGAGGGCGTGGTGATGCCCGAGGTGTTCCTGGCGGACGCCCTCGGCGCCACCGGCAAACCCCTCATCCGGGTGCACACCGCCGGTTCGGTCGGCGGATCCACCGCGATCGTCGCGGCGAACCTGGTGCAGAGCGGGGTCCACGACCGCGTCCTCACGCTGGCGTGGGAGAAGCAGTCGGAGTCGAACGCGACGTGGGCGCTCACCGTGAACTCGCCGTTCACGACGTCGCTGGTGGTGGGCGCGGGCGGCTACTTCGCCCCGCACATCCGCGCCTACATGCGCCAGTCGGGCGCCCCCGACCACATCGGGCACCTCGTGGCCGTCAAGGACCGGGAGAACGCGCTGCGGAACCCGTACGCGCATCTGAAGATCCCGGGCATCTCCCGCGAGATCGTCGAGTCCACGCCGATGCTGTGGGAGCCGATCCGCTACCTGGACACGTGCCCGTCGTCGGACGGCGCGTGCGCGATGGTCCTGGCCTCCGAGGACGCCGCCAAGAAGGCCCCCGGCAAGCCCGCCTGGGTGCAGGCGACAGCGATGCGGTCGGAGCCGATGTCCTTCGCCAAGCGCGACAACGTGAGCCCGCAGGCCGGCAAGGACTGCGCCGCACAGGTCTACAAGGACGCCGGGATCACCGACCCGCGCCGGGAACTCGACTGCGCCGAGGTGTACGTCCCGTTCTCCTGGTACGAACCGATGTGGCTGGAGAACCTCGGGTTCTGCGGCGAGGGCGAGGGCTGGAAGCTCACCGAGTCGGGCGCGACCGCGTTCGACGGCGACATCCCGTGGAACCCGTCCGGCGGCGTGCTGTCGTCCAACCCGATCGGCGCGTCCGGGATGATCCGGTTCGCGGAGGCGGCGATGCAGGTCAGCGGAAGGGCCGGCGACCACCAGGTGGACGGTGCGCGCCGCGCCCTCGGGCACGCCTACGGCGGCGGCGCCCAGTTCTACTCGATGTGGGTGGTCGGAAGCGACAAACCCTGATTGTCTAACTCAAGGCGCGAATACCCCTTCCGGAGGCCCTCCGATGGAGTACAACCACGCTGATCTGTTCGAGGGAGTCGCGGACGCGATCGGGGAGCGCGTTGCCCTGGTGTGCGGCGACCGGCGTCTCACCTACGCGGAGATGGACGAGCAGGCCAACCGCCTGGCGCACCATCTGGCGGACGCGGGCGTCCGGCCCGGCCGGCATGTCGCGGTCCAGCTCTACAACGGCATCGAGTACGCGGTGGCGCTTCTGGCCGCGCTGAAGATCCGTGCCGTGCCCATCAACATCAACTACCGGTACGTGGAGAGCGAGCTGCTCTACGTGTACCAGGACTCCGACAGCGTCGCGCTTCTGTACGACGTCGAGTTCGAGGACCGGGTCGCCGCGACCGTCCCGGAGGCGCCCGACCTGAAGCATCTCATCGCGGTGGGCGGCACGCCGTCCATCCCCGGCGCGGTCGCCTATGACGACGCGCTCCGGGAGGCCGACGGGACGCGCGGCTTCCCGGCGCGTTCGCCCGACGACCTGTACATCATCTACACGGGCGGGACGACCGGGATGCCGAAGGGCGTCATGTGGTCGACCGAGCAGATCCTGCACGCGTTCTGGAACCCGTCGCTCCCGCGCCCGGCGAGGCCCGAGGACATCGTCGAGAACGCGCGGAACGGCGGCCCGCTCGTGATGATGCCGGTCGCGCCGCTGATGCACGGCGCGGCGCAGCTGGGCACGTGGATCGGCTGGTTCATCGGCGCCACGCTCGTCTACACGCGCAAGTTCGACGCGGCCGACGTGTGGCGCACGATCGAGCGCGAGAAGGTGAACTCGCTGACGATCACCGGTGACGCGATGGCGATCCCGATGGCGGAGGAACTGGCCCGCGGCGGCTACGACACCTCGTCGCTGCTCGTCTTCGTGTCCACGGGCGCGATCTTCACCGGGACCGTCCGCGACCGCATCCAGGCGCTGCTGCCGAACACGATGATCATGGACCGGTTCGGGTCGACGGAGTCGGGCTCGACGGCGGAGGCGGTGTCGGGCTCGACGCCGGAGAAGGGGCTGCGGTTCGCGCCGGACGTGGACGACGTCACCGTCCTGGACGACGCGCTCCAGCCCGTCAAGCCGGGGTCGGGTGTCATCGGCCAGGTCGCCCGGTCCGGCTACATCGCGCAGGGCTACTACAACGACCCGGAGAAGACGGCGAAGACGTTCCCCGTGGTGGACGGGCGGCGCTGGCTGCTCACCGGCGACATCGCCACCGTGGAGGAGGACGGGTCGATCGCCGTCTACGGGCGGGGGTCGCAGGCCATCAACACCGGCGGCGAGAAGGTGTTCCCGGAGGAGGTCGAGGCCGTCCTGAAGGGCCATCCGGCCGTGTACGACGCGGTGGTGACGGGCATCCCGGACGAGCGCTGGGGCAACCGCGTCGCGGCCGTGATCCAGCCGTCCGGCGCCTCCGGGCCGCCGGCGGCCGAGGACCTGGACGCGCACTGCCGCAAGGAGCTGTCCGGGTACAAGGTCCCGCGCGTGTACGCGTTCGTGGACGAGATGAAGCGTTCCCCCGCGGGCAAGGCGGACTACCGCTGGGCGAAGCAGGTCGCCGAGGAGGCCCAGGAATAGGCGGGTAAGGGTCGGCCCCGAACCTTCGTGGGATTCGGGGCCAGGAGCGGACCTCTGTTAGTGGTCCTAATAAAACAATCGTAGGGGTCGCTCCGTAATGCGCGGATCATCGCCGGTGTAGCCTTCGCCACACGGGGCCCGCCCCAGGCCGCCGGGTGTGACGTACCCGCCCACTAGAATCTCCGGAAGAGAGTCGCTCTTGAGTTGAGCCTCTCTATGCAGGAGAAAGGAGGGCGGGGCGTGCCGACCCCGGAGCGCGAGCGGATGGCGAGCGAGTTGCAGGCCGCGATGCAGCGCAGCACGATGTTCACGGTCCTGCTGCACCATGCGACCGCGACCAAGGCGGGCATGAACGTCACCGACGCGCAGTGCGTGCACGCGCTGTCGCTCGACGGCCCGCAGACGCCCGGCCGGCTCGCGCAGCTCATGGGCATCACGACCGGCGGCGCCATCACCGCCGTGATCGACCGGCTGGAGAAGGCGGGGTACGTCCGGCGCACCCGCGACCCCGACGACCGCCGCCGCGTGATCGTCGAACTCGTCGAGGAGAGCGCGGACCGCTTCGACCGGTACTTCGAGCCGATCGGCCGCCTCTTCCGCGAGCGGCTCGACGGCTACACCGACGAGCAGATCGCCCTCCTGCTGGACTGGGTCCGCCAGTACAGCGAGGCGGTGCCGAAGGTCATCGACGAGGTGAGAAAGCGCCCCTGAACCACGGGCCCCCGAACCACGGGCTCCGGGCCGGGGTCCGACGGCTCCGGGACGGCCCCCGCCAGTCCCGGAGCCCATCGGGCCGGTCCAGGAACGGTCGCGGCGGTCCCCCCGGCCGCGGCGGCCGTCCCTGGAGTCTCGGGCCCCGGACGTCGTTCGACGTCCGGGTGCCAAGGGACTCCCTGACCGCTACGCCGCAGGTCACACAGGTTTTGGACAGTGACTTCAGTCACATTGCGGGTTTTCGGTCGTGTTCGTGGCGCCCGCCGCTATTGGACGCGCCGTCCGATCTGTAAGAATCCCGGAATGACCGACTCCTCGCGCGCGTCCCGCCGGCTGGCGACGCTCATGGCCGGAATAGGGACCCTGCACCTGGTCGCCCCGAAGCCGTTCGACGCGATCGTCCCCGAGCGGCTCCCCGGCCGCGCGCGGACCTGGACCTACCTGAGCGGTGTCGCCGAGCTGGCCTGCGCCGCCGCCGTCGCGAACCCGCGCACACGCAAGGCGGGGGCGCTCGCCACCGCGGGCCTCATGGCGGCGGTGTTCCCCGCCAACGTCAAGATGGCCCGCGACTGGCGCGACAAGCCGCTGCCGATGCGCGCCGCCGCCTACGGCCGCCTCCCGTTCCAGGCCCCCCTCATCGCCTGGGCCCTGCACGTCGCCCGCACGTCAGCGGACGGTGATGACCGCTGAGCCGTGGCCGAAGAGGCCCTGGTTCACGGCGATGCCCGCCCTTGCGTTCTCGACCTGGCGGCCCTCGGCCTGCCCGCGCAGCTGCCAGGTCAGCTCGCACACCTGCGCGATGGCCTGCGCCGGGATCGCCTCGCCGAAGGACGCGAGCCCGCCGCTCGGGTTGACCGGGACGCGGCCGCCGAGCGCCGTGGCGCCGGAGCGGAGCAGCTCCTCGGCGCCGCCCGGCTCGCACAGGCCGATGTCCTCGTACCAGTCCAGCTCAAGGGCCGTGGACAGGTCGTACACCTCGGCGAGCGACAGGTCGCCCGGCCCGATACCCGCCTCCTCGTAGGCGGCGTGGGCGATCGCGGACCGGAACGGGCGCTCGGGCTCCGCCGCCGTCATCGCCGAGTCGGTCGCGAAGTCGGGCAGGTCCAGGACGGTCTTGGGGAACGTCGGCGTCACCGTGGACAGCCCGGGGATGCGCACGGGATCGGTGATGCCGTGCTTGCGCGCGAAGTCCATCGAGGTCAGGACGAGGGCCGCGCCGCCGTCGCTGGTGGCGCAGATGTCCAGGAGGCGCAGCGGGTCGGCGACGACGGCGGACTCGCGGACGTCCTCCAGCGTCACCTCCTTGCGGTACCGGGCGTTGGGGTTCGCCAGCCCGTGCCGTGCGTTCTTCACCTTCACCGCGGCGAAGTCGTCCAGGGTCGCGCCGTGCACGGCCATCCGGCGGCGCGCGTAGAGCGCGAAGTAGATCGGGTTGGTCGCGCCGAGCAGCCGGAACCGCAGCCAGTCGGGGTCGTCCGGCCGGTCGCCGCCGACGGGCTTGAAGAACCCCTTGGGCGCGGCGTCGGCGCCCACGACGAGCGCCACGTCGCACAGGCCCGCGAGGATCCGCGCACGCGCGTTGTCGATGGCCTGCGCCCCGGAGGCGCACGCCGCGTACGAGCTGGACACCCGCGCGCCCGACCAGCCGAGCGCCTGCGCGAACGTGGCGCCGGCGATGAACCCGGGATAGCCGTTGCGGATGGTGTCCGCGCCCGCCACGTACTGGACGTCCGGCCACGCGAGCCCCGCGTCGGCCAGCGCCGCCCGCGCCGCCGCCAGCCCGTACTCGACGAAGTTGCGCCCCCACTTCCCCCACGGATGCATCCCGGTGCCCAGAACGGCGATGTCGCGGCTCATCGGACGGGCCTCCACATCCAGACGGTGTACTCGGCTTCGTCGTCCTCGTACAGGGTGCCTTCGGTCAGTTCGACCTCCATGCCGACCTCGAGGTCGTCGACGGTGTGGCCGGGGGCGACCTGGCCGAGGACGACCATGCGTTCGGCGTCGAGTTCGACGGCGGCGACCGCGTAGGGCACGAACGGGTCGGGGGAGACGTACGGGGGCGGCGGTTTGTAGCGGGCGTCGGCGTAGGACCAGATGCGGCCGCGTCCCGAGAGGGCGTAGGGCTCCAGCTCCGAGCCGTCCTTCGGGCCCGTGCAGCCGGGGTTGCGGCAGGCCAGCTCGTTGCGCGGGAAGTACGGCGTTCCGCAGGACGAGCAGCGGGTCCCCAGCAGCCGGACCTCGCCGTCCCCCGTGGTGAACCAGCCCTCGATCGCCGGACGACGTTCCTTGGTCGTGGTCACGCGGACCTCCCTCTTCCGGCACCCGCTCTTCCGGTACCGCGCGCAGCGTACCAATCTAACAATCGTTAGAAAGAATGCCGTCCGGTGAGCGGGACCGGCGGCCCCGGCGGAGTGCCGGAGCCAGGTAACTGACTCGTCAGTCACTTCGATACAGTGAACCGAGTCGAATTCTGCCCAGCTGCCCACAGGGTGCGAACAGGTAGGGAGAGTGCGGATGCGGACCGGACTTGAGGGAAAGACGGCCCTGGTCACCGGGGCCTCCCGGGGGATCGGAAAGGCGATCGCCACCGCGTTCGCCGCCGAGGGCGCCAACGTCGTCCTCTCCTCACGCAAGCAGGAGGCACTGGACGAGGTCGCCAAGGAGATCGGGACGGCGCACCCCGGCGCGGGCGTCCTCGCCAAGGCCGCGCACGTGGGCCACGCCGACGAGGCCGCGGCCGCGGTGGACGCGGCCGTCGCCGAGTTCGGCGGCCTGGACATCCTCGTCAACAACGCCGGGACCAACCCCTACTACGGGCCGATGGCCGACATCGAGCCCGCCGCCGCCGCGAAGACCGTCGAGGTCAACCAGTTCGCGATCGTCCAGTGGACCCAGCTCGCGCTGCGGGCGTCCCTGGCCGAGCGCGGGGGCTCGGTCGTCAACATCGCGTCCGTCGGCGGGATGATCACCGAGCACGGCATCGGCTACTACAACGCCACCAAGGCCGCGGTCATCCACCTCAGCCGCCAGTTCGCGATGGAGCTCGCGCCGAAGGTCCGCGTCAACTGCATCGCGCCGGGCCTGGTCAAGACCCACCTCGCCCGCGCGCTGTGGGAACCCAACGAGGAGGCGATCAGCAGGCACATGCCGCTCGGCCGCCTCGGCGAGCCCGAGGACATCGCCCACGCGGCGGTGTTCCTCGCCGGCGACGTGTCGTCCTGGATGACCGGGCAGACCATGGTCGTGGACGGCGGCGCCACCATCCGCGCCTCGGTCGCCTGAGGGGGAGCGCATGTCACGCTGGGGACTGACCATTCCGATGACCGGGCTCGGGCTCGCCGAGCACCGGGAGATCGTCGCGGAGCTCTCCGGGCTCGGCTACACCGACGCCTGGTCCGCCGAGACCAACGGAACCGACGCGTTCACGCCGCTGGCGCTCGCCTCGCAGTGGGACCCCGGGCTGCGGCTCGGCCCGGCGATCGTGCCGGTCTACACGCGCGGCCCCGCGCTGCTGGCGCAGCAGGCCGCGACGCTCGCGGGTCTCGCGCCCGGCCGTTTCGTGCTGGGCATCGGCACCTCGTCCGACACGATCGTGGAGCGCTGGAACGGCATCCCGTTCGAGGAGCCCTACAAGCGCACCCGCGACACGCTGCGCTTCCTGCGCAAGGCGCTCGCGGGGGAGAAGGTGAAGGAGGAGTACGACACCTTCGCCGTCAAGGGCTTCAAGCTGGACAACGTGCCCGAGACGCCGCCGCCCATCGTGCTCGCGGCCCTGCGTCCCGGCATGCTGCGGCTCGCCGCCCGCGAGGCCGACGGCGCGATCACCAACTGGCTGGCGCCCAAGGACGTCCGGACGGTGCGCGGCGAGATCGGCGACGACCCCGAGCTGATCGCCCGGCTGTTCGTCTGCCCGACCGAGAACGCCGAGGAGGCCCGCGCGATCGGCCGCTGGATGATCGCCGCGTACATGACGGTCCCCGTCTACCGGGCGTTCCACGAGTGGCTGGGACGCGGCGAGGCGCTGCGCCCGATGAACGAGGCGTGGGCGGCCGGCGACCGCAAGAAGGCCCTTGAGGTCATCCCGGACGAGGTCGTCGACGACCTGATCGTGCACGGGTCCCCGGCCGCGTGCCGCGCCCGCGTCCGCGAGTACGTCGACAGCGGCCTGACCACGCCCGTACTGGCCGTGGTCCCGGGAGGCGGGCTCTCGCCGGCCGAGGCCGTCCGGGCCCTCGCCCCGAGCGCGGGCTGAGCGGCCGGGCCGGTGGCCGACCGAGATCATCCGATCACATCTCGACGTTTACGGCGGTGAGGATCGGGGAGGGTGGGGCAGATCCGATCCAAGCAAGACAGAGACGTGAGGAGCTGATCGTGCTCACGCTGACCAGCGGTGCCGTCCAGGTCATACGAACCGTGACCGCGAATCCGGAGCTTCCGCCGGAGACGGGCATCCGCATCGAGTCCGGGCTCGACGGCTCGGACGCCCTGCGGCTCTCGGTCGCCCCTGCCCCCGAGGCAGGCGACCAGGTGGTCGAGGAAGAGGGCGCCAAGGTGTACCTGGAGCCCGGTGTCGCCGAGATGCTGGACGACAAGACCCTGGACGCCCAGGTCGACCCGCAGGGAGATGTGGCGTTCACCATCGCCGAGGGATCCGAGGGGACCCCCGCCTGACCCGAGGCGATCAGACGAGCTTGCGAGGCCGGGGCGTCCGACGAGGTCGGACGCCCCGGCCTCAGTTCATCGCCGCGACCACGGCCACCACCGCGAAGAGGAACGCCACGGTGGTGAGGAGCATGAAGGCGGCGATCACCGCGCAGGCCAGGCCGCGGGGCTGGTCGCGCCAGTTCGCATAGCGTTCGCGCACCTGCCGGTCCAGTTC
>NZ_SMKH01000018.1 GCF_004348515.1 Actinomadura sp. KC345 | reverse complement strand
GGCGGCAGCCACTTGGTGCGGAACCACATCTGGACCTGCGCGCCGCCGAGGACGCTGCGGTGGATGCGCAGGTAGCCGCCCGTGGACTCGGCGGCGCGGCGGGCGATGTCCAGGCCGAGGCCCGTGGAGCCGCCGCCGCTGCTGCCGCGCTTCAGCGCCGCGTCCGGGTCGGCGATGCCGGGGCCGGCGTCGGCGACGAGGATGCCGGTCACGCCCTGGCCCTGGTGGAGGGTGACGGCGAAGCCGGTTCCCTCGGACGTGTGCCGGAAGATGTTGCCGAGCAGCGCGTCGACGGCGGCGGCGAGCTCGGTCCCCGGCAGCGGGAGCGGCGCGGGGGCCTCGGCGCCGATCAACTCGCAGGAGCGGCCCTCGTCCTCGGCGAGGACGAGCCAGAACGAGACGCGCTCGCGCAGGACCTTGGCGGCGTCGCAGCTTCCCCGGCCGGTCGGGCGCCGGACGGTCCGGATGATCTGGTCGACCTCGTGCTCGATGCGGTCGACGGCCTCGCGGGTCTGGTCGGCGACGGGACCGTCCCCGAGGGCCTCGGCGTTGAGGCGGAGCGCGGCGAGCGGGGTGCGGAGCCGGTGCGAGAGGTCGGCGGCCATCTCCCGTTCGGCGGACAGCAGCTGGACGACGTGGTCGGCCATCGCGTTGAACGCCAGCCCCGCCTCCACCAGCTCGGGCGGGCCGTCCGGCTCGATGCGCACCGACATCTCCCCCTCGCCGAACGCGCTGGCGGCCTCGGCGAGCCGGCGGGTGGAGCGGATCATCCGGTTGCCGAGCCAGACGGCGGCGGCGACGGACCCGGCGACGAGCGCGGCGGCGACGGTCGTCATGACGAGCCACGCCTGCCACACGCCGCGCGAGAGGTCCTCGTCGGGCACGAAGACCTCGACGACAGCGGTGCGGCCCGCGTCCAGCGACACCGGCTGGAGCAGCGCGTATCCGCCGTCCACGCGGGCGGTGTAGGCGCGCCCGCGGCGCCCGGCCTCGGCGAGCTGCTCGGGGCTGGCGCTGAATTCGCCCCGGCCGTCCCTCGGGACCAGGGCGCCGTCCGGCATGTGCACGGTCATCCGTTTCGTCGCGCCCGCCTCGGTGCTGGCGACGGCGCGTTCGAGCGCGGCCGGGTCCTCGGTGACGACGAGCACGGGGCCCAGCGCGCTGGCCTGCCGCTCCGCGGCGGTGAGGGCGCCGTCCCGCGCGATCTCCCGGACGGTCAGCGCGAGCGGGATGAGGAACGCCAGCGCGACCATCGAGGTGACCGCGAGGGACACCAGGGCGAGCGTCTTCCTCATGGTCTCGGATCGGGCTCGGCCAGCCGGACCCCGACGCCGCGCACCGTGTGCAGGTAGCGGGGTGCGGCGGCGGTCTCGCCGAGCTTGCGGCGGAGCCAGGACAGGTGCACGTCGATGGTCTGGTCGTCGCCGTAGGCCTGCCGCCACACCTCGGCGAGGAGTTCGCGCCGCGCCACGACGCGTCCGGGGCGGGCGGCCAGGTAGGCCAGCAGGTCGAACTCGCGGCGGGTCAGTTCGAGGGGTTCGCCGTCCAGCATCGCCTCCCGGCGGTCCAGGTCGATGTGCAGGCCGCCGACGCTGATCTCGGCGGCCGGCCCGGAGCGGGCGGACCTGCGCAGCACCGCCGCGAGCCGTGCGCTGAGGTGTTCGATGGAGAACGGTTTGATGAGGTAGTCGTCGGCACCGGCGTTCAGTAACCGGACGATCTCGGGCTCGTCGTCGCGCGCGGTCGCGATGATGACGGGGACGTCGGAGATTCCGCGCAGCATCTTCAGCACCTCCGCGCCGTCGAGGTCGGGCAGCCCGAGGTCGAGGACGACGACGTCGGGCGGCGCCTGCGTGACCTCGCGCAGAGCGTCCATCGCCGTCCCGACGCTGCGTACGACATGCGACCGCACACTCAGTTCCCGGATCAGGGCGGTCCGGACATTCGCATCATCCTCGACCACCAGAACACTCGCCATGGCGGAACCGTATGCCACCATGTGCCCATGCGTCGCGCGATGTCGTATGTTGCCCCGTGGGCGGGGGTGACCGCGCTCGCGGTGGCGCTCTCGTGGCTCGGAGTACGCGGTGTCGTGCGCGGCACGGTGGCGGAGAGGTCGGCGCCGCCGCCGATCTCGGGGCCCGTCATCCACTCCAGCCCGCCGACGGACATCGGTTCGCCGACGTCCCGGCCGGGCCCGCCCGCGGACGAGGACGAGGCGCCCGGACCGTCCCGGTCCCCGAAGGCGCCGCCCGGTGATCCGGAGCGGGAGGGGAGGACCTCCGCCGCGTCCTCCGGCGCGAAGCCGGACGACAATGTGCGCAGCTACGCCACGCGCGGCGGCCGCGCCGTGCTGTCGATCGAGAAGGACCGCGTCCGGCTGGTGTCGGCGACGCCCGAACCGGGGTACGAGACGCGGGTGACGCAGGCGGGAGGATGGCTCCGCGTCGACTTCCTCGGCGACGAGCGCACCTCGTCGGTCGTCGCGACCTGGCCGGACGGCGATCCGGCGGTCAAGGTCTACGAGTACTGACCGGATCCCCGGACCGTGGTCAGTGCCGCGACGTGACGAACCGCTGCGGCTCGATGAACATCGCGGTGGCCTCCACCGTGACGCGGCCGTCGGGCCCGGCGATGCTCCCGGACGCCCAGATCTTGCGTCCCTCCACGCGGCTGAACCTCGCCTCCACGTGCAGCGGGACGCCGAGCGGCGTGGGACGCCGGTAGCGCAGCTCCAGGTTCGCGGTCATGCCGGGCCTCCCGGAGACGGCCGCCGCCATGCCGAGGGCCTGGTCGAGCACCATCGCGGAGACACCGCCGTGCACGTAGGACGGCGGGCCCTCGTAGAGCGGGCTGAGCGTGAACTCGCCGCGGACCGTGCCGTCCGGATCGCTCGTCAGGTCGACGGGCGGCGCGAACGGGTTGAGGGTCCCGTTGACGGGGTTGGCCGTGTGCCGTTCCAGGATGCCCGTGCTGGAGGCGACGTACGGCGGGGCCTCGCGGCGCCCGACCGCGAGCCGCGCGGTCAGGGCCTCGATCTCGTCCGCCACCGCGGCGGCTTCGGCGGCGTCGACTCCGGTGAGGACCGCCACCTCCGCCAGCTCGCGGACCCTGGCGGCGAGACCGGCCCGCGCCGCCACCTCGTCGTCGGCCAGCTCCTGCCGTTCCACCGGCATCGCGCTCACACGCCCCTCCATTTTCCGAACGTGATTCTAGGATGCGGGGCGGCATGGACGGGACGGCGGGGTGCCGCGTGAAGATCGGCCGCGCGAAGATCGGCCGGGTGCGGATCAGCTGGGCCGGAGGCTGCCGAGGATCTTCTTGATCGCAGCCTTCGGCGCCGCGTCCGGGACGCCCTGGTCGGCCAGCAGGATGAAGACCGTCGTCTTGCCGGGCCCGACGCCGGGAACGGCGACCGTGTGCACGACCGCGGTCGGCGGGACGCACCGTCCCGTGGCCTTCATGACGACGTCCGCCTGAACGTGCACGCCCTTCTTCCGCCCCGCCTTCACGCTCTCCGGGGCCTTCAGGGCGATCGACGGCGCCGGGTCGCCCTCGCTGGTGTAGGCGTTCGCCGCCCACTTCTTCGCGGCGTGCTCGGCGACGCCGGTCAGCCCGCCCTCGACGTACTGGTTGAAGCCCGTGTGAGCGCGGGTGTACTCGTCGTCGCCGTCCTTGCACACGTCCTCGCGGAACACCGCGGCGGTGCTCATCATCGACCGATCCTGGCCGTGCGCCGCCTCCCACCCGATGAGGACGGTCGAGGGCAGGATGCGCCACGAGGAGGGGACGTCGTAGCTCATGCCGTACTTGGCGCTGGTGACCGCGTCCCACCCCTTCACCTTCGGCGGGACCGTGCTGATCGGCTCCGGCCTCGGCGAGTCCGGCGGGCGGGCCGCCACCCCGTCCCCGTCGTCTTCGCCGGCGCCGTAGATCCGGTGCCCGGCCCAGGAGAAGATGACCAGCATCGCGACCACGAAAGGGCCGAGGAACATCAGCCAGACCATGGCCCCGGACCGCACCGAACGGCCGCCGGCCGGGAACCCGGGGGGCGCTTCCGGCGGCGCCCCCTTGGACGGCGGCATCCCGGGAATCGGCGGCGGCCGCATCTCCGAAGCCGGGGGCGGGGACGAGTCCGGCGGCGAGTCGTCCTCACGCGGATCCGGGTTCTGCCCCGGCAGGGGGTACGGGTTCCGCGGTCTCCGGTCGCCGTCCGCGCCGCCAGGCCCCTTGTCGCCCTTCATGATCGGGGACGGTAGCGCACCTGCGGCGGCGGGCGGCACTCAGATAGGTTTTCGCGAGACCCCATGAGGATTGAAGGACAAGGCCAGTGACGGACCAGCCCCCGCCTCCAGACCAGCCGCCGCCGTACCAAGGCTCCTACGGGCAGGCGCCCGGGCAGCCGCCCTACGGCGCGCCCCCTGGCGGGCAGCCGCCCTACGGCGCTCCGCCCGGCGGGCAGCCTCCTCACGGCGCCCCGCCCGGCGGCCAGCCGCCCTACGGCGATCAGCCGCCGCCCGGAGGCCCCTATGACCCGCGCTGGGGGTACGGCCCTCCCGGTGTCCCCTACGGCCCGCAGTATCCGCCGGCGGTGGACACGACCTGGGCGGTCTTCTCCTACGTCGGGATGCTCGTGGTCGGCTTCTTCGCCCCACTGATCATCTACTTCGTGAAGAAGAACACCGACCCGTTCACCCGGTTCCACGCGGCCCAGGCCCTCAACTTCCAGATCACGCTGCTGATCCATCTCCTCGTGGTCGCGGCCGTCTGCGTGCCGCCCGCCATCATCCTGGAGGCACCGGCGTTCCTCGCCCTGCTCGCCCTCCCGTACCTCGAGCTGCTGATCGGGCAGTGGGTGTTCCTCATCCTCGGCGCGGTGAAGTCGGGCAAGCAGCAGTACTACCGCTTCCCGACCTTCTTCTGCTATCGGATGATCAAGTGACCCGGCGGGCCCGGCCTGCCCGGTGAAGCGGGATCCAGGAGCTCAGAAGGCGCAGACCGCGGCGGTCGCGTCGTCGTGGACCTTGTTCCGCGGCCACCGGGCGGCCCGGGGATCGGTGCGCTCGATCTCCCGGTTGCGCTCGATCAGCTCGGCGGGCCCGGGGTCCGCCGCCAGCTTGGCCAGCCCGTCCCAGTCCGTGACCCCGAACATGTCCACGAGCCGCGTGGCCCCGTCGGTCAGCAGGGTCGCGCGGTCCAGCTCGCCCACGGGCACCGTTCCCGTGATCGCGGCCTCGGCCATCGCCGGATCGGCCGCGGCGTAGGCCGGGCCGCCGGTGACCGCCTCCACGCCGCGTCTGCCGTCCAGCAGCAGGGTCGAGTCCGCCAGCACCAGGTAGTCGACCCATTCGCCGCGCACCCGGAGGGCGAGGACCGTGGCCGCGGGGGTCGTGGGCGCCCGCAGGTCGCAGCTCTCCCGGTGGGACGCGGCGACGTCGGCGATCGCTCCGGCAAGCCGTGCCACCAGTGGCCGCCGCCCCGGCCGGTGCGCCCCTTCGGGCGGCCCCACCGGCGGGCCGGCCTGCGGCCCGAGACCGTCCAGCATCCGCGCCAGCAGCCGGGTGCCGAGCGACCGCGCGTACCAGGCGGTCCCGTGCACGCACCCGAGGTCGGTGCCGAGCGGCAGCCCGCAGCCGTCGAGCACGACGACGGCGCCGGGGGCGGCCGCCACGAAGTCCTCGTTGCCGCGCTCGGCGCTCCCCTGTTCCGTGGCCCACGAAACCTTCACAGCGATCCATCCCTCCGAAGTACGTCCCTGTGAGTATGGACGCGCCGACGGGCCGCCCCGTTCAAACGAGGACGGCCCGGTCGTCCACGCGGGCGACGGCGCGGACGGGGGCGCCGTCCGCGCCGGCGAGGGCGATCGGGAAGAGCGAGACGTCGATCGCGCAGCCGGCCCGTTGCGCCGCGACGACCCGGTCGAGGCCGGTGAGGTTCTCGGCGATCACCGCGCCCGCCTCGCAGAGGACGCGGTGAGCGGCCAGCGAGAGGTCCTTCGAGCCGGGCGGTGGGGTGCGGTCGACGCTGAGCGCGTCGATCCCCACCGTCCGGACGCCGGCGGCGACGATCGACGCGGCGGTCTCGGGAGCGAGGTACGGGTGCGCCGGGTAGGCCCCGGTCCCCCAGTAGCCGGCCCAGCCCGTCGCGATGAGCAGGACGACACCGGGCGCGAGGCCGTCCGGCAGCAGCTCCGGGCCGATGGGCGTGCGGGCCGGCAGTCCGCGGGCGTCCATGGCGACCACCGGCCCCGTGAAGCGGCTCAGGGGCAGCTCGTCGAGGCGCGGCAGGGCGTCGTCGATATGGAACGGGGCGTCCACGTGGGTGCCGGACTGCGACCCCATGTGCAGGCGCAGGACGTTCACGCCGGACCCGGCGGCCGTCAGCGCGGGGACCGCCTCCACTTCGGGATCGCCCGGGTAGACGGGCATGCCGGTGACGATCGGCACCGACAGGTCGAGCAGCTCAACGCCCATGCGATCGATTATCCCCGCCGCATCGGCACCCGGTAGCGTTGCGGCGTGTTGCCACATGTGACGGCCATCCGATACGTGACGCCGCTGCGCGAGGGCGGGTCGCTGCCGGGCATCGTCGAGGCAGACGATCTCGGCACCTACGTCATGAAGTTCCATGGCGCCGGGCAGGGGCGCAAGGCCCTGATCGCCGAGGTGATCGCGGGCGAGCTGGCACGCCGGCTCGGCTTCCGGGTGCCCGACCAGGTGCTCATCGACCTCGACCCGGCCCTCGGACGGCACGAGCCCGACCCCGACGTGCAGGATCTGCTGAAGGCCAGCCCCGGCTGGAACCTCGGCGTCGACTTCCTGCCCGGGTCGCTCGGGTTCGACCCGCTGGGGTGGAAGCCCGACCCCGGGTTCGCCTCCCGGGTGCTGTGGTTCGACGCGTTCATCGGCAACGTGGACCGCAGCTGGCGGAACCCGAACATGCTGGTCTGGCACGGCGACCTGTGGCTGATCGACCACGGCGCGAGCCTCATCTTCCACCACGCCTGGTCGAACGCGGCGCGGCTGTTCTCCGGGCCCTACGACGTGGACGACCATGTGCTGACACCGTACGCGAAGGAGCTGGAGGCCGCCGAGGCGGAGCTGGCTCCGAAGATCACCGAAGCCCTGCTGCGCGAGGTGACCGGGCTCGTGCCCGACCACTGGCTGGAGGGCGAGCCCGGGTTCGGCAGCCCGCAGGCGGTGCGGGACGCCTACCTCGACGTCCTGCTGCCGCGCGCCGGGAAGCCGCGCGACTGGCTGCCCGCCACCGACGTGAGCGGGCACCGGCAGGACAAGGCGTCCCAGCGCGGCAGGAACCGGCCCGAATGGCTCGGCGGCGCCCCGTGAGCAACATCAGGACGGCGGCGGAACCCACGGTGTTCGAGTACGCGGCGCTGCGCGTCGTCCCGCGCGTCGAGCGGGGCGAGGTCATGAACGTGGGCGTGGTGGTCTACTGCCGGGCGCTCGACTATCTCGGGTGCCGCACGCATCTGGACGAGCGGCGCCTCCTGGCCCTGGACCCGTCTCTGGACCTGGACGGCGTCCGGTCGGCGCTCACGGCCGTGGACGCCGTCTGCTGCGGCGGCGAGCACGCCGGCCAGGCCGCACAGGAGACCCCGGGCGCCCGCTTCCGCTGGCTGACCGCCCCCCGCAGCACGATCGTCCAGCCCGGCCCCGTCCACGCCGGCCTGACCGACGACCCGAAGTCAGAACCGGACCGCCTCCTGAACCTGCTGGTCAAGTAAGAACAACCCGCATCCGCACGCGGGCGCGCGACCTGAGGCGGAAGCGAGCCGAAGGCGAAGCTTCAGCCGAAGATCGCGGAGCGATTCGCGCCCGCACTTTCACGATTCGCCCCCGAGCCGCCAGGCGAGGGGGCGAGGTCGGGAAAGCAATGAATCACGTCCACTCCCAGCGGATGCCGTGGTAGCCGGCGGCCATGCCGAACTCGATGAAGTGGACGCTGTGGTAGCTGGACATGCGCAGGTCGGCCGAGTCCTTGAGGGCGGTGTTGCCGTCGGGACGCCACGTCCGGTAGCAGCGGGCGGGGAGGGTGGCCGGGTGGAACCGGACCTCGATGAGGAACTCGTGCTGCGGCGTGCGGAAGCCGCGTCCCTCCTCGGTCACCGGCGGGCCCGTCTCGTCGAATCCGAAACCGTACTCCAGCAGGTAGGTCTCGCCGCGGCCGAGCGCCCGGTCGAACAGCAGCTCGGCGGCGATGAGGCCGCTCGCCTCGTCCATGCGGACGCGCCCGAACCGGCAGCCGCGCGCGGTTCGCGAGGACGGCAGGATGCCGTGCGGGTGGTGGTAGACGGCGGTCCAGCGGTCGACGCCCCGCTGCTGCGCCTGGAACACCGCCCGGGACCGGACCTCGCGCAGTTCCCGGCGCCGCCCGATGGTGTGCTGGTCGTGCAGGCTGAGTCCGGTGAGCTGCCGCTCGCCGCGGTCGCCGATCTCGTCGAGCAGGTCGCGGACGCCCGGCTCGGGGCACAGCTCCTCCACCGGCAGCCACGCCCCGGCGGAGCGCTCGGCGGTGGGCCTCAGCAGCGTGAGCAGCGAATGGCGCGGCAGTTCGAGGATGACTTCGAGGCCGCGGACGGCGCGCATCGAGTCGGCGCGTTCGGGACGCGTCCGGCCGCGCTGCCAGTAGCTCAGCGTGGACAGGCTGACCGCGATGCCCTGCTCCTCCAGGCGGCGCCGCAGCGAGTCGAGGCTGAGGCCCCGGGCCTGGATGGCCGCGTGCAGGGCCACGTTGAAAGGACCGTACTGCAGTACCTGGAGGAGATCGTCCTCCGCGACACTCTGCACCGCTGGCCTCCGGATCTCGTCCGGCCGGCCCCCGCATGACGGCCTTGACTCCTGCGCTTGCGACTTCAGCGCTCACTGTAAGGCCCAGGGGGCCCGATTCCAACCGGCAATTTCCGACAACCGCGCCCCGGAGCTAGTGCCACTCCCATTCGATGCCAACGATCCCGCGCCGCACCGCCCCGGCCGCGAAGTTCGCGCTGCCGGACGTGCCGATCCACAGCTCGGCGAGGCGCCGCCGCGGCGACCGCGAGCTCTCGGCGGTGAAGCCGTAGCAGCGCGCGGGGAGCCGGCCGCCCGCGAACTGGATGATCGCCACGTAGTCGTGGACGGGGTGGGGGAAGCGCCGGTCGCAGCTGTCGGGCGGGGGTTCTCCTGCGAGTCCGAGCTCGTACTCGACGACCGCGGTGTCGCCCGCCGACAGGACGCGGTCGAAGACCAGCTCGAACGCCATCATCCCGCCCTCGGCGCGGATCCGCCCGGGACGGCAGTACCGCACCTGCGCGAGACCGGCGTTCCCGGCTCCGGCCTCGTGGACGCACACGACCCGGTCGATGCCGTCGCCCGCCGCGCGCAGGACGGTCCGCACCGACAGCGTCCAGGAACGGCGGACGTCGTCCAGCCGGTACACGTCGTGGATGCTGAGCCGTTCGAGCCGGTGGTCCCCGGACCGGTCGAGCTGCCCGACGAGGCCCGCGTACCCGTCCGGGTCGGGCCACAGCTCCCGCACCGGGCGGCCGCGTTCGGCGGCGCCGGACGGGGCCGCCGCGAGGGCGCCGCGGACGGCGGGGGCGGGATCGTCCAGCAGCTCGGTCAGGGTCCCCGGCCGCATCTGGAGGATCTCCTCCAGTGCCACGACGACGGCCCGCGACCGTGGACGGCTGCGGCCGCGCTGCCAGTAGCTGAGGGTGGCCACGCTCACGGCCAGCCCGCGGCGGCGGAGCCGGTGGCGGATCCGTTCCAGGGTCAGCCCGCTGGCCTGGATGGCCTGCCGTAATGCCCCGGCGAACTCCACGGGCGGATCGTACCGGGGATGAATCCCTCAGAACAGGATCGACATGAAGGAACCGACCTCGGTGAACCCGACGCGCCGGTAGGCGGCCCGCGCCCGCGTGTTGTAGTCGTTGACGTACAGCGACACGGTCGGCGCGACGCCGCGCAGCGCCTCCCGCACCACCGCGGACATCCCGGCCACGGAGCGGCCCTCGCCGCGCAGCTCGGGCGGCACCCACACGCCCTGCACCTGGCAGGCCCGGGGTGTGACCGCGCCGATCTCGGCCTTGAACATGACGCGGCCGTCCTCGATGCGGGCGAACGCGCGGCCGTCGCGGATCAGCTCGGCGACCCGCGCACGGTAGAGCACTCCCCCGTCGCCGGCGTTGGGCGAGACCCCGACCTCTTCGGTGAACATCGCCACACAGGCCGGGTAGACCACGTCGAACTCCTCCATCCGCACCCGCCGGACGCCGGTGTCGGACGGCGCGTCGGGGACCGCGGAGGTGGCCATCACCGGCTGGTCCGTGCGGACGGCCCGGGGCGCCCCCCAGTACGGCGAGAGGATCTCCCACAGCTCGCCGACGGCGTCGACGGGCCCGACGATGGACGAGCAGCGCCGCCCCTGCCCCCGGGCCCGTTCGGCGAACGCGCGGACGGCCTCCGGCCCCGCCGCCACCGGGATGAGGTTCGCGCCGGAGTAGCACAGCGAGGTGAGGCGCCCGTCGTGGAGGTAGCCCCACATCTGGGCGCCGAGACGGCGCGGGTCGAGCCCCGCGGCGTGCACGCGGGAACTGACGAACACGTTGGACACCGGGTCGGCGTCCAGGATCGCGAGGGCCTCCGCCCGGTACCGGTCGTCCAGCACGCGCACCGGCATCGAGCCCAGCATGCGCACGGCTACCGGCTCCGCGACGGGGACGACCCCCGTTCGGCCCTCACCAATGAAAGCACCACGTGGACAAGCCTATGTCGTCCGCGGTCCGGGCACCTCACGGGCTCGGCCATCGCCGGACCGCGACGCCGCGGCGCCCGTGACAGGACGGGCGGAGAACGTTCAGTGGGGCGCGGCGGCGTGTTCCGGGCCGCCGGGCTTCTCGGCCGCGGCGGCCGCGGCCTCGGGCGGAGGGCCGGCCGCGCACTCCGCGTCCGGGCCCAGCCGGCTCGCGGGCAGCTCGCCGCTGCCGAGGTAGGCGGCGACGGCCCCGTCCACGCACGCGTCTCCCGACAGGGAGACGCCGTGGTCACCGCCGCCGGTCTGGACGAGCAGCCGGGACGTCGGGAACCTGCGGTGCGTCTCCAGCGCCCCCGCGTACGGGGTGGCGGCGTCCTCGGTGGCGTGGACGAGCAGGATCGGCGGGAGCGACGGCGTCCCCCGCACCTCCGGACGCGGCCCGCCCGGCACCGCCCAGAACGCGCAGGGCGCGTTGTACCAGGTGTTGCTCCAGGTCTCGAACCGGTGGCCCTGCCGGAACAGGCGCTCGCTGTCGGCGTGCCAGCGGCTCCAGTCGCGGGGCCAGGGCGCGTCGCGGCATTCCACGGCGGTGTAGGCGGCGTAGGCGTTCTGTTCGAGGCGCCCGGGCGGCCGCCATGCCTTGCGCAGCGGGGCGGGGTCGTCCCGGACGACGTACGCGGACAGGGCCTCCGCGTGCGCGGGCCAGCTCTGGTCGGCGTAACCGTCGGCGAGGAAGACGTCGTCCAGTTCGGCGGGGCCCACCTTCCCGCCGATGGGCTCCTTCTTCAGGGCTGCGCGGACCTTGGCGTAGGCGGCGGCGACCTCTTGCTCCGTCGTCCCGAGCCCGTAGGTCTTGTGGTGACGGGCGATCCACCTGAAGTACGCGCGGATCCGCTTCTCGAACGCGACGTTCTGGTCGAGGTTGTTCTCGTACCAGACGCCGCTGGGGCGGACGACGCTGTCCAGCACCATGCGGCGGACCCGTCCGGGGAACATCGTCGCGTAGACGGCGCCGAGGTAACTGCCGTACGAGTAGCCGAAGTAGTTGATCCTCTCCTGGCCGAGGGCCCTGCGGATCACGTCCATGTCGCGGGCCAAGTCGGCCGTGCCCATGTGCGGCAGGATCGCCCGGTGCCTCTCGGCGCAGTCGTCGGCGTAAGCCTCGGCTCTGGCCGTCCACGCCCGCTCCTCCTCCGCGTTCGCGGGGATGGTGTCGGGGCGTGCGCGGCCGGGGTTCTGGTAGCTCGGGTCGCAGGCCAGGGAGGGCTTGCTCGCGCCGACGCCGCGCGGGTCGAAGCCGATCCAGTCGTAGGACGCGGCCACCTTCCCGGGCAACGCGTCCTTGATGACGGTCGGGAGGTCGCGTCCGTGTGCGCCGGGCCCTCCGCGGTTCAGCAGCACCACACCCTGGGACTCGGGCGCGGTGTGCCGGGCACGCGTCAGTTCGAGCGTGATCTGCTCGCCGTCCGGACGGTCGTGGTCGAGCGGCACGCGGACGGCCGCGCACTGGAGGCCCTTCAGGCGGGGGCCTTCCACCGGGTCCTTCGAGGGGCAGGGCTTCCAGGGGAGGCCGGCGGGCCTCGGGGCGGGTTCGGTTCCGCGATGTCCCGCGGCGGCGGCCTCCTGCATGGCCGCTCCGGCGAGCCCCAGCGCGAGCGCGGCGGCGGCCGTCCCGGCGGCGGCCCTCTTTCCAGCGTCGTTCAGCACCCCGGCTTTCTACCGGGGCGGCGCCCTGAACCGCGTGACCCCCTGGATCGCGCGATTCCCGTCCGAACCGGGACCCGCCCGGCCGAAGAGGCGGCGGAAACGGCGGGCGGTGCCCGCCCGCCCCGTGGAGGGGCGGGCGGGCACGCCACCGGTTTCCGCGGGCTACGGGCGCCCGACCGGAAGGTCCTTGCCCGCGGGTGCCACGGGCGCGGACTTCAGCTGGACGGCCGTCGGGTCCGGGTCGTTGAGCTCCGGAACGGCCTCGCAGTAGGCGTCCGGTCCGCGGCGGGAGCCCGGCAGCGCGCCGGTGTCGAGGTACGCCGCGACCTTGTCGTCCAGGCACGCGTTGCCGTTGAGCGTGTTGGAGTGGGTCTTGCCTCCGACCTCGAACACCAGCCGCGAGGACGGGAAGACCTTGTGCATCTCCAGGCCGCCCTCGACCGGCGTCGCCGCGTCCTTGGTGGACTGGACGAGCAGCATGCCCGGCAGGTCCTTGGCGCCCTTCAGCTTCAGCCGCGGGCCCCCGTTGAAGGGCCAGAAGGCGACGGGCGCGTTGAACCAGACGTTCCCCCACGTCTCGAACGTGTAGCCCTGCCGGTGGAGCTTCACCGCGTCGCGGTGCCACTTGCTCCAGTTGCGGGGCCACGGGGCGTCGGCGCCCTGGACGGCGAGATAGACCGCGAAGTCGTTGTCCTGGCCGCCCGGGTTGAGGTAGGCGAGCAGTCCGGAGGGGTCCCCGTCGTTGATCCAGGCCGAGAGCGCCTCGGCGAACGGGATGTAGTAGCCCGTGTTGTAACCGGCGCTGAGCAGGATGTCGGTCAGCTCCGCCGGGCCGATCTCGCCGCCGATCGGCGACTTCTCCGCCGCGTCCAGCGCCTTGTAGTACTTGGCGCGGACGGCCTTCTCGGACGTGCCGAGGCGGTAGACCGAGTCGTGCTCGGCGATCCAGGCGAACCAGAGGCGGATGTTGCGCTCGAACGCCTTGTCCTGTTCGAGCTGGCCCTGGTACCAGACGTTCTTCGGGTTGACGTTGCCGTCCATCACCATCCGCTCCACGCGCTCGGGGAAGAGCGTGGCGTAGGTGGCGCCGAAGTAGGTGCCGTAGGAGAACCCGTACCAGCTGATCTTCTCCTGGCCGAGGGCTGCGCGGATCGTGTCGATGTCGCGCGCGGCGTCGGTGGTGCGCATGTGCGGCAGCAGCCGGCCGAACTTCTTCGCGCAGTCCTGCGCGTACTTCTTCGACCTGGCGATCCAGGCCGCCTCCTCGCGCCAGGAGTCCGGCACGTAGGCGGGGCGGATCGGATCGTTGTAGCCGGGGTCGCAGGTGAGCGCGGGCTTGCTGGAGCCGACACCGCGGGGGTCGAAGCCGATGATGTCGTACTTGGCCGCGACGTCGGCGTGGCCGGTGTCGCCGATCCAGCGGGCGAGCGCGGGCGCGTAGGCGAGGCCGGAGCCGCCGGGACCGCCCGGGTTCACGAACAGGACGCCCTTGTAGTCCTTCTCGTCGGTGTGCTTGAAGCGCGACACCGCGATGGAGAGCTTGCGGCCGCCCGGCTCGCTGTGGTCGAGGGGCACGTCGACCTGGGCGCACTGGGCCTTGTTCATCGGGTCGTCAGGGCCGCTGACCTCGCACGCGCCCCAATCGATCTCCTGTGCCGCGATCCCGGCACCGGCGCCCGCGGGGCCGGTGTCCGCGCTCGCGGCGACGACGGCGCCGGTGCCGCCGAACGTCACGACCGCTGCGGCCGCGACGAGAACGATCCTTTTCACTTGACCCCCTCAGATCGGCGGCTCCGGCTGGCCCGATACCGGGACCGGAGGGGGAGCTGCGCCGATACATAGCGGATGCGGATTGCGTGGAGATTGTCCGTTCTTCGCCCCTTATGACGGCAAGGGCCGGGGTGACTGGATACGCAATCGTGACAAGATCATCGGAACTTCGTGATCAGCCGGGACGTTCGGCGTTCCGCGCGCAGGGGGCGGCCGGGCGCCGCGCATGCGAAAGGGCCCCGGGTTCGCGCCCAGGGCCCCTCGTGAGTCACGGCATCAGCCGACCACGGGGTCAGCCGACCATGGGATCAACTGACCACGACGTCGGCGCCGGGGCCGGAGACGGAGCCGTCCTCGCCGATCTCGACGCCCATCTCATCGGCGATGCGCATGGCCTCCTCGATCAGGGTCTCCACGATCTGCGACTCGGGGACGGTCTTGATGACCTCCCCCTTGACGAAGATCTGGCCTTTGCCGTTGCCGGACGCGACACCGAGGTCGGCCTCACGCGCCTCGCCCGGACCGTTCACCACGCAGCCCATCACGGCGACGCGCAGCGGGACGGGGAAGTCCTTCAGCCCGGCGGTGACCTGCTCGGCGAGCGTGTACACGTCCACCTGCGCACGCCCGCACGACGGGCAGGACACGATCTCCAGCCCGCGCTCGCGCAGCCCGAGCGACTCCAGGATGGCCGTGCCGACCTTGACCTCCTCGACCGGAGGCGCCGAAAGGGACACCCGGATCGTGTCGCCGATCCCGGCGGCGAGCAGCGACCCGAACGCCACCGCGGACTTGATCGTGCCCTGGAAGGCCGGGCCCGCCTCGGTGACGCCGAGGTGCAGCGGGTAGTCGCAGGCGTCCGCCAGCTGCCGGTACGCCTCGATCATCACGACCGGGTCGTTGTGCTTGACCGAGATCTTGATGTCGCGGAAGTCGTGCTCCTCGAACAGCGAGCACTCCCACAGCGCCGACTCCACCATCGCCTCGGGCGTGGCCCTGCCGTACTTCTCCAGCAGCCGCTTGTCCAGCGAACCGGCGTTCACGCCGATGCGGATCGGGACGCCGGCGTCCTTGGCCGCCTTGGCGATCTCACCGACCCGGTCGTCGAACTTCTTGATGTTGCCGGGGTTGACCCGTACGGCCGCACAGCCCGCGTCGATCGCCGCGAACACGTACTTCGGCTGGAAGTGGATGTCGGCGATGACGGGGATCGGCGACTTGCTCGCGATCGCGGGAAGCGCGTCCGCGTCGTCCTGCGACGGGCACGCCACCCGCACGATCTGGCAGCCCGACGCGGTGAGTTCCGCGATCTGCTGCAGCGTCGCGTTCACGTCGGCGGTGACGGTCGTGGTCATGGACTGCACCGACACCGGGGCGTCGCCGCCCACCGGCACGTTCCCGACCATGATCTGCCGGGACCGGCGGCGCGCCGCGACGGAACCCCGCGCCCCCTGACCGCCGCCTTCTCCGCGAACGCTCGGAATTCCCAGTGAAACGCTCATCCCTCTCCTCTTGCTTGCCGGCCCCGGTTACAAAGCCTAAGCGCCCGGCGCGGCTGAGTTGACGGCACCCGGCGACCAACGGTGTGACCATACGGATGCATTGCGTGAACATTTCGTGTCAGCCCGGTAGCCGGAGCGGATTGAACAGGTCGGCGAGGATCAGCAGCACCCCGAACCCCACGAGCAACAGGACGACGAGGTAGGTCAAGGGCAGGAGCCTGGTCATGTCGACGGTGCCCGGATCCGGACGGCCGCGGATCCGGTGCAAGCCCGCGCGGGCCCGCTCGTAGGCCACCACGGCGAGATGGCCCCCGTCCAGCGGCAGCAGGGGAAGGAGGTTGAGCGCCCCGAGGAAGATGTTCAGCGAGACGACCAGCGACAGGAACAGCGCGAGCTTGTCCTTGGTGCCGGCGCCTTCGGACGCGAAGATCTGGCCGGACACGTCGGTGGCGCCGACCACGCTGCCGACCTGGCCGCCGGGCGAACTCTCCCGGTCGGGCGAGAACAGCCTCGGGATCGCCGAGGGCAGGTCCACCACCACCTCGCCGATGCCGGAGAGGATCCTGCCGATGCCCTCCGCGGCGAACACCGCCGCGTTCAGCGGTCCCGTCCGCTCGTATCCGGCGCCGACGACCTTCGAGGACACGCCGACGAACGGCTCCCCCTCCACGTCCGCGAGCGTGACCGGCAGCGTCACCGGCCGCTCCGCCCCGGGCCGGCGCACCTCCAGCCGCACCGTCCGCCCCGGCTCGGCCCGGTCGATCGCCTCGGTGAGGTCCCTCCAGTCGGCGACCGGCGATCCGTTGAAGGAGACGACGCGGTCCCCGGCGCGCAGCCCCGCCCGCGCGGCTGGCGACGGCGGGCGGCCCTCGTCGCAGGCCGCGCGCATCCCGGCGGGCACGCACGGGGAGACCTCGGCGACCGTGCTGGTCGCGGTGCCGGGCTCGCGGACGCCGATCGTCATGGCCATCGCCATGAGCAGCAGGAACGCGAACAGGAAGTTGGCGACGACGCCCGCGCCGATGACGATCGCGCGGCGCGGGGCGGGCTGCCGGTAGAACGCCCGGGGACGGTCGGCCGCGTCGATCTCCTCCAGCGGCGTGTACCCCACGATCTTGACGAAGCCGCCCAGCGGGATCGCCTTGACGCCGTACTCGGTCTCGCCGCGCCGCACCGACCACAGGGTCGGCCCGAAACCCACGAAGTACTGCGTCGCCTTCATCCCGAACCGCTTGGCGGTGAGCAGGTGCCCGCCCTCGTGCAGCATCACCGACGCCAGCAGCGCGACGACGAACGCCACCGCGCCGAGGAGGAAGGCCATCCGGTCCCCTTGGGTTCGCCCCGGGCGGCCCCCGGGGTCAGTCGGTCGCGGTCAGTTCCGTGGTCCTGGTCCGCGCCCAGTCGTCCGCCGCCAGGACGTCGTCCAGCGTCAGACCACCGGCCGGGCCCGGACCGCGCTCGTCCCGCCCGCCGTGCTCGTCCACTACCCGCGCGACCGTGTCGACTATCCCGAGGAACGGGAGCCGTCCCGCGCGGAACGCGTCCACACATTCCTCGTTCGCGGCGTTGTAAACGGCCGGGTACGTCCCGCCCAGCTCACCGGCGCGCCGCGCCAGCGCGACCGCGGGGAACGCCTCGTCGTCGAGCGGGAACAGCTCCCAGGTGTGCGCCCTGGTCCAGTCGACCCCCGGCGCGGCGTCCGGGACGCGGTCCGGCCAGTCGATGCCGAGCGCGATCGGCAGCCGCATGTCGGGCGGGCTGGCCTGGGCCAGCGTGGAGCCGTCGGTGAACTCGACCATGGAGTGGATCACCGACTGCGGGTGAACCATGACCTCGATCCGGTCCATCGGGACGTCGAACAGCAGGTGCGCCTCGATGACCTCCAGCCCCTTGTTGACGAGGGTGGCGGAGTTGATCGTGACGACGGGGCCCATGTCCCAGGTCGGGTGGTTCAGCGCCTGCTCGGGGGTGACGCCGGTCAGCTCGTCGCGGCTCCGGCCGCGGAACGGGCCGCCGCTCGCGGTCAGCACGAGCCGCCGGACCTCCTCGGCGCGGCCGCCGCGCAGGCACTGGGCGAGCGCCGAGTGCTCGGAGTCGACCGGGACGATCTGCCCCGGCCGCGCCCGCCCCTTGACGAGCGGGCCGCCGATGATGAGCGACTCCTTGTTGGCCAGCGCGAGCGTCCGCCCCGCATCGAGCGCGGCCAGCGTGGAGGCCAGGCCGAGCGCGCCGGTCACACCGTTCAGCACCACGTCGCACTGCCACGCCGCGGCCTCGGCGACGGCGTCCGGTCCCGTCACGATCTTCGGGATGGGGTAGTCGCCGGAGGCGTAGCCGCGCCGCTTGGCCTCGGCGTAGAAGGCCAGCTGGAGATCCTGCGCGGCGGACGCCTTGGCGACGGCGACGATGTCGGGCCGGAACTCCAGCGCCTGCTCGGCCAGCAGATCGACCCGTCCGCCGCCGGCCGCGAGGCCGGTCACCCGGAACCTCCCGGGGTTGCGGCGGACCACGTCCAGCGCCTGGGTGCCGATCGATCCGGTGGAGCCGAGCACGACCAGCTCGCGGGCGGGCGCGTCGGGGCTTGAGGGAGACATCACCGCTCCATTGTCGGGCATCCCGGCGCGCGGGTCCCGTCTCCGCCGCGGCTCAGCGGGAGTCCACGAGGGGAAGGCGCAGGACGAGGCGGGTGCCGTGCCCGTCGGCGACGTACAGGCGCCCGCCGTGGGCGACGGCGAGTTCCCGGGCGATCGCGAGGCCGAGCCCGCTGCCGCCGTCGGCGCGGCTGCGCGCCGAGTCGAGGCGGGTGAAGCGCTCGAAGACCCGGTCGCGGTCGGCGGGCGGGATGCCGGGCCCGTCGTCGCGCACCTCGACGACGGCCTCGCCCGGCTCGCCCCGCACCTCGACCTCGATCAGCGTGGCGGCGTGCCGCTCGGCGTTGGCGAGCACGTTGAGCAGCACGCGGCACAGGCGCGGACGGTCGGCCCCGACGAGCAGACCCTGCTCCGCCTTGACCGTGGTCGGGACGGGCGCGCTCCGGCGGCCCACCTCGGCCTCGACCAGCGCGCCGATGTCGAGCGGCTCCCTGGCGGGCGTGTCCCCGGAGTCCAGGCGGGCGAGGACGAGGAGGTCCTCGACGATCAGGTGGAGGCGTTCGACGTCGCGAAGCGAGTCCCTCAGCGTGTCGGCGGCGTCGCCGTCCTCCGGGGCGCCGAGGGCGAGTTCGATCCGGGTCCGCAGCCCGGTGATCGGCGTGCGCAGTTCGTGCGAGGCGTCGGCGATGAACGCGCGCCGCCGCAGGGCCGCGTCCTCCACCCGGTCGAGGAGCCCGTTGACGCGGGAGGCGAGCCGCTCAGCGCCCTCGTCGGCGGACGGGACCGTGACCCGGCGGCTCACGTCGCAGTCCTCAAGCGCGGCGAGCTCCCCGTCGATCCGCTCGACGGGGCGCCTCGCCCGGCGCACCGCCCGCGACACGCCCCAGCCGAGCACCGCGAGAGCGGCGAGGCACAGGAGGACCATGACGGCCACGAGGACCCAGGTGCGCGCCGCGTCCGCGAGGAGGAGAAGCGCGAGGGCCGCCGCGGTCACCGAGGCCGCCAGCAGGGAGCCGGGCGCGCCGATCGACGCCGGCGTCCCGCGCGCCCGTGCGGAGCCGGGCCCGTGCGGCCGGACGCGCGCCACGGCGTTCCGGACCGACATGTCTCCTTTGTACGCAATAACACTCAAAGGACGAGCAAAGAGCCCGGCCGGTGATCGCATGCTCCGGGTCTGGAAACGCCCTGGCCGGCGGCCGTCCCGCGCCCCGCGGGGGTCGCCCGGCCGGGGACATAGCGCGGATGACCTTGAACGGACGCGCAACACAGTGGGCTTTGCCGCCATTTTCACCGTCGGTAGCGGTGACAACACTCTTCCCCGCCTATAAAGGAGGCACGTGACGTCGACTCCCGTCAGGGGGAGGGCATGGGCCAGACAGGCGAGCCGATCGTGGACCCGGGCGGGCTGAACGCGGCCCAGCGCCTGGGAGACGCCTGCGTCGTCTGCCGCAAGAAGTGGCCCCGGCCGCGCGTACGCGTGGGCCGCCTGCCGGATTCGACCGGGGTGTTCGCGTGCGATGACTGCGCACCCGCCCCGCCGGTACCCCGCGCACGGCGGGATCTCCGGGAGCCCGTCACGGACGCGGGCCGGCCGGCCGGGGAGCGGCCGCCCGCGCGGACGGCGGCGCTGGGCGCCGTCGTCGTGGAGGTCTCTCCAGGGAGAAGGGTGACCCGGGCGTTCGGGGGGAAGTCCGGGACCACCTGACAGGCGCGCCCGGCTGGGGGCGGCCGGGCGCGCCGGAGAGACCCTCCCCGCCGGGGGTCCGCCGGCCCGCGAACGTCCCCCGCGTGCGTTGACGCCGCGCTAGAGCTTCGTGGACTCGATCCAGGTCTTTCGCCACTCGGCGTAGTCCGTGCAGTCGTTCTTGTCGGACTCGCCGTCGCAGGCCTTCGTGGGCGCGTGCGCGAAGAGGACCTTGTCGAGGTAGTCGCGGTCGCCGACGTGGTAGGCGCCGCAGAAGCCGGGCTTGAGGCGGTCGCCGGAGCAGGCCTGCGGGTTGGCGGGCGCCACCCCGGTCCACTCGGCCACCTGCTGCTGGACGTCCGGCGACGCCGTCCACTGCAGCCACTGGTACATGCAGTTGGGATGCTCCACCCGGGCGCCGATCATCCACGCGTCCATCCAGCCGGTCACGCCCTCGGAGGGGACGACGCCCTGGACGGGCCGGGAGGCGCGGGTCAGGACGTCCACGTGGTAGGGCCAGGCCTGGCCCAGCGTGGCGCGCCCGCCCGCGAACGCGCTGACCGCGTCGGCGGGCCGCTCCCAGTACTCCTCGACGTGCGGGCGCTGCTCGGCCAGGACGCGCCCGGCGGCCTCGAGCTGCTCGGGCGTCAGCGAGTACGGGTCGCGGATCTTCAGCTTGGGCCGCTCACCCTTGAGGTAGAGCGCGGCCTCGGCGATGGCCAGCGGGCTGTCACGCATGATCAGCTTCCCGGAGGTCCGGCCCGTCGCCGCCGCCCCGGCCTCGGGGTCGAACAGCGCGGCCCAGCTCGCCGGGGGCGGGACGGAGCGGGTGTCGTACATGAGGAGGTTGGAGCCCCACACGTAAGGGACGCCGTACTGCTTGCCGTCCCGCCTGAGCAGGCCGCGCAGCTTGGGCTCCAGCTTCTTGTAGCCGTCCACGAGGTCGGTGTTGACGGGGGTGACCTGGTTCTCGGCGATCAGCTGCCCGGCGACCTCCGGCGGCGCGGCGACGCCGTCGTAGCGGCGGTTCCGGTCGCGCATCAGGTCGGCCACCTCCTCGGGCGTCTGGGCGACCTTCAGCCCGATCTTGCAGCCGGTGCGCTCCTCGAAGGGGGTGACCCAGTCGACGCGCGGATCGCTGGAGCCGCTCTCGATCGACCCGGGCAGCGTGACGAGGTTGAGCATCCCCTCGCCCGGCCCCAGGGTGCTCGCCACCCGGGAGACGCCGCGCGGCTCCTCGTCGCCGCCGCTGCAGGCGACGAGTCCCGCGGCGCCGAGCGCGGTGGCCGCCGCCAGGGCCGACCACACCTTGACCCACGCCGTGGCCTTCAGCCGCATGTCGCTCCCGATCCTTGCCCGGGGCCCCTCCCCCTCGTGCACGGGCCCGTCGGCGAGCGTAGCGCCTCCGGCGCGGGAAGGAGGCCCCTACCCGTCCGGGAGGCGGCCCGCACCGCGCCCGGCCGCCATTCGGACCCGCGCCGGCGGCCGCGCACGAACCGATCGCCGGTTTTCTTCGATTTCTCCGCCGACTTGCCATGGCACGCCGATGATTACCGAAGATCACGACTCCGGTGTTTCACGTCATGTTTCCCGGAGGTAAGGCCGATGTAGCCATTGAACGATGATTCGGCCCGCGTTTCCGCGACTCATTGCCGCACGGGTGTTTTCGGACGTGTTGTTAATGGAGAAACCGCCACGACCCCGGGGAACGGCGGGTGCTGGCGTCCGCGCCATACACGGAGGTTGCTGGAGAGGGATATGGCGCGGGCTGCCGTCCGTACCCGGGGCCGCGGCGGCACCGGCGGGCGTGGCGAGGTTGGGGAACAGCGGATCACCTTGCAGTGCTGCCTGGCCACGCGATCGCCGGTACCCGGCCGAACGGCGACGGTGTGACGCCCTCGAGACGACGGAGATTCGAGGGACGTCGCACGTCAGGCCGGGTGTCGCGGGGCGACCGGTGAGGGTCGCGGGATGCCGGAAGGGGGATCGGTGCGGTCTGCTCAACCACCTCTATCCGTGCGATCAGGCGTTGCGGGGTGTCGGCCTCGAGGAAGTCGCCGACGTCGCGGCCCTTCGGCGGCAGCGCCCACCAGCGGCCGGTGAAGAGGCCGAACCAAATGGTCCAGCCCGGAAAGCGCCTTGCGAGCGCGTCCACCTCTGCTGCATGGTCGACTGCGGTCATAGCGCGGCTCTCCTGCACATCGGCCCCACCGGACTCCGGCGGCTCCGGACCTCATGTTTTCTTGACTGCGTGCCCTGACTTTTTATTTCGCCTCATTTAATGCGGACAGTCAGATTGTGTCGCCCGTCACAGAGCCCGTCAATGCATGTTGGCATTATTCGTCGCCTCCCGGTGGACGAAAATTGACGACGGAATCCGACGCCCGTGGGAAAATCCCGTACCGCGCCGGCCTGGGGTTTCTCACGGTGAGGCGAGGGACTCTCACCCGGCGCGACGACCACCCGCCTCGTTTGAGGCTATTTGCCGGAATCAGACCGTTTCGCCGTTTTCACTCGGACGAACGTACGGCCGGTCGCGATGGACCGGCCGTACGTTGGATCGGTCCGCGGGAAGGACCGGGGGGTTCAGCCGCTGGTCGGGAAGCCCAGGTTCACTCCCCCATGGCTCGGGTCCAGCCAGCGGGCGGTGACGGCCTTCGTCCGGGTGTAGAAGTGGACGCCCTCCATCCCGTGGGCGTGACTGTCACCGAACAGTGAGTCCTTCCACCCGCCGAAGGAGTAGTAAGCCATCGGGACCGGGATCGGCACGTTGACGCCGACCATGCCGACCTCGACCTCGTTCTGGAAGCGGCGCGCCGCTCCGCCGTCGTTGGTGAAGATCGCGGTGCCGTTCCCGTACGGGTTGGCCGAGATCAGCTCCATGCCCTCCTCGTAGGAGCCGGCCCGCACGACCGACAGCACCGGGCCGAAGATCTCGTCCTTGTAGGCGTCCATCTCCGGGGTCACGTGGTCGAGGACGGTGGGGCCGAGCCAGAACCCGTCCCCCGCGCCCCCGAGAACGTCCGGGTCGCGCCCGTCGACGGCGAGCGTGGCGCCCTGCGCGACACCGCCGTCCAGGTAGGACGCGACCTTGTCGCGGTGCTCCCGCGTGACGAGCGGCCCCATCTCCGCCTCCGGATCGTCGCCCGGCCCGACCGTGAGCCCGGCGACCCGCTCCCGGATCCTGGCCATCAGCTCGTCGCCCACCGGGTCGACGGCGACGACCACGGAGATCGCCATGCACCGCTCCCCCGCCGAGCCGAACCCGGCCGACACGGCGGCGTCGGCGGCGAGGTCGAGGTCGGCGTCCGGCAGCACGAGCATGTGGTTCTTGGCGCCGCCGAGCGCCTGCACCCGCTTGCCGTTCGCCGCCGCCGTCTCGTAGATGCGGCGGGCGATCGGGGTGGAGCCGACGAAGCTGACCGCCTTGACGTCCGGGTGGTGCAGCAGGCCGTCCACCGCCGCCTTGTCGCCGTGGAGGACGTTGAACACCCCGTCCGGGAGGCCGGCCTCGGCCCACAGCTCGGCCAGCCGGACCGACGCCGACGGGTCCTTCTCCGACGGCTTGAGGACGAACGTGTTCCCGCACGCGATCGCCACCGGGAACATCCACATCGGCACCATCGCCGGGAAGTTGAACGGGGTGATCCCGGCCGCCACGCCGACCGGCTGGAGGATCGAGTAGGCGTCCACCCGGGTCGAGACGTTCTCCGAGAACCCGCCCTTGAGCAGGTGCGGGATGCCGCAGGCGAACTCGACGACCTCCAGGCCGCGGGCCACCTCGCCCGCCGCGTCCGAGACCACCTTGCCGTGCTCGGACGAGATCAGCCGGGCCAGCTCGTCCCGGTGCTCGTCCACCAGCTCGCGGAACCTGAACAGCACCCGCGCCCGCTGGGAGAGCGAGGTGTCGCGCCAGCCGGGGAACGCGGCCTTGGCGGCGGCCACCGCGGCGTCGATCTCGGCCTGCCCGGCGAAGTCGACCGTCCCGGCGACCCGTCCCGACGCGGGCTCGTAGACGTCGCCGCGCCGGGCGGCCTCACCGGCGTGCGGCTTGCCGCCGATCCAGTGCGTGACGTGCCTGCTCCCGGTCGTGCCGGTCCCGGTCATGATGCGGCCTCCCCGTTCACGGCTTCGAGGGACGCGATCAGGATGCCCAGGCCCTCGGCGGCCTCGGCGTCGGTCAGGTTCATCGGCGGCGCCATGCGCAGCACGTTGCCGTACAGGCCGCCCTTGCCGACCAGCAGCCCCCGCTCGCGGGCCGCCTCCATCACCGCGGCGGTGAGCGGCGGGCTCGGCTCGCCCGTCCCCGGGTCGGCGAGCTCGATCGCGAACATCAGGCCCTTGCCGCGCACGTCCTGGACGATGGGGAGCCGGCCGGCGGCCGACTCCAGCCCGCCGATGATCGTGGCGCCCTGCTTGGCCGCGTTCGCCTGCAGATCGCGGTCCAGGACGTAGTCGAGGGTCGCGTTCGCGGCGGCCATGGCGACCGGGTTGCCGCCGAAGGTGGAGATGCCGACCGTGTGCAGGGCGTCCATCAGCTCTCCCCGCGCGACGACGCCGCCGACCGCGAAGCCGTTCCCGAGGCCCTTGGCGAACGTCATCATGTCCGGGGTCACGCCGTGGTTCCCGATGCCCCAGAAGCTCTGGCCCGTCCGTCCCCAGCCGGTCTGGACCTCGTCGGAGACGAACAGGATCCCGGACTCGTCCAGGACGCTCTTGTAGGCCGCGAACAGGCCGTCCGGCGGCATCGTGAAGCCGCCGACGCCCTGGACCGGCTCGGCGATGAGCGCGGCGACGTCCCCGCCGGTCGCGGTGGCGAGCACGTGCCGGAGGTCGTGCACGCACGCGTCGGTGTACGCCTCGTCCGACATCCCGGCGAACTGCGGGAGGTGCCGGTCGGCGCCGTGCAGGAAGTGCGCGTTCAGCGGCGAGTAGGACAGGTTCGTCCAGGCCCGGTTGCCGGTGACGCCCGTCGCGCCGAACGACCGGCCGTGGTAGCTCTGCCGCATCGCGAGGACCTGGTCGCTGCGCCGCGCGTACGCGGCCAGCAGCAGCGCCGTTTCGTTGGCCTCCGTCCCGGAGTTGGTGAAGAACACCTTCGCGTCCGGGATGCCCGACACACGGGCGATCTTCTCGGCCAGCTCGATCTGCCCGCGCAGCAGGTACGCGGTGGAGGTGTGGACGACGCCGGTGGCGATCTGCCGCTCCACCGCCTCGCGCACCTCGGGCAGGTCGTATCCGAGCATGTTCGTGAGGATCCCCGTGAAGAAGTCGAGGTAGCCGTTCCCCTCGGCGTCGGTCACGCGGCTGCCCTTGCCGCCGACGATCTCGATGGGTCCGGTGTAGTTGAGCGCCATCCACGACGGCATGACCGCCCGGTGGCGACTGAGCAGGTTCGCGTGTTCCGACATGCCTCCAAGTCTCGTTCCCGCAGGCCGCCGCGGCCACCCGCAGAGTGTCACGACCCTGCGTCTCCGCTTAACGCTCTGCTGGCGGGCTGACACCCTGTAACGGTCGGTCCGTCGCCGCTTGACACCCTGTCGGGATATCCTCGTGGCGATGCTGCCCACTGTCGACGACGTGCTCCGGCTCGAGGCGGTCCGCCGCGGGCAGCCGCGGGTCGTCGCGGGCGGCGACCGCACCGGCAACCGGGTCCGCTGGGTGCACGTCGCCGAGATCGCCGACATCGCGCACCTGCTCCACGGCGGCGAGCTCGTCCTCACCACCGGGATCGCGCTGCCGGACGAGCCCGAGCGGCTGCGCGCCTACATCGGCGAACTCGCCGACGTCGGGGTGAGCGGCCTGATGATCGAGCTGGGCCGCCGCTACGCCACCGAGCCCCCGCCCGCGCTGATCGCCGCCGCCGAGGAGCACGGCGTCCCGGTGATCGTCCTTGCCCACGAGCCCGCGTTCGTCGACATCACCGAGTCCGTGCACGCCCGGATCGTGCAGGACCAGTTCGCCGAGCTGCGGGCCTCCGAGCAGCTCCACGAGATCTTCACCCAGCTGTCGGTCGAGGGCGCCTCCACCGACGAGGTCGTCCGGCAGGTCGCCGCCCTGGGCGGGCACCCGGTCGTCCTGGAGAACCTCGCCCACCAGGTCCTCGCCGCCGACACCGGCGGCGCCGACCCGTCCGAGCTGCTGTCGGCGTGGGAGACGCGCTCGCGCGCCGTGCGGCCCGGCGGCCGCACCGGCTACGACCGGGCGTCGGGGTGGCTGGTGACCATGGTCGGCGCGCGCGGCGAGGACTGGGGCCGCCTCATCGTCGACCTCGGGTCACCGCCGTCGCCCCGCGAGACCGTCCTGATCGAGCGGGCCGCCACCACCCTCGCGCTCGGCCGCCTGCTGGACCGGCACGCCGAGAGCGTCGAGCGCCAGGCGCACGGGACGATCATCGCCCGCATCCTCGCGCACGCCTACGCCGACCCGCAGGAGGCCGCCGCCCGCGCCCGCGCGCTGGGCGTCCCGCTGTCCGGCCGCCGGCTGCTCGGCGCGGTCCTGCGGCACCGCGGGCCCGGCACGCCGGCGCCGCCGGCCGGTGAGCTGTCCGCCCTCGCCGAGACGGCCGCCGCGGCCTGCAAGGAGGCCCGGCTCGCCGCCCTCGTCGGCGTGCTGGACGAGGGCGGCCCGCACGCCCGCGTCGGCGTCCTGGTCTCGCTGCCCGCACGCGCCGACGTGGAGACGGCGCTCACCGAGGTCGCCACCCGCGTCCGCGGGCGGTCCGGCGGCACGGTCATGGCGGCCGGTTCCGTCGTCGAGACGATCCGCGACGTCCGCCGCTCCTTTCTGGAGGCCGAGCAGGTCGCCGACGTCGCCGCGCGCGGCTCCGGCACCCGCCTCTTCTACCGCCTTCCCGACCTGCGCCTGCGCGGCCTCCTGCATCTCCTCCGCGACGACGCCCGCGTCCAGACGTTCGTGGAGCGCGAGCTCGGGCCCCTCCTGCAGTACGACGCCAAGCACGACAGCGACCTGACCCGCATCCTGGAGCTCTACCTGGATGCCGGGCGCAACAAGGCCGTCGCCGCCCAGCAGGCCCACCTGTCCCGTCCCGCCTTCTACGAACGGCTCCGCCGCATCGAGCGCGTCCTCGACGCGGACCTCGACGACGTGGAGTCCTGCGTCTCCCTCCACGTCGCCCTGCTGGCCCTCAGCTCCGTCCGCTGGGAACGTCCCTGAACGGTCCGTTCCGGGGGGTGTGGGGGGTCGCCCCCCACCGGAGACCGGCCCAGGCTGGCCAGTGAAGGACGTCCAGGATCAGCGCCTTCCGCATACTCTTCACTCCATGACGGACGCCGCATTGCATGTTCATCGGTATGGGGATCCGGCGGGCCCTCCGGTCATCGTGCTGCACGGAGTCACCGGGCACGGCGCGCGCTGGCGGCGCACGGCCGAGCGGTACCTGGCGGACCGGCTCGTCCTGGCTCCCGACCTGCGCGGGCACGGGAGGTCCCCGCACGAACCGCCGTGGACGGTCGAGCGCCATGTCGCCGACGTCCTGGCCGTGATGGACGCCGAAGGACTGGAGCGGGCCGACATCGTCGGGCACTCCTACGGCGGGATGATCGCGCTGCATCTCGCGCGCACGGCACCGCGCAGGCTGCGGCGCCTCGTCCTGCTGGACCCGGCGATCGGGCTGTCCCCGGCGGACGCGGCCCGGGAGGCGCGCGAGTGCATGGTGCCGGTCTCGTTCGGCGACGCCGCCGAGGCCCGCGCCTTCCGCGCGGGCCGCTGGCCCGAGGCCCCGGACGAGGCGGTGGACGACGACGTCGCCGAGCACCTGGAGCAGGGCCCTGACGGGCGCCTGCGGTGGCGGTACGAGCCGGCCGCCGTCGTCACCGCGTACTCGGAGATGGCCCGTCCCCACCTGACGCCGCTCGCGGAGACGCCCACGCACCTGGTGATCGCGACGCAGGCCGACTTCGTGCGGCCCGAGTTCGTCGTCGACTGCCGCACCGCGCTCGGCCCCGCGCTCGTCATCACCGAGATCGACGGCGGGCACATGCTCTACACCGACCGCGAGGAGGAGACCGGCACACTGCTCGGCACGTGGCTGGCCGACTGAACGCGGGTGCCCGTCCCGCCGGCGGACGGGAACGTCAGCGCTTTCCCAGCAGCCGCCGGAGGCCGGGGTCGGTGGCGAACAGGCGGTCCAGCTCGTCGGCGCCGACCCGGTCGGCGAGGATCTGCAGGGCGATGTCCTGCCGGACGTACTCGGCGGCCATCAGGGCGACGGCGGGGTCGGCGGTGTAGACGCCCCACGCGGCGCCCGCCCCGAAGCCCCCCACGACGGCCTCGCGCCGGTCGCCGACCACCACGATGAGCCGGTACCCGAGTTCCTCCAGAACCGCTTCGGGCGCCGAGTAGCGGTGCTCGTGGACGTTCCCGGGCCCGTCGAACGGCTCCTTGCCGAACGACACGACCGATACCTCGACGTCCCGCCCGGCGGCCTCCAGGACGGCGCCGCGCAGCGTCCGCATCTCCTCCGGCCAGACCGACATGAACAGGTCGCGCCGCGCGCCCGCCACGACGTCCCCGGCCCGGTCGAGCATGGCCTCGGCGTCCTTGAGGTTGTGGATCAGGTGCCCCTCGGGCGCCGCCGCCACCGCCGGCAGCGCCGACCGCAGCGCCGACACCGACCCGTCGAACTCGCGGCGCATCCGATCCAGCAGGGACTCCGGCGGCAGCGGCAGGTACTCGGTGCCGTCGGAGGACCCCCGCACCTCGTACGCCGCGCCACGGGCCACGAGCTTGCCGAGCGTCTCGTAGACGGTGCTCCGCGGCACCCCGGAGCGCTTGGCGACCTCGTACCCGTTGACCGGCCGCCCCGCCCCGACCAGCGCCACGTACGCCTTGGCCTCGTACCCGGACATACCAAGCCGCTGCAAATGCTCAAGAACCCCCTGAACGCCCACGCCGCAAGGCTACGCGCCGACGCCAGGGCCGAAGAAGGGCGCGCTGCGACGAACGCAGCGCGCCCTCCTCACCCGTCACCGCGACCCGCGACGACCTCAATCGTCGCGATCATGTTCGGAAGCAGAACCCACTACCCGGCCGACCCCGGCCACCGCCGCAACCCCGCGCCGACCTGAAGCGTCGCGATCGCGTCCGAAGGCAGGTTTCGAGCCTGCGGGAAACCTGATCGCGCAGCGAGCCGCCAGGCGAGACGGAGCGATGCAGCGATCGCACGCGGGCCCGCCGAAGAAGGGCGTTCAACGCCCGACGCCAAGGGCACGCCTTTGAAACGGGAGGTAGGAGTCCGCGCGGCGGGGGCGGGCGAGGAGGCCGGTGGACTCGGCGGCGAGGATGCGGTCGAAGCGGAAGGCGCGGACGCCGCGGCGCATGCGGCACCAGCCGACGAGGTACCAGTGGTCGCGGTGGACGAGGCAGGTCACGGGCTCGACCTCGCGGATCGTGACGTTGGCGCCGGCGTCGCCGTAGCAGAGCCGGACGACGCGGTGCTCGGTGATGGCGGCGGCGATCACGCGGGCGCGGTCGGAGGTGGAGGCGTCCAGGGGCGTGGTGAGGGTGGCGAGCGTGGTGGTGACCACGTCGTCGTGCGGAGTGGAGTCGAGGAGCGTGTGCAGGGCGCGGCGCGCGGTCGCGGCTTGCGGGCCGGTGCCGAGGTGCGCCAGCGAGAGCGCGAGCGCGGCGATCTCCGCCGCGGAGAGAGCGGTGGGTGCGGTCTGGGGGTGCGTCGCAACGTTCGCCATGGTTCGATCATACGTTCGAACACTGACATTTTGGAGCCCGGGAACGGCCGGATCGAGTCCCGTGACGCAGGGGCCGGGGGCGGGGTCGACGATGATCGGTACCCGCTTGAGAAGGCGACCTCGCATGGTGAACACTTAAGCTGCATCGCGAGCAAGTTGGGGGAATCGGGGCGAACATGGGCGGACCGGTGAACCGGCGTTGAGTGACGCGCGGATGGGCCGGCCCCCGATGAGCCGAGACGAGGCGGACCGGATGCTCGCGCGGCTCCGGGACGAGAAGGAGCGCATCAGCACGGCCCTTCTCGAACTGGAGGCCCACCAGGGCTACCAGTTATTGGAGGGCGCGGCACTGGACGGCGAGACGCGGCGCGTGCAGTCGGAGGTGCGTGCGGGCATGGCCTCGCTCTGGGGCCTGTTCGACCTCTACGGCCGCGCGCTCGGGGCCGCCGAAGACCTCCGCGCCCGCCATTCCAGGCCGGGGCAGGCGCAGCTCGCCGAACTCACGCGCCTGCTCGCCGGGCCGTCGATCGAGCTGCCCGTCACCGAGGTGCCGCTGGAGCGGCGGACGCTGCTGTCGGTCCCGTCCGGCGAGAAGCTGACGATGCGGGCCGCGGTCGCGCGCATGAACCCGCTGTACGAGGAGGTCGCGCAGGCCGTCGCCGCGCTCGACACCGTCTGGTCGGCGCTGCTGTCGCGGCTCGCAGAGGTGGAGGCCGAGCGCCGGGCGGCGCGGGAGCTGCTGGACTCCCTCGGCGGAACGGAGCCGGAACTCGACCGGCTCAGCGCCGACCTCGACGCCGTCGCCGCCGTCGTGCGCGGCGATCCGATGGCGCTGGCGCGGGACGGCCGCGCCGACACCGGGCGGCTGGACGCGATCCGCACCGGCCTGGCGGAGGTGCGCCGCGGCCTGGAGGAGGCCGGGCGGGTGCGCGACGGGTTCGCCGACCGGATCCGCGGCATCGCCGCCGTCCTCGACCTGCTGCGCGGGGCGGAGGCGGACGCGCGCGCCGCCCGGGACGAGGTGCTCGCCAAGGTCGCCTCACCGGTGCTGCCGAACCTGCCCGCCATGTCCGCCTCGCTCGGCGACCGACTCGCCGCCGTCGCCCGCCCGGGCCAGGGCGCCGCGACGCCCGGCATCGGCTGGAGCGACCTGGCGGCACGGGTCGCCGACCTGGAGCAGGCGGCGAACGGCGCGCTGGAGCGGGCCCGCGAGACGGCCCGCGTCATCCGCGGGCTCCTCGACCGGCGCGAGGAACTGCGCGGCCGGCTGGAGGCGTACCGGGTGAAGGCCGCCAGGCTCGGCCACGCCGAGGACGCCGAACTGGCCCGCATCTACGACCAGGCCCGCGAGCTGCTGTGGACCTCCCCGTGCGACCTCCGGGAGGCCACCGTGACGCTGTCGGGATATCAGCAGGCGATCAACGCGCGGGCGAAGGGAACGAGACGATGAGCCAGTGCGCCGAGCCGGGCTGCGGCGGAACCGTCGACGGAGGCTACTGCGTCCGATGCGGCGTGGCCGCCTCCTCCAGTCCCCCGCCGGCCAATCTCCCGCCGGCGGCGCCCCCGCCGAACCGGTGCGCGCAGCCCGGCTGCACCGGGACGATCTCGGACGGCTACTGCGACGTCTGCGGCACTCCCCCGGCCGCGGCCGCCCCGAGCGTGCCCGCCCCGCGCCCGCCCGTCGCCGTGCCCGACGACACGTGCCGCCAGCCCGGCTGCACCGGGACGATCATGGACGGCTACTGCGACGTCTGCGGCTCGCCGCCCGCCCACACGACCCTGACCTCACGGGCGGGCACGGGCGGAAGCACGGGCAGCACCGCCACCGGCAGCACGCGGACGGGCAGCACCCGCACCGGGTCGTCGCGGTCGTCCGGCCGCCGCGGGATGCTCGGCGCCGGGCTCGTGGAGGTCCCGCGCGTCCCGTACCGGGATCCGGCCTCGGCGGTGATGAGCGACCCGCAGGTCGCGGAGGGCAAGCGGTTCTGCAGCAGCTGCGGCGATCCGGTCGGCCGGGGACGCGGCGACCGGCCCGGCCGGACCGAGGGCTTCTGCCCCAAGTGCGGCACCCGGTTCTCCTTCACCCCGAAGCTCAGCCCAGGCGACCTCGTCAGCGGCCAGTACGAGGTGCTGGGCTGCCTCGCCCACGGCGGGCTCGGCTGGATCTACCTGGCCAGGGACAAGAACGTCAACGACCGGTGGGTGGTGCTCAAGGGCCTGCTGGACAGCGGCGACACCGACGCGATGGAGGCCGCGGCGGCCGAGCGCGCCTACCTCTCCGAGGTCGAGCACCCCAACATCGTGAAGATCTACAACTTCGTCCAGCACGACGGCGACGGCTACATCGTCATGGAGTACGTGGGCGGGCAGTCGCTCAAGGACGTCCTCCTGGAGCAGCCGCAGCCCCGCGGCGAGAAGCACCTCCCGCTCGCGCAGGCCATCGCGTACGGGCTGGAGGTGCTGCGGGCGTTCGAGTACCTGCACGCGCAGGGGCTCGTGTACTGCGACTTCAAGCCGGACAACGTGATCCAGTCCGAGGAGCAGCTCCGGCTGATCGACCTCGGCGGAGTGCGGCGGCTGGACGACCCGTACGGCGCCATCTACGGCACGGTCGGCTACCAGGCGCCCGAGATCGCCGACGACGGCCCGTCCATCACCTCCGACCTCTATACGGTCGGCCGTGCCCTGGCGGTGCTGAGCTTCCCGTTCAAGGGCTACACCAGGACGTTCGCCACCTCGCTGCCGCCCCGCGCGGAGATCCCGCTGCTGCAGGCGTACGAGTCGTTCGACCGTTTCCTGCGCCGGGCGACGCACGACGTGCCGGCCGAGCGCTTCCAGGACGCGGGGGAGATGGCCGAGCAGCTCACCGGCGTGCTGCGGGAGGTGCTGGCCGCGCAGGACGGCACGCCGCGCCCCGCGCCGTCCGGCCTGTTCGGGGCGGAGCGCTTCGCGACGCGGATGGCGGGCGGCGAGGCGGACGAGTCGGCGCTGCCGCCCGTTCCGCCGGACGTGGCCGCGGCGGCGCTGCCGGTGCCGCTGGTGGACCGCGCCGACCCCGCCGCCGCGTTCGTCTCGGGGCTGTCCGCGCTGGAGGCGGAGCAGGTCGCCGAGGCCGTGGCGAACGCGCCGGAGCGCACACCGGAGGTCAGGCTGCTGCACACGCGCGTCCTGATCGAGCTCGGTGATGCCGACAAGGCGCACGGGCTGCTGGACGAGTTGGCCGCCGAACTCCCCGGGGACTGGCGCGTCGACTGGTACCGCGCGGTCGCGCTGCTCGCCAAGGGCAGGCTCGGCGAGGCCGAGCCGCGCTTCGAGCGGCTGTACGGGCTGCTGCCCGGCGAGGCGGCGCCCAAGCTGGCCCTCGCCTACTGCCGCGAGTGGAACGCGCCGCTCGACGCGGTGCGCCTCTACCAGATGGTGTGGCGCACCGACCAGAGCTACATCAACGCGGCGTTCGGCCTCGCCCGGGTGCATCTGGCCGCGGGCGACCGGGCCGCGGCCGTCGCCGCGCTCGACTCGGTGCCGAAGATCTCCATCCGGTACGTGCCCGCCCAGGTGGCGGCGGTCGCGACCGCGGTGCGCGGCCGTCCCGCCGCGGAGCTGACGGCGGCCGAGCTGGTCGCCGCGGGCGACCGCCTCACCGCGCTGGACCTGGACGCCGAACGCCGCGACCGGCTCGCGGCGGAGATCCTCGAAGCCGCGCTCGACTGGCTCCTGGACGGCCCCGGCGGAGCGGGCGGGCTCCAGGGCGGCTCCCTGCTCGGTTCGCCGCTCACCGAGATCCCGCTGCGCCGGCTCCTGGAAGGGACGTACCGGGAGCTGGCACGGCGCACCCGCGACCGCGACGAGTTCCGCCGGCTCGTCGATTCCGCCAACGCCGTACGCCCGAGGACGCTCCTGTGACCGATGACCACAACGGCGGCGGCCCGGACGGCACGGGCCTTCCGGGGGACCCGGACGCGGTCAAGGCCGCCGAGCTGTCCTGCCCCTCCTGCGGGGAGATGGTGTATCCGGGCGAGATCTTCTGCGAGGAGTGCGGGCACCGGATCGGCGACGCCCCGCCCGCCGAACCGGCCGGCTCCGCCGGGGAGGGAGCGCCGGCGGCGTCCGCGCGGCCGTGCCCGGAGTGCGGAGGGACGGCGATCGGCGCCGACGGCTACTGCGAGACCTGCGGCCTGCGCCAGCCCGCCGAACGCGACCACGTGGAGATCGAGCTCCCGGCGGCGGGCGCCGGGAACGGGTCCCGGCCGGTGGTCGCGGCGGGCGCGAGCGATCGCGGCCGGCGCTACAGCCGCAACGAGGACGCCCTGGCCATCGCCGCCCACTCCGCCGGCATAGCGGCCGTGGTCTGCGACGGCGTCGGATCCTCGCAGCGTCCCGAGGACGCGTCCCGCACGGCCGCCGACACCGGCGCCGCCGCGCTGGTGGCGCTCCTCGACTCCGGCGAGGACCCGGAGGACGCCACGCGCAGCGCGGCGCTCCGCGCGGCCGCGGCGGTCGCCGGGCTGGCCACGTCGCCGTTCGACGCGCCGTCGTGCACGTACGTGTCCGCGGTGACGCGCGGCGCGACGGTCACCGTCGGCTGGATCGGCGACAGCCGCGCCTACTGGCTGGCCGCGGACGGCGCCGTCGACCCCGCCGAGGACGGGACGCCGGTGCCGGGCCCCACGGAGCCGGCCCCGGACGAGGCGGTCTCCGCGGAGGCGGCCCCGGACGAGGCGGAGGTGAGCACCGGCGACATGGCGGAGCTCGGGCCGTCCCGCCGGCTCACCGAGGACGACTCGTGGGCCGCGTTCATGGTCGCGCAGGGCTCGCTGACCGAGGCGGAGGCCGAGGCGCACCCGAACGCGCACGTCATCACGGCGTGGCTCGGCGCGGACGCCGGGCAGGTCAGCCCGCACGTGGCGACGTTCCGCCCGGCGGGCCCCGGCACGCTGCTGGTCTGCAGCGACGGCCTGTGGAACTACTTCCCCGCGGCCCGCGACCTGGCGGCCCTGCTGGCCGCCGGCCCGGGCGCCGTGAACGCCACGGACGCCACCGACACCGCCGCTGACACCGCCGGCGCCACCAACGGAACGGGCGTGCCGGCGCCGGAACCGGGTGACGATCCCGGGCACGACCCGGCGGCAGGCCCGCTGGACGTCGCGCGGACCCTGGTACGGCACGCCCTCGACGCGGGCGGCCGCGACAACATCACGGTCGCCGTGATCCCGCACCCCTCCCCAGGCGGCCCGCAGAGCCGCGTCAACGAGAGCACCCCGCAGAGCACGGAGCAGCCCTGATGAGCGAGCAGCCGCAGTTCACCGTCAAGATCGACCAGAACAAGTTCCTGCCCGAGGGCGGCCGCGAGGTGCACGCCATCGTGTCCGTCGAGGCGACCGCCGGGGAGGGCGCCGTCGCGGCGCCGTCCTCGGCGAAGGCGTCCGAGGTCATCATCATCGACACCTCGGGCTCGATGTCCTACCCCGACGCCAAGATGCGCGCGGCGGTCGCCGCGGCGCAGGTCGCGGTCGACGCCCTCCGCGACGGGGTCGAGTTCGCGATCATCTCCGGTTCCAACAGCGCCTCGATGGTGTTCCCGCAGCACGCCGGGCTCGTGGCGGCGTCCGACAGGACGAGGCATCAGGCCAAGCAGGCGCTCGGCCGGCTGAAGGCGTCCGGCGGCACCGCGATCGGATCGTGGCTGCGGCTGGCCGACGAGCTCTTCGACACCGCCGAGGGCGGCATCCGGCACGCGATCCTGCTGACCGACGGAAAGAACCAGCACGAGACGGCCGAGGAGCTCGACGCCGTCCTGTTCCGCTGCAGCGGCCGGTTCGTGTGCGACTGCCGCGGCATCGGCACCGACTGGGAGGTCGCCGAGCTGCGCAAGATCGCCTCGGCGCTGCTCGGCAGCGCCGACGCCGTCGTCGACCCCGCCGATCTCGTCGCCGACTTCCAGGCGATGACGGAGGCGGCGATGGGCAAGTCCGTCGCCGACGTGGCGCTGCGGGTGTGGACGCCGCAGACCGCGTCGCTGCGGTTCGTCAAGCAGGTCATGCCGTCGGTGGAGGACCTGACCGGCAAGCGCGTCGAGTCGGCGCCGCAGGCCGGCGACTACCCGCTCGGCGCGTGGGGGACCGAGAGCCGCGACTACCACATCTGCGTGGAGGTCCCACCCGGCGAGGTCGGCAAGGAGCTGCGCGCCGCGTGGGTCAAGCTCGTCATGCCGGGCGCGCCCGGCGAGGAGGCGCAGGTCCTCTCGACCGGCAACGTCCTGGCCCAGTGGACGGACGACGAGGCCCAGTCCACGAAGATCAACGCGCGCGTGGCGCACTACACCGGGCAGGCCGAGCTCGCCGAGGAGATCCAGGGCGGGCTCCAGGCCCGCAAGGACGGCGACCTCGACACCGCGACCGCGCGGCTCGGCCGGGCCGTGGTCCTGGCCAACGAGGCGGGCAACGACGCGATCACCTCCATGCTGCGCAAGGTCGTGGACGTCATCGATCCCGCGACCGGCACCGTCCGGCTGAAGCGCAACGTCGACAAGGGCGACGAGATGGAACTCGACGTCCGCTCCAGCAAGACCGTGCGAACACGCAAGGACGAGACGCTGACCACCCCCCGGCCGGGCGAGCGCTGAGCATGGCGATCTGCCCCAACGGACACACCTCACAGGCGGCGGACTACTGCGACCTCTGCGGCGAGCGCATCGCCGGCGCGTCCTCCCCGTCGTCGCCCTCCGCGCCGCCCGTCCCGGGGGCCGTCTGGACGGCGGTCGTCACGGCCGACCGCGACTACTACGACTCGGTCATCGCCGAAGAGGGGCCCGACTCCGCGTCTCTCGCCTTCCCCCCGTACGCGCCGGAGAGGCGGATCCCGCTCGTGGGGCAGCAGGTCCGCATCGGAAGGCGCGGCTCGGCGCAGCCGTCACCGCCCGAGATCGACCTCCGCGAGCCGCCCGAGGATCCCGGCGTCTCCCACGTCCACGCGGTCCTGCTGGCCAAGCCGGACGGCACCTGGACGCTGGTCGACCCCGGATCCACCAACCGGACCTGCCTCAACGGGTCGATCGATCCCATCCCCTTCAACGTCGAGATACCGCTCTCCCACGGCGACCGGATCCACGTGGGCGCCTGGACCACCATCACGCTCATCCGAGGCGAGGCGACATGACGGCCGTTCAGCAGTCTCCCGCGACGGGGCAGCCCGCACCCTCCCCGCCGCCTCCGGCACCGCCCGCCCGGCGGCGCCCCGGGGGCCTGCGCAGGCGGGCCTCCGACGCGGCGCCGGCCGGTGTCGCGCGGCTGCTCCCCCGCACGGTCGCCTCCCGGGTCCGGACGCTGACGGTGCTGGCCATCGTCCTGCTGGTGGCGCTGCTGGCGGTCGCGTGGGCGGCGATCGCCAACGCGCGCGAGGGCGTGCGGGTCATCGGGCACGATGCGGGCCCGCAGGTCGTCGCGACCGGCGACCTGTACTTCCAGCTCACCGACATGGACGCCCAGCTCGCCAACGCGCTGCTGGTCGGCGACGCGGCCGGCGGCGGGCGCGACCAGGCGATGGAGCGCTACAACGAGAACCGCCTGAAGGCCGGCGAGGCGCTGCTCCAGGCGGCGAACCTCGCCGACGAGAGGACCGAGGAGGAGACGGCCCGCGACGTGCTGGACGCGCTCGGCCGCTACGAGCGCCTCGCCGGGCAGGCGCTGCTGCTCGACGGGCAGTCGAACCGCCCCTCCGGGCAGCCGTCGCAGGAGGTGATCGACCTCTACCGGCAGGCGACGGACCTGATGAAGCTGGACCTGCTGCCCAAGGCCTACAACCTCACGCTCGACAACGGCACGCTCGTCCGGCACACCTATGAGGAGAAGCGGTCGGCCGTCCTCGCGGGCCGGACGTGGATCATCATCACCGGCCTGGCGCTGCTGGCCACCCTGGCCGGTTTCCAGCTGTACCTGGCCAGGCGCTACCGCAGGCTGCTGAACGTGCCGCTGGCGCTGGCCGCGCTCGGCACGCTCGTCCTGGTCGCGACGAGCGCCGCCATGCTGTCCGGCCAGGCCGACAGCCTCCGCCAGGCCAAGGAGGAGGGGTTCGATTCGATCCTCTCCCTCTCGCGGGCACGCGCCATCAGCAACAGCGCGAGCGCCGACGAGACCCGCTTCCTCCTCGATCCCGGCCGGGCCGACGCCTACGAGCAGGTGTACCTGAGCAAGTCCCAGACCGTCCTGTACCTGCCCGCGGGGAACCTGACCCAGTACAACCAGGCCGTCCAGGGCGACCTGTCGTTCGAGCCCGGACGTGCGAAGTTCCTCGGCTTCTTCGGTACCGAGGCCAACCGGCCCATGGAATCGGCAGAGCAGCGGTCGGAGATGGCGGGCGGCCTGAGCAAGGTCCTGAGCGCCTACCAGAAGGTGCAGGCGAACGACCGCCGGATGAGGGACCTCGTCCACGGCGGGCAGCGCGCCCAGGCCGTGGACGCCCGCGGCAGGGCCGCCGCGGACTTCACCGCCTACGACCGGTCCCTGCAGGAGCTCATCGGCCTCCACCAGAAGAAGTTCGACGAGGCCGTGGAGGACGGGGACGACGGGACGAGCGGGTGGTACACGATCCTCCCGGTCGCGGGCGTCGCCATCGCCCTGCTCGTGCTCGCCGGCGTGCGTCCCCGGCTCGCGGAGTACCGGTGGTCGAAGTGACGCGGCGGCCGCCCCGGCGTCCTCGGAGCCGGGCCCGGCGGTCGGCCGCGGCCGTGGTCGCGGCGGCCTCGGCCGCCGCCGCCGGGGCCTGCGGCACCGCGGGCGCGGCCGAGGACTCGATCGTCGGCAAGGACGGCCTCGTCATCGGCGTGCACCGGGACCAGCCCGGCCTCGGGCAGCACATCGAGGGAGCCCCCTCCGGCGCCTACGACTCCTACGAGGGATTCGACGTCAGAATGGCCAAGGAGATCGCCAGGCACCTGCACGTCAACGCCTCGAAGGTGACGTTCAAGGCGGCGCCGTCCAAGAAGCGCGAGGAAATGCTCCAGAACGGCGAGGTCGACCTCGTCGTCGGCACCTACTCGATCACCCCCGAACGCAAGACCAAGGTGTCGTTCGCGGGGCCCTATTACGTCGCCCACCAGGACATCCTCGTTCCCGAGTCCAATCCCCGCTCGATCCGCGGACTGGACGATCTCGCGGGCATGCGGCTCTGCAGCGTCCCGGGCTCGCAGTCGTTCCACCGCGTCGGCACGGAGCAGGGCGTCCCCGCCGTGCCGGTCGAGGCCGGCGGGTACACCGAGTGCCTCCAGAAGCTGATCGCGGGACAGCTCGACGCGGTGACCACCGACGACCTGATCCTCGGCGGGCTCGCGTCCATGGCGGCCAAGACGGGCGACTACATGAGGCTCGCGAACGCGCCGTTCTCCGACGAGCGCTACGGCGTCGGCATCCGGCAGGGCGACGTGGACGGCTGCGAGGCGGTCAACGAGGCCATCACGAAGATGTACCAGGACGGCACGATGCGGCTCCAGCTGAACAGGTGGTTCGGCCCGACCGGACTGGAACTCACCACGACCGTCCCGCAATTCGAGGGCTGCATCTGACCGGCCGTCACCGACGGTGCCGAATTGCTCACCTGATGGCGTGGCCGAAGGGGCGTTATACCGGGCCGGTCACTGAGATCAGTCGGTTACGTAAGTTCCGGTCGGGCCGCGTGATCGTAAGTTATGGTCGCGATCAAAACCCGGTCCGGTAATCACCGTCACGCCCGAGGAGTGCAATGACGACGGTCATCCTGGTGGTGATGTGCGTCGTGGTGGGGGCGCTCGAACTGTACGCGGGCAAGCAGAGCCGGGATCAGTCGAACGCGTTCTCCCGCCGGATCGACGAGCTGAACGAGCAGGTCACCAAGCAGAACAACGTCCTGGTCACGGTGGGCGAGCAGCTCACCGCCGAACTCTCGCGCGTCAAGCAGGACGTGCTGCCCGCGCTCGACACCCGGCTCCGGCAGAACACGGGGCAGGTGGAGGAGCTGGCGGGCCTCGTCCACCAGGCCGACGACTTCCTTCGGACGCAGGCCGGCCGGCTGCGCGACCTGGAGCAGCAGCGGATCACGCTCGCCGCGCTGCGCCGCAAGCTCGGCGAGGTGGAGACGTCGGTACGCGCCGTCACGCGGACGGGCGCCGAAGCGGTCGAGGGCAAGGTCGACACGGCCCTCGACCGGCTCGCCGACCTCGAACGCGGCGGCGAGGAGATCCTGGCCCTGCAGCGCACCCTCACCCGGACCCTGGAGGACGTCGAGGACGTCGTCGCCGAGCTGCTCCAGTTCACCGAGGGCGAGCTGGACGACACCGTCACGGCCGCGCTCACCGGCCGTCCCCGCGCCCACGGCGACGCCGTCACCGCCACCGGGCGGCTGTGGACGCGCGACGACCAGCTCGACGACATCCTCGGCGAGATGTACGAGCGGTGCGTGCGGGCGAGCCGGCTGAACGTCCGCTTCCGGACGGCCGAGGGATCGGACGGCCCCGTGCCCGGCTCGCCCGAGCGCCGCCGGTACTTCCTCGGCGGGCAGGCGGCCGAGGACCTCGCGGGGGCGTTCAGCGCGCTGCTGATCTCGACCGGCGCCGACCTGCCGCGCAACGGGCTCCACGGCGGCCCGTACGAGGGCGCGCCGGGCGGGGAGGCCAGGCGCGGGCTCGGGCGCGTCGAGCCCGGCGTCCCGCCGGGCGTCGAACCGGCGCGCCCGCCCGAGGACGAGGCCGCCCTCAAGGCCATGCTGCGGACGCTGTCGGAATGCTCCGGCGCCGTCGCGCAGATCGGCCCGCTCATGGCCGTGCGGACGCGCGACGAGCTGCTGTGCGCCGTGCTGACCGCCGCCCAGTCACTGGAGCTGGAGAGCGACGAGGTGTTCTGGGACCCGGCCGCCGCGACCGTCCGGCTGCGGCGGCTGCCGTCGCATCAGCTGTGGGACCTCACGGGCTGGGCGGCCGCGTCGTAGGACCCGCGGCCTCGTCGGCCCGGGGAACGGCGGCGGCGCGGGGGGCTCCGTCGGCGCGGGGCGCTCCGTAAGCTCGCACGGTCCGCTCCGCCGGGCCGCCGAGGCGCACGTACAGCGGGCAGGTCAGGGCGCCCGTCTCCGGGTCGGCCTCGACGCAGAGCCCGACGCCGGCCGCGCGGTCGAGGAACACCGCGTTCTCCACCGCCCGCGCCCCGCGGACCGCGTACGGGACGGAGTCGGCGTCGCCGGTGTCGAAGAGCTCCTCGAACGTCAGCCTCCGCGCGAACCGCATCAGCACGCCCGCGTCCACGACGCGGCTGCCGATCGCCGCCGCCGGTCCCGCGACGACGATGCCGAAGCTCGGGTTCTCCCGGCCGCGGACGTAGATCTCCCGGTCGGGCTCCAGCCCCCTGCGCCGGTCGGGGATCTGGACGCCGAACCCGGCGTCCCCGTTGAGGTAGGCGGGCGGGCCGAACCCGTCCGCGGCCCCGCCCCGGACGCGCAGCGCGCCCGCCGGCATCTCCCAGCCCGGCAGGTAGACGCCGAGGCCCCGCATCAGCAGCCGCCAGATGGGGCGTCCGGTCACGTCCGGCTCGAACTCGCCGCGCGGCCCCCTCGCGCCGCCCTGGCCGTACGGCCCCTCCGCGGGCCCCCTCGCGCCGTCCATGCCGATCATCATCAGCCGCCGACCCCCCTCCGGCAAGGCCCCGGTCTCCTTACCGCTCGGACCGTGCGGCGGCGCCGCCGCGTCGGCTACCGTTGAACCAACCGGATCATGACGAGGACGCCACCGTGAACCTGCAGGACATGATGGTGCAACACGACCACTCGTCGCGCACCGTCGACAAGTACCTCATGTCCCACGAGGGACGCGTCATCGCCGTCCGCCGCCACCCCGCCGTCCTCATCCCGCCGGTCGCGCTCGTCGTCGGCGGGCTCGTCCTGTGCGGCGCCGCCGGCGCGGTCGTGGGCCTGATGTGGCTCTGGTGGCTCTGGCTGATCACGATCGGCTACCTGCTCTGGAAGGTCGTCGCCTGGTCGCTGGAGTTCTTCCTGGTCACCGAGCACCGGATGATGGTCGTGAAGGGCGTCCTCAACCGGAGCGTCCTGATGATGCCGCTGTCCAAGGTCACCGACATCACGCTGAACCGCTCCGTGGTCGGCCAGCTGCTCGGATACGGCGAGTTCGTCACGGAGTCCGCGGGCCAGAAGCAGGCGATCAACAACGTCAACTTCATGCCGTACCCGGAGCAGCTCTACCTGGAGGTCTCCTCGGTCATCTTCGGCACCATCGACGAATCCCCCGACTGACCGGGGTGTTCGGTGCGCGGCCGGAGTCCGCGCCGTCCGGCGTTGCGGTCGGCGCAGGCCGTCTCGCGGCGGGCCGGTCCGACGACACCGTCTACGAGCTGAAGCCGATGCCCAGGCGGTCCAGGGTGCGGAGCCAGAGGCCGCGGTGTCCGGCGTTGCGGTCGGCGCGGGCCATCTCTCTCCGGGTCAGGTTGATGACGCCGTAGCGGAGGGGCTCCGGCGGGAACGGGACGGGCTTGGTCCGCACCATCGCCGGCCGCGTGCGCTCGGTCTCCTCACCGGGCGCCAGGCCGACGAGCAGAAGGTCGAGCATGACGTCGGCACCGAAGCGGGTGGCCCCGACGCCGAGTCCGGTGTAGCCCGCCGCGTAGGCGAGCCTGCCGTCGTAAGCCGTCCCGTAGAACGGGCAGAAGCGGCTGCACGTGTCGACCGCGCCTCCCCACGCGTTGGAGAAGCGGACGTCTTCGAGTTGGGGGAACGTCGCGAAGAAGTGCCGGGCGAGGGTCGCGTACGTGGACGGGCGTCGCTCCAGGGCGGGACGCAGGCCGTTGCCGTAGTGGTAGACGGCGTCGTAGCCGCCCCACAGGATCCGGTCGTCCGCGGTGAGCCTGAAGTAGTGGAACTGGTTGGCGTTGTCACCGACGCCCTGGCGGTGCTGCCAGCCGACGGACCTTCGCTGCTCGGGGCAGAGCGGTTCGGTGACGAGGACGTAGTCGTACACGGGGACGACGAACCTGCGCGTACGCCTCAGCGGCGACGGGTACGGCCCGGTGCCGAGCGCGACCTTGCGGGCGGTGACCGTCCCATGGGCGGCCTTCAGCCGGAGTGCGGCGCCGTCGGAGCGCAGCCCCGTGACGCGGGTGTTCTCGAAGACGCGCACTCCGAGGGAGCGGCAGGCGTCCGCGAGACCCCAGGCGAGCTTGGCGGGGTGCAGCATCGCGGCGGCGTCGCGGTCCCACAGCCCGGCGAGGAACGCCGGAGAGGCGACCTCCGCGCGGACGGCGCGAGGGCCGAGGAGGATGGGCTCCCAGCCGTACTCGTACGCCTTCTCCGCCGCGTCCTCCAGCGCGGGGACCTGCCACTCCTCGGTCGCGACGCTCAGCTCGCCGGTCGGCTCCCAGTCGGCGTCGATGCCGTACCGGGCGAGGGTGTCGGCGATGGCGCGCAGGTTGTCCCAGCCGAGGCGTTCGAGCGTGTGCATGTCGTCCGGCCAGCGCGCGAGGCCGTTCTCCAGGCCGTGGGTCAGGCTGGCGGAACAGAACCCGCCGTTGCGCCCGGACGCGGCGTCGCCGATCCGTCCGGCCTCCAGCACGACCACGTCCAGGGAGGGGTCACGCTCCTTCGCGCGGAGGGCCGTCCAGAGGCCGCTGTACCCGCCGCCCACGACGGCGAGGTCGCCTGCCTGCGCACCCGCAAGGGGGTCGCCGGCGTCCGGGCGGGCCGGGTCCTGGAGCCAGAACGGCTCTGGCGCGGCCTCCGCGAGCGCCTTCCTCACGTCCACGTCGTCCTCCCGATCAGTCACGATGATGCCCCGCCCCCGCCGGGCCCGGCCGCGTGCGGGAGGCGCGCAGGGTGCGCCGGGACGAGACGACCGCGATCATGACCCCGGCCGCGAAGATGAGCGTCCCCATCACGTTCACCTGCGGCGGCGTGCCGGTCCTGGTCGAGCCGTAGACCCACAGCGGGAACGTCACCGTGGCGCCGCTCGTGAAGTTGGTGATGACGAAGTCGTCGACCGACAGCACGAACGCCAGCAGCGCCCCGGCCAGGACCCCCGGCCTGATCATGGGCAGGGTGACGAGCCGGAACCGCGTCCACGGCCCCGCCCCGAGGTCCTGCGCGGCCTCCTCGACGGCCGGGTCGATCCCGGCCGCGCGGGCGCGGACCGTCACCGCCACGAACGCGACGGAGAACATCACGTGCGCGACGAGGATCGTCAGGTGGCCGCGCGGCAGGCCGAACGTCACGAACATCGACAGCAGCGACGCGCCCATCACGATCTCCGGGCAGGAGATCGCCATGAACAGCAGGAGGCCGGCCGCGCCCTCGCCGCGGAAGCGGTACCTGCCGAGCGCGAGGCCCGCGGACGTCCCGAGGACGGTGGTGACGAGCGTACTGAGCGACGCGATCGCCAGGGAGTTGATGACGGCGGCGGTGAGGTCGCTCTTGTCGAACAGCTGCGCGTACCACTTGAGCGTGAAGCCCTGCCAGCGGAAGTTCTGCTTGCCCTGGACGTCGTTGAACCCGAAGAGGATCATGAGCGCGATCGGCAGGGTCAGCCACGCGATGAGCACCAGCGTGTAGAGGTGCAGGCCGGAGATCCGGCGGCGCCCCGCCGGGGCGGCGGGCCGTTCCGCCGGGGCCTTCCGGACGGTCGTCATCGTCGCGCCGCCTCCAGGACGTGCCGGGCGCCGAGGGTGCGGGCGTAGAGGAAGATTCCGGCCAGCAGGATCGCCATCAGCGTGAACGACAGCGCGGACGCCGTCGGGTAGGCGCCGCTGTTGAAGTACTCCGCCTGGATCACGTTGCCGATCATGGTGTTGTGCGGGCCGCCGAGGAGCTCGGCGTTGACGTAGTCGGACGACGCCGGAACGAACGTCATGACCACACCGGCGAAGACCCCGGGCAGCGACAGCGGCAGGACGACCCGCGCGAACGCCTGGACGCGGCTCGCGTACAGGTCACGGGCCGCCTCCACCGCGTGCGGGCCGATCCGTTCCAGCGCCACGTAGATCGGCAGCACCATGAACGGGAGGAAGTTGTAGGTCAGCCCCGACACGACCGCGAAACCGGTGTCGAGGACGCGGAAGCCGTCCGGGAGGATCCCGTTGTCGCGCAGCGGGCCGAGAACCGGTCCGTTGTCGGTCAGCACGAGCTTCCACGCCACCGTCCGCAGGATGAACGACACGAAGTACGGGAGAAGGATCAGGAACAGGTACGTCGTCTTGTGCCGTCCGCCGCGGAACGCGATCCAGTACGCGGCCGGATAGGAGATCGCGATGCACGCGGCGGTCGCCAGCAGCCCGTACCAGAGCGACCGGGCGAACGTGTCCCCGTAGGTGCTCAGGCCGTCGGTGTAGTTCTGCCAGTGCAGCGTCTGCCGGAACCCGTCGACGAGGTTGCCCGTCTGCAGCGACAGGGACACCATCAGCGCCGCCGGGACGAGGAAGAACGCCGCCAGCCACAGCCCGCCCGGCAGGACCATGAGGTACGGCGCGAGCCGCCCCCGCCTTCGCGCCATCACGCGCCCTTGGAGATCGGCTCGAAGATCTTCTGGTACTCCGCCTCCTCGGCCTGGTCGAGGCGCCGGTAGTGCCGCAGCCGGGCCAGGTCGGTCTCCGCCGGGAAGATCAGCGGGCTGGTGCTCAGCCTGGTCAGGTCCTCCTTCTCCTCGCCCGCCGCCTTCGCCGCCTTGGCCGCCAGGATCCGCCGCGTCGCGGGGACGGGCGGCATGTAGTTGATGAACTCGGTCAGCGGCGCGTTGTTGGCCGGGACGTAGAGCCAGTTCATGAGGGCCAGCGCGTCCACCGGGTTCTCGGCGGTCTTCGGGATGCACAGGTTGTCGGTCCAGATCGTGCCTCCCTCCTCGGGAACCACGAACTTCACGTCGGGGGACGTCAGGCTGTAGACGTCGCCCGACCACGCCATCGTCAGCCACACGTCGCCCTTGCTGACGGCGTCGACATAGTCCTGGGTGTAGTACTTGCGGACGATCCCGCCGTCACGCTGCCCACGGAGCTTGGCGGCGGCCCTCTCCCAGTCGGCCTTCACCGACTTCTCCGGGTCGATGCCGAGCGCGAGCATCCCGAAGCTCCCGAGCTCCTGGGAGTCGCCCATCATGCCGACCCGGCCCTCGTACCTCCGGTCGAACAGCTGGGCGATGGAGGTGATCTCGTCCTTGACGTACTTCGTGTTGTACGCGATGCCCGTGATGCCTGACTCGTACGGGATCGTGAAGGCGTTGCCGGGGTCATAGGACGGATTCTTGAAGCGGGCCCCCGCGTTCGCGGCGAAGTTCGGCAGCTTCGAGTGATCGAGCGGGGCCAGGTAGCCGAGCTGACGGCATTTCTCCAGCTGGATCCCGTTCGTCATGACCATCAGGTCGAAGCCGATGGGCTGCCCCGCGGCCAGCGGCGCCTGGATCTTGCCGAACCACGGGCCCATCTCCTGGATGACCTCCTTGTAGGTCACCTCGATGCCCGTCTCCTTCTCGAACGCCTTGACGGTCGCACGGTCGTCCTGCATGTAACCGGGCCAGTTCGCCCAGTTCAGGCTCCCGTTCCCGGCCTTGCCCGACCAGAACGCGCGGACGTCGTCGCGGTCGGCGTTCCCCTTGCCGCCCTGCCCCTCCACACCGCAGGCCGCCAGGAACACTCCCGCCCCGGCGGCGCCCGTCAGCCGCAGGACGTCACGACGGGAACGCGCCGAGCGCGGCTGCGTGAGTCCGCGCAGGAACGCAGGGTCGATGTAGTTCACTGTGGGGCTCCTATGGCGTACGAGTGGCGCGGATCCCACGACAGCCAGACGCCGTCCCCGCGCGCGGCGATGTCGTCGGCGGACGCGGCGTTCTGCATGAACACGACGACGTCGGCCCCGGTGCACGTCGTGACGTTGTAGTTCGTCGACGTCCCGAGGTAGACGACCTCGGTCACCGTCCCCCGGACGCGGCACGAACCGTCCTCCGGCCTGCCCGTCCCGATGCCGATCTTCTCGGGACGGACGGTCAGCTCCAGCCGCTGCCCCACCGCGGCCTCCAAGCCGTCCCGCACCGGCACCTCGATCCGCCCGTCCGGCCCACAGGAGATCACCGCGATGCCCGCGCCCGTCTCGGTGACCTCCCCGCCGAGCAGGTTGGACGTCCCGATGAACCCCGCCACGAACCGTGTCGCCGGGCGCTCGTAGATCTCCCTCGGGGTGCCCAGCTGCTCGACCAGCCCGTCGTTCATGACGGCGATGCGGTCCGACATCGCCAGCGCCTCGCCCTGGTCGTGCGTCACGTACACGAACGTGATGCCGACCTCCCGCTGGATACGCTTCAGCTCCACCTGCATGGCCTGGCGGAGCTTCAGGTCCAGCGCACCGAGCGGCTCGTCCAGCAGCAGAGCGCTCGGCCGGTTGACCAGCGCCCTGGCGAGCGCGACCCGCTGCTGCTGCCCGCCGGACAACTCACCAGGGCGGCGCCGCTCCCGTCCCGCCAGATCGACGATGCCGAGCATCTCCGCGACCCGCCGCTTGACGTCCGCTTTGGGGACACCGCGCCGCCGCAGGCCGAACGCGACGTTGTCGAAGACGCTCATGTGCGGGAACAGCGCGTACGACTGGAACACCATGTTCACGTCGCGCCGGTTGGGAGGCACACCGGTGACGTCCTTTCCGTGCAGGCGGATCTCACCGGCCGTCGGCTCCTCGAACCCGGCGATCGCGCGCAGAGTCGTCGTCTTGCCGCACCCTGACGGGCCCAGCAGCGAGAAGAACTCCCCCTGCGCGACCGTCAGCGCGATACCGCGCACCGCCGCCACGGTCTCCCCGTGAACATGGAACGCCTTCTCGACGCCCGCGAGCTCTATCGCAGGGACGCGCCCCTGCTCGTCACGCACCGGGGCGGGCTGGGTCTCGGTCATCCCGGGGTTTCCTTCGGTACTGCTCGGTCACGGCTTCGACAGGTCCTCTGGCCTACTGCACACGAACGGCACCGTCCAGCCCACCCCACCGATGCCGCCCTGCCCGTCGTCCATGCGAACACGACGCTCCCTCGGCATGGGCACCTCCGCAAAAACATCCCGATTCACCGATTCCAGCCGGACGAGACAGCAAAGCAGATCATCGAGCGACCCCGTCAAACGCCCGCTCCCGCTCGGCCAGAGAGGACCCACCGACGACATCACCCGCGCCCCGTCCGACCTCCTCGCCCCGGCCACAAGGACGACGAACGCTTCCTCCCGCTCCTCGCCCGTATCCGCACCGTCCCAGGCGCCGTCTCCACCCAATGCTCCATCCGCCTCGAACGGCACGAGCAGGGCTGCTCCCGTGCACCCGCCGACTCCTCCCTACGCACCCGCCGATTCTCGTTCTCAATGGGGATGTCCTGACAACACCTCCCGGCGTACTTTTAGATGCCGCAAGGAAGGAGACCGGCCATGCCTGAGTCGGTTCGCCACGACCTTCCCGCCAGCCAAGCCGACGACCACATCGCCTTCCGGATATCCGCGGAACAGATCCGCGTGATCCGCAAGGCCGCCGAGCTGATCGGCTGGACGGTCACCGACTACGTCCTGTCCACTGCCCTGGACCGGGCCGAACGCGACCTGTACGAGCACGCCGCCGCCCTGGAGGCCGCGGCCCCGTCAACCTCCGACACCGAATCGGCCGACCCCTACGTAGCCCTACTACTGGCCCTGACCTGACAAAGCCCCCAGGAGACGCCCCACCCCGGGACCACGGCACGCCGGCACGCGGGCGGTTCATACGCCGCTCAGGCGTACACCGCCGGACCCGCGCCCGCACGACCGGGACGCGGTCGCCGAGCCGGCCCCGGCGTGCCGTAGGTCGGCGGGGCCGGGTGCTCAGGGCGGGTCAGCCAGAGAGCCGGACAGGCGGGCGGCGTACTCGGCCGCTTCGACGTCCGAGTCGTACTTCTGGCGCGGCCAGAAGAACCCGCGGAGCCCGTCCTTGCGATTGCGCGGCACGACATGGACATGCAGGTGCGGGACGCTCTGGCTGACCCGGTTGTTCATGGCCACGAACGACCCGGCCGCACCGAGCACCGACTCCATCGCGGCCGCGAGCCGCTGCGCATGCCCGAAGAACGAGCCGAGCGACTCGACGGGCAGATCGGTCAGCGTCTCGACGTGCCTGCGCGGTATCAGCAGCGTGTGCCCCTTGAACAGCGGCCGCACGTCCAGAAACGCAACCACGTCCGGCAGATCCATCACCACATGCGCGTCCCGCTCCCCATGAGCGATCTCACAGAACACGCACCCCTTCAATCCACCCATCCCGCCATTCTCCAAGCT
>NZ_SMKH01000189.1 GCF_004348515.1 Actinomadura sp. KC345 | reverse complement strand
CCCACCCGCCCCTGGGCGGCGGGAGCGGAACGCCCAGGTCGCCCGGCGCCGGGCCCGCGACCGCGTCGAGGATCGCGGCGGTGTCCCGCACGGTACGGGGTCACCACGGACGGCACGCTGTGCCCCCACCGGTCGGGGCTTCCCGGCCCGGCGCTGATCCGCCCGGCGGTCGGCTTCAGCCCGACCAGGTGGCAGAACGCCGCGGGCATCCGGATCGACCCGCCGCCGTCTCCGCCCTGGGCCGCGGGGACCATGCCCGCCGCGACCGCCGCCGAGGCGCCCCCAGACGATCCGCCGGGGGTGAGGTCGGTCCGCCAAGGGTTGCGGGTGATCCCGTGGACGGCGCTCTCGCTCACCGACAGGACGCCGAACTCCGGCGTGGACGTCTGCCCGACCACGATGAACCCGGCCTCGACAAGCCGCCGGTTGATGGTGGAGTGCGCGGCGGCCGTGCGGCCGGTCTTCGCGACCCAGGCCGAGCCGTGGTTCGCCGGAAGCCCCGCACTGTCGTTGAGGGCCTTGACCAGCATCGGCACTCCGGCGAAGGGCGCCCCGGCCCGTGCGTTCCCGGCCCGTGCGCCGCGCGCGTCCCCCGGGCGCTTGACCTCCGGGGACGGCGCAAGCGCCACGGAGCTCATCGCCACCTCCTGACTCGGCCGCAACGGCCGCTGGACAGAACATCGGCGAACGGCTGACAGGGTCGTGGCCGGTCCGGCGGCCGCGCCAGCCTCCCGGTCCGCTCACCGGACCCCGGCGGGAAGGACCGCCCGCGCTCGCGGGCCCCGGTTCGCAGACCGGAACGCCGGGCGTCCTGCGGCGTGCGCGGGCTGGTCGGCGACTCCCCCGACGATCACACCGGGCAGTTCCTCGACCTCCTGAACGATCCCAGGCACGGTGAGTCCACCTCCGCCGCCGACTACTTCGCGCTGCTCGACCGAACGTTCGCGCTACGGGCGAGGGTCCGCACGTGGCTGGACGACTTCGACGTGGTGCTGGCGCCTGTCTCCACCGGGACCGCTCTTCGGCACGGCCGTCCTCCCGCGGGTGTGGCCGACACCGACTACGGCCGGTACGAGGCCTTCAACTACACCCACACCTACAGCGTCGCCGGGGTCCCCGCGGCCTCGGTCCCGGCCGGCGACGACGCGGGCCTGCCGATCGGCGTCCAGGTCGTCGCCCAGTGCTGGCGCGAGGACCTGGTCCTCGCCGCCGCCGCGATCGAGAGGGAGTCGGCCGGGCCGAGCCCGATCTGAGGCGGGAAGGGCCCGATCTTGTGCCCACTAGTCCCGCCCGGTGGACGGGCTGAGTCCCTCGGCGATGAGCCGGAGGCCGAACTCGAACTGCTCCAAGGACGCGAGGGTGGGCAGTTCCTCGGAGTGCCGGACCGTGCTGGGGAAGCGGTCGGCGGGCAGTCCCGCGTAGAAGTGCCGGCGCTGGCGCCGCGCCTCGGCGTCGTCGCCCCAGGTCCGGGGCGTCTGGTAGCCGGAGAAACCGAGCGCGTAGGTGATGAGGACGCCGTAGGCGCGGGTGACCTCGGCTCCGGTCAGGCCGGCGGTCTCGAGCCGGGCGAGGACGTCCTCCATCGCGCCGTCCAGCGCGTCGATGCTGTCGGTGACGCGGGTCGAGAGCAGGCGGACGACGCAGGGATGGGCGAGCATCATGGCGCGGAACGCCCGCCCGCACCCCACCAGCAGCTCGACGGGGTCGTCGCTCTCGGCGGGAGGGACCTCCATCCCGCCGAGGACGTGGTCGGCCATCGCGTCGAGGATCTCCTCCTTGTTGCGGAAGTAGCTGTAGAGGGTCATCGCGCCGACGCCCAACTCACCGGCGAGGCGCCGGACGGTCAGCGTGTCCAGGCTCTCGGTGTCCCCGATGCGCACGGCGGTCTCGACGATCCGCTCACGGGTGAGCGCCCGTGTGCCCTTGCTCTTCTCTCGGGTGGCCATGCAGCTCCGGTCCGGTCTCGTCGATCTTCCGGGGCGAGGGTAACGCCCGCCGGGGACCCGGCGCGCTACCGCTCGTACGGCTGGACCTTCGGCTCGCTCTGCTCGACCTTGCGCCGCCAGGCGGTGAGGGACAGGTCGGGGCGGTAGAGCTTCTCCGGCGGGGCGTCCATCACGTCGACCATCCAGGCGTCCTGGGCGGTGAACTGGCCGTGGAACAGCCACCGGATGGCGGAGAGGTACTTGAGCTTGAAGAGGCTCGCGCGCGGGCCGGTCTCGAACCGCACCATGAGCTGGACGTACCGGACGTGGTCGGCGTCCACCGGGACGTACCACTCGTAGTGGATGAAGTGCGGGTACGCGACGCGGAGGATGCCCGGGAGCCGGATCGAGACGAAGCCCGGCAGGTCGAGGCTCTTGATCACGGGGTTGATGCTGGCGGCCTTGCCGGGGGCGTCCGGCAGGGGCATGCGCTTCCACCAGCGCTTGTTGGTCCACAGGCCGAGGCCGGGCATGTCGGCCTCCCAGTGCACCTCGTCCTGGACGCGGACGAGCCAGTCGCCGCGTTCGACGACGCGGGTCTTGTTCCACGCCGGCATGACCTTGAAGAGCCGCCACAGCGCCGTGTTGTGGAGGTACTTGGCGTGCCCCTCGTCGAATCCGTTCTCGGCGGCGAACCTCCAGTTGCCCTTGCGGATGTCGGTGCGCCCGCCGACGACGAAGTCGTTGTCGCGCAGTTCCTCGGGCAGGTCGTCGTCAAGAGGGTGCGGGTCTCCGTCGCCGATGTACACCCAGATCATGCCGAAACGCTGCTGGACGGGGTAGGTCCGGACCTTCACCCGGCCCTTGATCGGTGATTCCGGGCCGTCGGTGAGGACGCCGCAGAGCTTCCCGTCCTTCAGGTCGTACGTCCAGCCGTGGTACGGGCAGGAGACCGTGCCGGGGAACTGGCGGCGCCCCAGGGAGAGGGGTACGCCGCGGTGGGGGCAGCGGTCGTGCAGGGCGTGCACCTCGTCGCCCTCCCGGACGAGGGCGACGTTCTCGCCGAGCAGGGTGACGGCGACGGGCTTCTTGCCCACCTGCTCCGCCCACAGGACGGGGTACCAGTGGTCGCGGAACCCGAGGACGGCGCTCTCGTAGGTCGGCCAGGACGACCAGTCCTGGCCGGGCTGCCGCCGCTCGGGCCGGGGGCGGCCGGGGGACGTGGCGTTGACGGTCAACTCTGCCTCCTTGGACAATGTTACGTACTTTGTACGGCCAATCCTCCCTTGTCAAGCCGCCGGCGCTTGACGAGTATGCAAAGTACCGTACATAGTACGCGCCATGGTGGAGAACGAACGCGAGCTGGTCGTCCGCTCGATGACCTGGGAGGCGGCCGGCGTCCTGTCGGTCACGCTGACCGAGCCGGACGGCGCACCGCTCCCGCCCTGGGAGCCCGGGGCTCATCTGGAGCTCGACCTCGGGAAATGGGTCCGGCAGTACTCGCTGTGCGGGGACCCGGAGGACACCGGGGCGTACCGGATCGCCGTCCTCTACGAACCCGGCGGACGGGGCGGTTCGGCGTACGTGCACGAGGAGCTGCGGCCGGGCCGGACGGTCCGGGTGCGCGGCCCGCGCAACCGGTTCCCGCTGGCGGACGCTCCGCGCTACCTGTTCCTGGCGGGCGGCATCGGGATCACGCCGCTGCTGCCGATGATCGCGCGGGTCGCGGCCGGAAACGTCCCCTGGCGCCTGGTGTACGGCGGCCGGAGCCGGGACACGATGGCGTTCCTGCCCGACCTCGCGCGCTACGCGGACGCGGTGACCGTCGTCCCCGAGGACACCGACGGGCGTCCGGACCTCGACACCCTGCTCGGTGACCCGGAGCCCGGCACGGCGGTCTACTGCTGCGGCCCGGAGGGCCTGCTGTCGGCGGTCGAGCGGCGATGCGAGGCGTGGCCGGACGGCAGCCTGCATGTCGAACGGTTCACCGCCGCACCGCGCGATCCGGCGCTGGACGGGGAGGACACCGCCTTCGAGGTGGAGTGCGCCCGGTCCGGGTTGACCGTCGGCGTCTCCGCCGACGAGACGGTCATGGACGCGCTGGAGAGGTCCGGAATCCAGGTGCCGAACGCCTGCCGCGAAGGCATCTGCGGCAGTTGCGAAACGCCCGTCCTGGCAGGGGTTCCCGACCATCGGGACGGCCTGCTGACCGACGAGGAGCGGGCGGCCTCGGCCTCGATGATGCCCTGCGTCTCGCGGTGCCTGTCGGCCCGCCTCGTCCTCGACCTCTGAGTTAAATCCCGATGACGGGCATTGACTCTTGACCTAAGTAGTGTACATAGTACGCATCAGCCGTTATTCCCGGCTTCATCTCGACTTTCTCGGCAGCGCGGACCCCGTTCACCGAACCGCGGGACGTCGCCATAGAGAACCGGAGACCACTCCATGCCCCCACCGGACGCAGGTGCCCGGCACACCGTGCTCGGCTCCGCGCTGCGGGTCCGCTCGATCGGAGAGGGAGCGCCCACCGTCCTGCTGCACGGTGGCGGCCCCGGCTGCTCGGCCTGGACCGACTTCGCGGCGCTCGTGCCCGAGCTGCCCGGCCGCCGGCTCGTCCTGATCGACCTGCCGCAGTACGGCGGCTCGGCGGCGCCCCGGGCGGACGGGCCGCTGTTCTCCTTCCACGCGCGGCACGTGACGGCACTGCTCGACGGCATGGGCGTCGGCCGCGCCGACTTCGTGTGCCAGTCGCTCGGCGGATCGGTCGCGCTGCTCATCGCGGCGCGCGAACCATCGCGCGTCCGGCGGATCGTCCTCACCGGCGCCCGCCCCGCGGACCTCGGCGGCGCGCCCGGCGTGAGCGGGGCGGAGATCCGCGCCGAGTACTACGGCGGGGACGGCCCGAGCCCGGAGAAGATGCGCGACCTGATCCGGAGCTACGAGTGGCACGATCCCGCGAGCGTTCCGGAGGCGACCGTCCACAAGCGGTTCCGCAACAGCGTCACGCCGGACGCCCTTGCGCTCGGCAGGGACACCGAGGCTCGCGGCCTTCCGGAAGACCTCGGCGCGCTGCTGCCGGACGTCCTCGCGCCCGTCCTCCTGCTCTGGGGCTCCGCCGACCCGTTCGCCGGCATCGGCTACGCGTCCCGCCTGGCGGCGGCGCTTCCCCGCTCGCTCCTCGAAGTGCTGCCGCACACGGCGCACCACCCGCAGGAGGAGCGGCCCCGCGACTACGCCCGGCTGACCGAGGCGTTCCTGCTCGATTCCCAGCTCGTCCCCCTGGAGGCCACCCGATGCGAATCCTGATCGTGCTCGCCGTCCTGCTGGCCGCCGTCCTCGGCGTCCCGCCGGTACGGCGCCGCGCCCTGGCGGCGTTCGTCCGCGCGACCGGCACGGCGGTACGGACGGAGAGCGGCTCGTGACCGTCCCGCCCGCCGGCGGGCCCCCCACGACCGGGCCTCTCGCCGTCGCCGCGCACGGCGTCACCAAGCGGTTCGGCCCGTTCACCGCGCTGGACGGGGTGGACCTGGAGCTGGCGGCGGGCGAGGTCCACGGCCTGATCGGCTCCAACGGCGCCGGCAAGTCGACACTGATCAAAGTGCTGTGCGGCGCCTACGGCCCCGACGCGGGACGCCTGGAGGTCGAGGGGCGCACGGTCAGCTGCGCGACCCCCGCGCAGGCGGAGCGCGCCGGGATCACGGTCGTCCACCAGGAGACGCAGCTGTTCCCGGAACTGACCGTCGCCGACAACATCGTCGTCGCCGCGCCGCACCGGCGCTGGGGGCTGCTCCGGGACCGGGGCGCCGACCGCGCCGAGACCGACGCGCTGCTCGGCACGCTCGGCGTCGGCCTGGACCCGTCCCGCCGCGCGGACACGCTCGACCTCGCCGAGAAGAAGCTGCTCCAGGTGGCGCGGGCGCTCCGCGCCAGGCCGAAGCTGCTGATCCTGGACGAGCCGACGGCGGCGCTCGAACCGCGCCAGTCCCAGCGCATCACCGAACTCGTGCGGCGCCTGGCGGGCGAGGGCCTCGCGGTCCTGTTCGTCAGCCACGACCTGGACGAGGTCCGCGCGCTGTGCGACCGGATCACGGCCCTGCGGGACGGCCGGGTCGTCGCGCGCCTGGCCCGGCAGGAGGCCACCCCGCACGGGCTGGTCGAGCTGGTCGCCGGCCGGACCCTCGCCAACGCGCCGGACCGCGAGGCCCAGGCCGCGGGCGACGTGCTCGTCGAGGCGAAGCTGCCGGACGCACCGGAGCTGGAGCTGCGGCACGGCGAGGTCGTCACGATGACCGGCATCCTCGGCTCGGGCGCGGGACGTTTCGCGCGGACGCTCGCCGGAGCGCGCCGACCGCCCCGGCACGCCCCGGCCAGGGTGGCGGTCGCCGGCCGGGAGGTCAGGCCGCACAACCGGGTCGCGGCCGTGGCCGCGGCGATCGGGTTCGTCCCCGAGGAGCGCAAGCGCGACGGCGTCCAGCCGCTGCTCAGCATCGAGCGGAACATCGCGCTCGGCGACGTCAAGGCGTTCACCCGGCTCGGCGTCCTGGACAGGCGGAAGATGCGCGCCGAGGCGCTGCGGCTGATCGCGGACCTGGACGTGCGCCCGGCCGACCCGGCGTTCCCCGCGGGCCTGCTGTCCGGCGGGAACCAGCAGAAGGTCCTGATCGCGCGCTGGCTCGCCGCCGGCTCGCGCGTCCTGGTCGTGGAGGAGCCCACCCACGGGATCGACATCGGGGCCAAGGAGCACGTCCTGCGGCAGCTCCGCGCGTTCGCGGACGAACGCGGCTGCGTCGTCGTCGTGGCGCTGGAGAGCGAAGAGTTCCGATCCATCACCGACCGCTACCTGGCGTTCCGGCGGGGACGTCTGGTCGCCGAGCTAACGGCCGATGTCACGCACGCCGAACTGATGACGGCGTGTCTCGGCGAACACCCGGAAGGCCCTGCCACATGAAAGACACCGGCCACATGAAAGACACCGGCCACATGAAAGACACCGGCCACATGAAAGACACCGGCCACATCAAGAAGACCGGCCTCGCGAACAAGACCGGCCTCGCGAACAAGACCGGCCTCGCGAACAAGAACGCCCCCGCGCTGGAGGACGTGTTCATCCCCCTGCTGCTGGTGGTCCTGGCCGTCGGCCTGACGCTGTCGACGGACTCGTTCCTCAGCCACGGCAACGTCCTCAACGTCCTGACCTCCATGGCGATCCTCGCGATCGTCGCGTTCGGGCAGACGTTCGTCATCGCCGGCGGCGGGTTCGACCTCTCGGTCGGCGCCCAGGTCGCGCTGCACGGCGCGGTCGGCGCGATCGTCATGCGGGAGACCCAGAGCATCATGCTGGGGCTCCTCGCCGCGGCCCTGTCCGGGATCGTGTTCGGGCTGGTGAACGGCATGCTCGTGATCACGCTCAAGGTCCACCCGTTCATGATCACGCTGGGCACGTCCGTCATCGGGGTGGGCATCACGCTCATCCTCACCCACGCCGAGTCCGTGGGCGGCCTGCCCGCGAGCATCGCGGAGTTCGGCGTGGGCCGGCCGCTGGGCGTCCCGTGGATCGTCTGGGTGATGATCGTCTGCTTCGCCGTCTCGACGTTCCTGCTGAGCGTGAGCCCGTTCGGCCTGCGCGTGCTGTCGAGCGGCGGCAACCGGGAGGCGGCGCGGCTGGCCGGCCTGCGCGTCGAGCGGGCGATCGTCTCGACGTTCGTCATCGCCGGCGTGTTCGCGGCCGTGGCGGGCATGGCGACGACGGCGCGGCTGCAGTCGGCACAGCCGACCGTCGGCGAGGGCCTGGAACTGTTCTCGGTCGCGGCGGTCGTGCTCGGCGGCAGCGCCCTGCACGGCGGCAAGGCCGCGATATGGCGGACCCTGCTCGGCGTCCTGGTCATCTCCGTGATCCAGAACGGCCTCAACCTCAACGGCGTCGGCGACGCCTGGCAGGAGGTCGCGGTCGGGATCGTGTTCATCCTCGCCATGTCGGCGGAGCTGCTCCGCCGGTTCTCCCGGCTCCGCGCCGGAAGGAGGCAGGCGCCCCCGCCGTCCGCGGACGTCGCGGACGCACCCGCGAAGGCCGCCGTCACCTGACGGCCACCAGCCCCCCGCCTTCCCCACTCACCCCTGTACAGGAGACAGATATGCGCATCACGCGACTGCGCGGCGTCGCCGCGGCGGCGCTCTGCATCGGCCTGGCGGCCACCGGCTGCGGCGGCTCCGGCGGCTCGGACTCGGGAAAGAAGACCATCGGCGTGAGCTTCGCCGCGCCCAGGATCGCGCTGTACGCCGGGATGCAGAAGGGCATCGAGGCCGAGGCGAAGAAGCTCGGCGTCGAGGTCATCTTCACCGACGCCGGCGGCGACCCGCTCAAGCAGGCCAACGACATCAACGACCTCATCGCCAAGGACGTGGACGGCATCCTCGTCTCCGCGATCGACGCGAAGGCGATCGTCGCCCCGCTGAACTCGGCCAAGGCCGCCGACGTCCCGGTCATGACCGTCGCCCGCGACGTCGAGGACAAGTCGAGCCGCGTGTCCTACATCGGCAACGACTGGGGCAAGTCCGGACAGCAGATCGCCGAGTGGACCTGCAAGAACGTCGAGAAGGGCAAGATCATCATGATCAAGGGCCCGTCCGCGGCGCCCTACGTCCAGGAGATGACGAAGTCCTACAAGCAGGTCGTCGGCTCGCCGTCCTGCTCCGGCATGACGATCGCCCACGAGGTCAACGTCAGCGCGCTCACCTCCGAGGAGGGCCTGAAGGCCACCAAGGCGTCGCTGTCGGCGGTCCCGGACGCGAAGGTCGTCTACGCCAACCTCGACGACTTCCTCCCGGGCGTCGTCCAGGCGATCAACGAGGCGGGCAAGGCGGAGCAGATCACCGTGACCGGCTTCGACGGCATCCCGGAGACCCTCGCGATGGTGCGGGACGGCCGCGTCGGGTTCGAGATCGCGCTCCAGCCGAAGAAGTGGGGCGCCACCGCGCTCCAGACGATGACCGGCGAGCTCGACGGGAAGGACACCCCCGACCAAATCTTCATCGAGACGCTGCCGTTCGACAAGACCAACGCGGACGAGCTCACCGAGGCCGAGCTGGAGTAGAGCCGTCCCGTCCACCCGCCTTCCGTCAGGGGTCCGCATGAACATCACCGTCAACGGGGAGACCGGCGAGGCCGCCGCGCCTCCCGGAACCGCCCTCGCCACCGTCCTGCGGGACGGGTTCGGGGCGACGTCGGTCAAGCTCGCCTGCGAGCGCGGCGAGTGCGGTGCCTGCACCGTGCTCGTCGCGGGCCGGCCCCGGCTGTCCTGCGTGACGCCGGTCGAACTCGTGGACGGCGAGGTCACGACCGCGGAGGGCCTCGCGGAGGAGTCCGAGGACCTGCGCGCGGCGTTCGCCGACCTGGGCGCGTTCCAGTGCGGCTTCTGCACGCCGGGGCAGGTCGTGCACGCCACCGCCCTGCTCCGGGCCGGCCTGCCGGCCGACCCGGAGCGGGCGAGGGCGCGGGTGCGGGCGGAGCTGTCCGGCAACATCTGCCGGTGCACCGGTTACGCGGCGATCGTCGAGGCCGTCTGCGCGACGGCCGCCGCGCGGGAGGGATCGCGATGAGCACGCGGATCGGGCGCAGCACCCGGCCGCTGGACTGGCAGGACCGTTCCCTCGGGCGCGTCGCCTACGTGAACGACCTCACCGGCCCGCCGCACCTGCACGCGGCGGTCCTGCGCTCACCGGTCCCGTACGGGCGGATCACACGTCTCGACGCGGCGCCCGCGCTCCGCATGCCGGGCGTGCGCGGGGTCATCACCGCGGACGACTTCCCGTCCGGCATCACCTACCTGCACCGGGGCGGGCACATGTCCGACCGGCCGCCCCTGGCCGCGGGCGTCGTCCGCTACATCGGGCAGGAGGTCGCGGCCGTCGCCGCCGACACCCCGGAGCAGGCCCGCGCGGCGGTGGCGGCGATCCGGCTGCGCATCCGGCCGCTCCGGGCGCCGCTCACCGTGCGGGAGGCCCTCGCACCGCGCGCCCGCGCACTGCACGACCGTCCGGCGGAACGCAACGTCGCGCTCCGGTGGAACAGCGTGTGGGGCGACCCGGACGCGGGCGTCGCGGCGTCGGACGTGATGGTCGAAGGCGACTTCGTCTACCCGAGCGTCGCGCACGCCTGCATGGAACCCAACGTCACGCTCGCCCGCTGGGTCGCCGGCCGCGAGGTGATGGAGCTGTGGACGTCCACGCACGCCCCCTACTTCGTCGCCAAGGAGGTCTCGCACCTGCTCGGCCTGGAGCACGACCAGGTGGTGTGCCGGGAGGTCGCCACCGGAGGGAGCTTCGGCTCGAAGTCGAAGGCGTCCGAGCACGAGATCCTCGCGGCGGCGCTCGCCCGCAAGACCGGGACGCCGGTGCTCATCTCGCTGACGCGGGAGGAGGAGTTCGCCTCCAACAAGCCCCGGCACCGGTTCGAGACCCGGCTGCGCACCTACGCCGGCGCGGACGGGACCCTGCGGGCGTTCGAGACCGAGATCGACGTCGACAACGGCGCCTACTCGCACATGGGCTCGTCGGTGATGCGCGTCGGCGTCATCACCCTGGGATCGGTGTACCGGGCGGACGGCGTCCGGTACGACGCGCGCCTCGTCGACACCGCGACCCAGCCCGGCGGCCAGTACCGCGGGTACGGGACGCCGCAGGTCGCGCTCGCCATGGAGAGCCAGCTCGACGAGATCGCCGAGCGGCTCGGCATGGACCCCATCGACCTGCGGGTCCGCAACGCGGTCGAGCCGGGCACCGAGACCCTGTGCGGGTACCGGGTGACCACGACGCGGCTCGTCGACTGCCTGGAGACCGTCCGCAGGGAGCTGGACTGGGACGCCAAGCGGGCCGCGAGGACCCCCGGCCGCGGGGTCGGCGTGTCCGCCGCGGCGCACGGGTCGGGAGCCTTCGCCTACCCGCTGTCGAACGTCGGCGAAGCGGGGGTGGACGTCGATGGAGACGGCCGGGTCCGGGTCCGGTTCGGCGGGTCCGACGCGGGCACCGGGCAGAAGACGATCCTCGCGCAGATCGCCGCCGAGGAGCTCGGCGTCGCGCCCGAGGACGTCGACGTGCTCTCGATGGACGGCGAGCTGACACCCCTGGACCTCGGCGCCTGGTCGTCCCGCGCGACCCACATGTCGGGCATGGCCACCGGCCAGGCGGCCCGCGAGATGGCGGACGGCCTGCGCGAACTCGCGGCCGGGAAGCTCGGCTGCTCCCCCGGCGACGTCGAACTGCGCGACGGAGCGGCCCACCACGGCGACCACTCCATGAGCCTCGCCGACCTCGCGGGGGCACAGGGCGGGCTCAGCCTGGAGAGCCGCTACGAGCTGGAGGGCACCGAGACGATCACGCCCGGTGAGGACCGCGCCAACCTGTCGCCCACCTACTCCTTCGCCGCGCACGGAGCCGAGGTCGACGTCGACGTCCGGACCGGCGAGGTCAATGTGGTCGACTACGTCGCCGCCCACGACGTCGGCCGGGCCATCAACCCCGTCATGGTCGAGGGCCAGATCGTCGGAGGCGCGGTCCACGGACTGGGCGCCGCGCTCGGCGAGGAGCTGATCCGCACCGACGGGCGCGTGGTCAACCCCGCCTACATCAACTACGCGATGCCGCGCGCCGCCGATGTCCCCGCGGTCCGTCCGTTCATCGTCGACGGCCACGACGACGCGGGGCCCTACGGCGCGAAGAGCGTCGGCGAGATCCCGATCATCCCGCCCGGCGCCGCCATCGCCAACGCCGTGTACGACGCCGTCGGCGTCCGCATCCGGGACCTGCCGATCACCCCGGACAAGGTGCTGAAGGCCCTGGCGGAGAAGGACGGCCGCGTCCGCGACCACCGGCTGCGCCGCCGCCCCTCCCGCTGGTGGATCGCCCTGATGAGGGCCTCGTACCCGCGCGGCGTCCACGCCGCGCTCCACCGGTGGGGGACGCACCTCGGCCGCCAGGGCCGCCACCCCGAACGCAGGCCTTCCGTTCCGGATCTCGCCGAGATCGCCCGTCCCGAGACGATCGGCGAGGCCCGCACCGCCCTGCGCGGCGGAACGGCGGTGGGCGGCGGCACCGACGTGCTCCTCCAGCGCAGGCAGCGGCTGATCGCCCCCGAACGGCTGGTCTCGACGGCTCTCCTGCCGGGCCTGCGCGACATCACCGAGGAGGCGAACGGGACGGTGGTCGTCGGCGCCGCCGTCACGCTGGCCGAGCTGTCCGCCCGCTTCACCGCGTCGATTCCCGCGCTGGCCGAGGCCGCCGACTCGATCGCGTCACCGCAGATCAGGAACGCGGCGACGGTGGCCGGGAACCTGCTCCAGGCCAAGCGCTGCTGGTTCTTCCGCAACGACTTCCCCTGCTACAAGCGCAACGGACCGTCCAGCCCCTGCTACGCGATCCTCGGTGACCACCGCTTCTACCACGCGGCCATCGACGGGCACCGCTGCCAGGCGGTCACCCCGTCCGACCTGGCCACGGTCCTCGTCGCGCTGGACGCCGTCGCCGAACTCGCCGACGGCCGCCGCGTCCGCGTCGCCGACCTCTACACCGGGCCCGGCGAGACCGCACTGGCGTCGACGGACCTGATCGTCTCCATCCGGATCCCCGGCACGGGCAGGACGTGCGTCTTCGAGAAGCTCGCCCTCTGGCAGGGGGACTTCGCGGTCGTGTCCGTCGCGGCGTCGAGCCTGTCGGCGGAACGGTGGGACGACCCCCGGATCGTGTTCGGCGCGCTCGCCCCCACGCCCTGGCGCCCGGCCGAGGCCGAACGCGCGCTGGGCGGTGCGCCGTTCGACGCCGCCTCCCTGCGCGAAGCCGTGGACGCCCAGCTCACCAAGTACGGACACCCCCTGCCCGGCAACGCGTGGAAGCTCGACGCCGCCGCCGGGCTGGCCGAACGCGCCGCCGAACGGCTCGCCGGCACCGACACGAGAGAGGGACGCGCATGACGACGCTGGACGGGGCACGCCTCGACCTGCTGCGGGCCGCCGAGAAGCTCATCGACCCCGAGCGCCTCGCCGAGATCATCATCGGGATGACCGGCATCCCCAGCCCGACCGGAGAGGAGGGACAGCTCGCCCGCTGGGTCGTCGCCGCCCTCGCGGACGCCGGGATCGACGCCGCCTACCAGCCGATCGACGACGACCAGGGCAACGCGGTCGCCCGGCTGCGCGGCGACGGCACCGGCCCCGACCTCCTCCTCTACGCGCCGATCGACACCCTGACCACCGGGAACCCCGAGGAGGACCTGCCGCGGGTCGGCTCGGCGCTCCGCTACGACATGAAGCCGGACCCGGTCCGGGACGGCGACCACGTGATCGGCCTCGGCGCCAGCAACCCCAAGGGGCACGCGGCCTGCCTGGTCGCCGCGCTGGAGATCCTGCACCGCGCCGGGACGCCGCTGCGCGGCGATGTCGTGCTGGGCCTCGGCGCCGGCGGGATGCCGACGAACAAGCGCACCGCGCCGCACGTCCGCCGGTACAACGCCGGTCAGGGCAACGGCTGCTCGTTCATGCTGGAACAGGGCGTCTGGGCCGACTACGCCCTGATCGCCAAGCCCGGCTGGGCCGTCTCCTGGGACGAGGTCGGCCTCTGCTGGTTCGAGGTCACCGTCGGCGGCAGCTACTCGTACGCGGGCAGCCGGCACCGCATCGACTACCGCAACGCGATCCTCGGCGCCGGCACCGTCGCCGCCGCGCTGGAGGACTGGTTCGCCGAGTACACCGCCCGGCACACCGAGGGGACCGTCGCGCCGCAGGGCAACATCGGCGCGATCGAGGGCGGCTTCATGCGGATGCCCGCCGTCTCGCCCGCGACCTGCCGGTTCGTCCTCGACCTGCGGACGTCCCCCGCGTCCACGCCGATGAGCGTCAAGCGCGAGTTCGCCGACGCCGTCGCCCGCATCGCCGCGGCGAACCCGCAGCTGGACATCGGCTGGGACATGGTGCTCGCGATCCCCGGCACCGCCACCGACCCCGCGTCCTGGGTCGTCCGGGCCGCGATCGAGGCATGGGAGGCCGAGGAAGGACGCCCGCACGAGCCGATCCTCGGCAACAGCGGCGCCACCGACGCCAACATCCTGCGCGGCCGCGGCGTGCCCACCGCCCGCATCGGCATGAGCCGGGCCGGTGCGGACGCGCCGCTGCCCGTCGATTTCCCCATGGGCATGAACGTCGTGGACATCAAGGAGATGTGCCGCCTCACCCGGCATGTGCTCCGTACCACGATCAACACCTGCACCCGGACAAGAGCGGACGCGGGACTGTGATCCGGGGCAGGATTGGGCCGAACGGAGATCACGAGCGTGGACGAGACGGAGCGAAGAGTGGCGACACGGCGACCCCCTTCCCGAGGACGCCGTCCGGACAAGGCACTCACGGCACAGGACATCCTGGACGCCGCCATCGAGATCGGCGACCGGGAGAGCCTCGAAGCGCTGACCATGCGGCGGCTGGCGAGCGAACTGGGCTTCAGCACGATGGCCCTGTACCGCCACTTCAAGAACAAGGACGACATCCTCGACGGCATGGCGGACCAGGTGCTCGGCAACCTGCGGCTCCCCGACGAGATCGGCCCCGATCCCCTCACCGAGGCGCGCCGGATCGCCGAGGCGCTGCTCGCCATGATGCGGGAGCACCCGACCGTCGTCCGGCTGCTGTCGACCCGCACCACGACGAGCCGCGGCTCGCTGCGCGGCGCGTTCGAGCGCGTCCTGGCGCGGCTCCGGCAGGCCGGCCTGCCGCCCGGCGAGGCGGTCGACGTCTACGGCCTGCTCATGACGTACACGTTGGGGTTCGCGGCCTACCAGATGCCGCGTCCCTGGGGCGGCGACGGCGAGGCCGCGGCCGAGCTGCGCCGGCAGCGGACGCACTTCTACTCGGGGCTTCCGGCCGACGAGTTCCCCAACATGGTCGAGCTGTCCTCGGAGCTGACCCGGCTGCCCACGGACGGGCAGTTCCAGGCGGGGCTCGACGTCCTGCTGAAGGGCCTGGCGGCCGACCTCCCCTGACCCCCGGCCGAGCCACCGGAGACCACCCCCGAAAGCGGGGCGGTCCGTCGCCCCGTCCGATTGAGGAGCTGATCGGATGAGCGACATCGTGCTCGGCGTGGGTGCCTCGCACAGCACGCTGATGAACACCGACTGGGACAAGGTCGACCACCTGGACGACGCCCATCGCTTCCGCGACGGGCTGGAACGTGCCAGGGACCGGCTGCTCGCCGCCGCCCCCGACGCCGTCGTGATCATCGGGTCGAACCACTTCCGCGGGTTCTTCCTCGACATGATGCCCGCGATCACCGTCGGCGTCGGCGAGG
>NZ_SMKH01000188.1 GCF_004348515.1 Actinomadura sp. KC345 | reverse complement strand
ATAGGAAACTTTCCTATCAATCGAGGGAACGGTAACCGGGCGGGCGCCGCTCCCGCAACCCCTGCGCCCGTTTAGGGAGGCCCTATGGGGTACGCCTTCGGGAGCCGCCGGTTGGGAAGGAGAACGGGTGCCGCAAAACGTGTTCGTGCTCGGTCTGGACGAACTGAACCTCCGGATGCTCCAGGAGCTGCCCCACCTCGCGGAGTACCGCTTCCACCCGCTGATGTCGATCGAGGAATTGCAACACGGCGACACCATCGACTTCGACCGGCTGGTGGCGTCGGCCGAGGCGAAGCTGGACGCCTTCGACGGACGGATCGACGCGATCATCGGGTTCTGGGACTTCCCGGTCACGATGATGGTGCCCGTCCTCTGCGAGCGGTACGGGCTGCGCAGCCCGACCCTCGAATCCGTCGTGAAATGCGAGCACAAGTACTGGAGCCGCCTTGAGCAGCGCGAGGTGATCGACGAGCACCCCGCGTTCGGGCTGGTCGACCTGGACGACCCCGAGGTGCGGCCGCCGCCGGGGCTGCGGTTCCCGATGTGGCTCAAGCCGGTGAAGTCGACGTCCTCGGCCCTCGCGTTCCTGGTCCGGGACCAGGACGAGTACGAAGGCGCCGTCGCCGAGATCCGCGAGGGGATCGAGCACCTCGGCAAGCCGTTCGAGGCCGTTCTCGCCCGCCTCGACCTGCCGCCGGAGATCGCGGAGATCGGCGGCACGGCGTGCATGGCCGAAGAGGCGATCGATGGCGCCCAGGTGACGGTCGAGGGCTGCAGCTCCGGCGGCCGGGTGCGCGTCTACGGCGTCATCGACTCCATCGACTATCCCGGCGAGTCGAGCTTCCTGCGCTACCAGTACCCGTCCACGCTGCCCGGCGACGTCATCGACCGCATGACCGCCGTCACCGCACGCGTCATCGAGCGCATCGGGCTCGACTCCACGACGTTCAACGTCGAGTTCTTCTGGGACCGCGCCAGCAACGCGATCAACCTGCTGGAGATCAACCCCCGGCACTCGCAGTCGCACGCCCCCCTGTTCGAGTACGTGGACGGCGTGCCCAACCACCAGCCCATGGTCCGCCTGGCGCTGGGGCTCGACCCGGAGCTCCGCGAGCCGGGCGGCGGGGAGTACGCCGTGGCCGCCAAGTGGTTCATCCGCCGGTTCACCGACGGGGTCGTCCGGCGCGCCCCCTCGGCGGAGGAGATCGCGGCGGTCGAGCGGGAGATGCCGGGCACGATCGTGAAGATCGCCGCCAGGGTCGGCGACCGGTTGTCCGACCTGCCCATGCAGGACAGCTACAGCTACGAGCTGGGACGCGTCTTCATGGGCGCCGCGGACGAGGCGGAACTGGAGGCGCGGTACGAGCGGTGCCTGGCGCTGCTGCCCTTCGAGTTCGACGAGTAGGCGCGTGTAGGCGCGTGTAGGCGGCGAGCAGGCGACGAGTAGCACAGAGCACGGGTTCAGGGGGAAGGAGCAGGATGCGCACGGTCACGGCACTGCCCTACGCGGTGCGGGAGGACCACCACGTCTGGATTCCCATGTCGGACGGGGTGCGGCTCTCCGCACGGATCTGGCGGCCGGTCGTCTCGGACGACGAGCCGGTCCCCGTGATCCTGGAGTTCATCCCGTACCGCAAGCGGGACCTCACGGCCGTGCGCGACTCGATGCACCACCCCTACATGGCCGGTCACGGCTACGCGTGCGTGCGCGTCGACCTGCGCGGCACAGGCGACTCGGAGGGCGTCCTCACCGACGAGTACCTGGAACGCGAACTGCTCGACGCGGAGGAACTGCTCGCCTGGTTCGCCGACCAGCCCTGGTCGAACGGGCGCGCGGGCATGATGGGCATCTCCTGGGGCGGGTTCAACGCGCTCCAGGTCGCGGCCCGCCGTCCGCCGAGCCTGCACGCGATCGCCGCTCTGGCATTCTCCGACGACCGGTACAGCGACGACGTCCACTACATGGGCGGTTGCCTGCTGAGCGACAACCTGTCCTGGGCGTCCACGATGTTCGCCTACACCTCGTGCCCCCCGGACCCGGCGGTCGTCGGCGACCAGTGGCGCGACATGTGGCGGGAACGCCTGGAGAACAGCGGGCTGTGGCTGGAGCACTGGCTGAGCCACCAGCACCGCGACGCCTACTGGCGGCACGGCTCGATCGCCGAGAACTACTCCGACGTCCAGTGCCCGGTGCTCGCGGTGAGCGGCTGGGCCGACGGGTACTCCAACGCGGTGTTCCGCGTCCTCGCCAACCTGAAGGTCCCCACGCAGGGGCTCATCGGCCCCTGGTCGCACAAGTACCCCCACCTCGGCGAGCCGGGCCCGGCGATCGGCTTCCTCCAGGAGCTGGTGCGGTGGTGGGACCGCTGGCTCAAGGACGTCGAGAACGGCGTGATGGACGAACCGAGCCTGCGCATCTGGATGCAGGAGGCCGTGCCGCCCTCGACCGCGTACGAGGAACGGCCCGGCCGCTGGGTGGGCGAGGACTCCTGGCCGTCGCCGCGCATCCCCGTCCGCAGGCATCCGCTGGAGCGCAACCGCATCGCGGCGGAGGACGAGGAGGTGGCGGAAGAGGAGCTGACCGTCGAGTCCCCGCTGTCGGTGGGGCAGTTCGCCGGCAAGTGGTGCTCCTACAACGCGCCCCCCGACCTCCCCTACGACCAGCGCGAGGAGGACGGCGGCTCACTGGTCTTCGACAGCGACATCCTCGACCATCGGTGCGAGATCCTCGGCTCCCCGGTCGTGCGGCTGGTGCTGGCGGTGACCGGGCCGCAGGCGATGGTGGCCGTCCGGCTGTCGGACGTGGCGCCGGACGGCCGCGCCACCCGCGTCACCTACGGGCTGCTCAACCTCACCCACCGGACCGGCCACGAGATGCCCCGGCCGCTCGAACCCGGCCAGCGGTACGACATCGCCGTCACGCTGAACGGCATGGCGCACGCCTTCCCGCCGGGGCACCGCATCCGGCTGTCGGTCTCCACGTCGTACTGGCCGCTCGCCTGGCCGCCGCCGCGCCCCGTCCGCCTGGCGCTCTACACCGGGGCCTGCTTCCTCGAACTGCCGACCCGCCCGGTCGGCGCCCCCGGCGAGCCGGACGTGAGCCCGTTCGGCGAGCCCGAGGTCACGCCCCCCGTCCCCACGACCCTCGTCAGGGCCGGGGAGGCGGACTGGACGGTGAACCGCAACCTCGCGAACTACGAGTCCGCGCTCAACGTGGTCAAGGACCTCGGTGTCGTGCGCATCGACGACATCGGCATGGAGATCGCCCGCCGGGCCGTCGAGACCTACGGGTGGACCGGTGACGACTTCACGTCCGTGTTCGGCGACGTCGAATGGAGGATGGCGTTCTCGCGCGGCGAGTGGGACGTCTCGACGGTCACCCGCACCAAGCTCACCTCCACGGAGACGGACTTCATCATCCACGCCGAGCTGGACGCCTACGAGAGCGACCGCCGCGTCCACTCCCGCAACTGGGCGATCACCATCCCCCGCAACCAGCTCTAGCCCAGGCGACCGGCTCTAGGACGCCGTGGCGCACTGGCCTCGGTCGGCGCGCACCGGTCCCTCGGCGGTCGGGCGGACGTCGAAGTCGAAGACGCCCGTCGGCAGGTACAGGGTGCAGCAGGCGTTGGGGATGTCGACGACGCCGCTGAGCCGCCCCTCGATCGGCGCGGCGCACAGCAGCAGGTAGGCCTGCTCGCCCGTGTACCCGAACTTCTTCAGGTACTCGATGCCGTTCAGGCAGGCGTTCCGGTAGGCCAGCGTGGCGTCGAGGTAGTAATTGCGGTCGCTCGTGTGGTCGACCGAGATGCCGATGAACGAGATGTACTCGTCGTAGCGGGGCTCGACGTTGCCCGGCATGAAGACGGGATTCGTCGTCACCCCGTACTTCTCCATCCCGCCCTTGATCAGGTCGAGGTGCACGTCGATGAACCCGCCCATCTCGATCGCGCCGCAGAACGTGATCTCGCCGTCGCCCTGGCTGAAGTGCAGGTCGCCGGTGGACAGCAGCGCCCCCGGGACGAAGACGGGCATGAAGACCCGGGCACCGCGGCTGAAGTTCTTGATGTCCTGGTTCCCGCCGTTCTCCCGGGGCGGGACGGTCCGCGCGCCCTCCCGTCCGACCCGCTCCAGGTCGGTGCCGGTGAGGGTGCCCGCGAGCACGTCCTGCGGCTGCGGCGGCATGGCGAGTGGCGGCACCCGGTCGGGGTCGGTGTCGATGAGGGCCTGCTCGCGCGCGTTCCAGCGCGCCAGCATGTCGGCGGACGGCGCGGTGCCGAACAGGCCGGGGTGCGTGATGCCGGTGAAGCGGACACCGGGGATGTGGCGGGACGCGGCCTGCTGGCCGTGGAAGTCCCAGATGGCCTTGCACGCGTCGGGGAACCAGTCGGTGAGGAAACCGCCGCCGTTGTTCCTGGCGAAGATGCCGGTGTAGCCCCAGCCCTGCCCGGCGATGGGCCCGGTCTCCTGCGGGACGGGCCCGATGTCGAGGACGTCGACGACGAGCAGGTCGCCGGGTTCGGCGCCCGACCGCGATGGGGCCGCTCAGCATGTGGTTGACGTTGAGGTTGAGGTCGCGGATGTCGTTGGCCGAGTCGTCGTTGACGACCTGGCCGTCCATCCACTCCCGCGACTCGATGCGGACGTCCGTACCCGGACGTACTGTGACCGCGGGCGGGATGTCCGGATGCCACCGGTTGTGGCCGGGAACCTGCTGGTCGCGCATCGACTTCGCCTGGTCGACGCTGAACACGACGTCGGGCATGTCTTCCTCCGGAGCGTGTCGTCTGGGTAGGCGGGATGGAGACGCTCGCCCTACGGACGGGGCAGCAGCGCGTGCCTGGGATCGGCGGGCGGTGCCGCGGGTCCGCGCCGGGCCCCGGGGACGCGCCGGACCACCGCGGGCTCCTCGGCGCCGGCCTCCTGGGCGTGGAGCGCACGGGCGAGCGGGCGGGACGTGCGGGCGAGGTGCGGCGCGGTGAAGACGCGGGACGCCTCGCCGCCGCATCCGGCACAGGGCTCCGCGGCCCCGGCCGTCCCGATCGGGCGGGCGACGTCGAAAGGCCCGCATTCCGCGCAGCGGTACTGGTAGATGGCCACGAGCAGTCCCCCCGGATAGCTTCTGGGCGGACTATTCCGCCGAGAGGCACCGGCAAACCGGCTTGTCGGGGGGCCGGTCTAGGATCGGGGCATGTCGCGGCGCCGTTTCGATCAGGCCATGGAGCGCATGCGCGAGGGTGACGCGCAGGTCCGGGAGGACGCGTTCGACTTCCTGCGCGAGCACGCCGACGGGTACGTCGACGAGCTGATCGCGGAGTTCGCGGCGGAACGGGACGACCCGGACCTGCGCTGCCGGCTGCTGGAACTCATCGCCGAGGCCCGGTCCGCCCGGGCGCTCGGTGTGTTCGGCGAGCAACTGGAGAGCCCGGACGAGTCACTGCGGTTCTGGGCGGTCCGGGGCCTGGAGATGCTCGACACCCGGGAGGCGGAGCACATGCTGGAACAGGCCCGCACCGGCGGCTGGATCGCCTGATCCGGGCTGTCCCGTCATTCCGGGCCGCGACGCGGGTCCGTGGTGCGAAGGCGCCCGCTGAGGAGGAGCAGGAGCGCCAGGGCCGGGGCGGCGGCGGTGGCGGCGAAGGCCGGGGTGCCGTGGGCGACGTACAGCGGCACGCACACCACCGGGGGCGAGCGCGCCCCCGAAGAACTGCGAGGAGAGCGCGAGTGAGGTGGCGCCGGCGCGGTTGGACGGGGCGCTTCCGGCGGCCAGCGCGTTCACGGTGCTGCGCAGGCCGGCCGCCAGTGCACGGCCGCCGAGGTCCCGCTGACGACGGGGCTGAACGACTGGCCGGCGGCCTGCGGCGCGGCGAACAGGCCGAGCGGCCGGCCGAGCCGCTCACGGGGCGTGATGTCGCTGATCGCTGCCACCAGGAGCGGGGGTCGTGAACGCGTTGGTGGCGCCCTGGAGCACGCGTCCCGCGAGGAAGACCTCGATCGCGGGGGCGAGGGCGCAGAGCCCGGACGCCAGGATGAAGACGGCCAGGGACAGGCGCAGGGTGCGGCGCCGTCCCCAGCGTTCCGTCAGGGTCCCCGAGACCGGCATCAGGGCGGCGAAGGGGATCATGTACGCGGTCACCGCGGCGGTGGCCGCCTCGGGTGTGCTGTCCAGGCCGCCGGCCACCTCGTGCAGGATCGGGGTGACCATGGTCCCGGCGTAGGGGCCGAGGAGCCCCCCGCGTACAGCGGCCAGACGCGTGGCGTGCGTTCCGCGCGCCCGCCACGCGCCCCTGGCTCCGAGGGAGACGCTGAGCTCAAGCCGTGCCGGGGTCAGCCGCGGTCGATCTGCATGACGACGGCCTTGGGCTCGGTGAAGAAGTCGCGGCTGAACTCGCCGCCCTCGCGGCCCAGGCCCGACGCTCCGACGCCCCCGAACGGGGCGCGCAGATCGCGGATGAAGAAGCAGTTCACCCACACCGTCCCGGCGCGCAGCAGCTCGGACACGCGGTGCGCCCGGCTCAGGTTCTCGGTGAACAGCATGGCGTTGAGGCCGTACGGGGTGTCGTTGGCCATGGCGACCGCTTCGGCCTCGGTGTCGAACGGGGTCACGGTGACCAGCGGGCCGAAGATCTCCTCCCGGCAGTGGGGCGCGTCCGCCGGCATGTCCGTGACCACCGTGGGGCGGACGACCCAGCCCGAGCCGAGCCCGCCGGTGCGGATCCGGCCGCCCTCCGGCTCGATGGTCTCGATGTACCCCCGCACCTTCTCGAAATGGCTCCGCGAGGCCAGCGGGCCGAGCTGGGTACCCGGTTCGGAGGGGTCGCCGATCACCATGGCCTCGGCGGCGGCGACGAAGCGGTCGAGGAACGCGTCGTACACCTCGCGCTGCACGTAGAGACGGCTCCCGGCAAGGCACACCTGGCCGGCGTTGGTGAAGATGGCCCGGATCGACCAGTCCACCGCGTTGTCGAGGTCGGCGTCGGCGAACACGAGGTTGGCGCCCTTGCCGCCGAGCTCCAGGCTCACCGGGACCAGGTTGCCGCCCGCGATCCGTGCGATGGACCGTCCGGTGCTGGACGCGCCGGTGAACGTGACCCGGTCGATCCCGGCGCTCTCGGTCAGCGCCTGCCCGGCCGACCCCGGGCCGTGCCCGTGGACGACGTTGAGGACGCCGGGCGGCAGCCCCGCCTCGACCGCGAGCCGCGCGAGCATCGTCGCCGAGGCCGGGCTGTCCTCGGCGGGCTTGAGCACGACGGTGTTGCCCCAGGCCAGCGCCGGAGCGACCTTCCAGGTCTCCAGCATCAGCGGGAAGTTCCACGGCGCGATGGCCGCGACCACCCCGGCCGGGCCGTAGACGCTGTAGGCGTGGTGGCCGCTGTCCATCGGCAGCGCGTCCGCCGCCGCCATCTTCGCGTGGTCGGCGAAGAACCGCAGGTTGGCGGCCGAACGGCCGACGTCGTTGCCGCTGCTCTGGGCGACCGGCTTGCCCATGTCGCGGGTGTCGGCCAGGCCGAGCTCCCGCTTGTGCTCCTCGACCAGGTCGGCGAGGCGGTGCAGCAGGCCGCCGCGCTCGGCGTGGCCCATGCGCGGCCAGGGGCCGTCGTCGAACGCCCGCCGGGCGGCCGCGACCGCCCGCTCGACGTCGTCCGGTGAGGCGAGCGCCACCTGCCCCCACGCCTCCCGGGTCCAGGGATCGACGGTGTCGAACCGTGCGCCGTCCTGCGACCCGGCTTCCTCGCCGTCGATGACGTGCCCGAAGAACTCCATGTGCTGCTGGCCCTCATTCCTCTGTCGTGTCGGGAGCGGCTGTGTTCGCCGTGGTGGAAGCTTCCGTGGCCGCCGGCGCGGGAGCGTCGCGCTCGGCGAGCGTGACGCCGCCGGCGGCCCAGTGCGTCGTGGGGATCTCCTGGACGATGACCCGTACGCGCCCCGGGTCGGTGCCGGTGGCGCGCACGACGGCGTCGTGCACCTCGGCGATCAGGTCCCGGATCTGGCCGGGCGGCCTCCCGGCGGCCAGGCTGATCTGGACGAGAGGCATGTCGGATTCTCCGTTTCCTTCAGGGGGTGGCGCCCGGGGCGGTGTTCAGGGAGGGGATCAGGCGCATCGCGTTCCCCGAGAGGATCGCGCGCTCGGCCGCCGGGTCGAGATCCTGCGCCCGGACGGTGGCGACCGCGTCGGCGTCCGCGAGGTCGAACGGCAGGTCCGTGCCGAGAAGGACCCGGTCGTGCCCGGCGTCCTCGATCAGGCGGCGCAGCGCGGTGCCGTCGAAGACCGCGGTGTCGAAGTGCAGCCGGCGCAGGTAGTCGCGCGGCGGCAGCGGGATCGTCCGCGACTCCTCCTTGCGCTCCCAGCCGATGCCGAGCCTGGGGATCAGTCCGGGCAGGCATCCGCCGCCGTGGACCAGGCACAGCACCGGGTCGTGCCGCTCCAGCACGCCGCCGAAGATCAGGCGGGCGGCCGCCAGCGCCGTCTCCGCCGGATAGCCGAGCAACTGCACCAGGTGGAAGTCGCGGAGCCGGGCGGGGGAGGACGCGCGGCTGGGATGCACCAGGCAGAAGGCCGCGCGTTCGCTCAGCAGGGCCCACACGTCCTCGTTGGCCGGGTCGTCGAGTTCGCGGCCCCCGCCGAAGGTGCCGGTCGTCAGCCCGGCCATCCCGAGATCGTCCAGGCAGCGGGCCGCCTCCGCGGCGGCTCCCGGCAGGCCCACGGGGATCGTGCCCAGGGCCGCGAGCCGGGTGCCGCCCTCCGCCACGTGCTCGGCGAGCGCGTCGTTGGAGCGGCGGGTGACCTCCATGACCAGCTCGTGATCGTCCGAGGTCGACCCGAACACGAACGGCGGCGCCGAGACGAGTTGCCGGCCGATGCCGGCGGCGTCCATGGCGGCCAGGCGGCGCGGGACGTCGTACTGCGCGGCGGGCAGCGGGATCCGTGCGCCCTTGGCGATACCGGACACGGCCGGGTGCAGCAGCAGCGTTCCCGAGTCCACCTGCGACAGGTCCGCGTGGCCGCGGCCGGCGAGGTGGCGCAGCAGCGGCATCGGCAGCGCGTGCGCGTGGACGTCCACCGCCGCCGGTCCGCCCGCGGAGCCCGGCGCGGCGGGTCGTTGAGTCGATGTCATGCCTTCCTCAGAACCTTGTTTCGAATAACCATTATGATTGATTGCCGTCCGCCTGACAATCGCGGAGACGGTGCCACAGGTCGCCGAGCAGGGTCTGGTCAAGGATCATTGACTCTAACGAATATGGTCGTTAGAGTCGCGCCGAGCGCGCTGCCGAGTCCGAGCGAGGAGTGGCATGTCGAAGATCTCGATCAGTTCAAGCAACGCCCCCAAGGTCGGCTTCTCCGAGGGGACCGGTCCGCCGCTGTCGCAGGCGATCGTCCACGGGGACCTCATCTTCTGCTCGGGAACGGGTCCCCTGGACCCGGCGACGCGCACGATCGTCTCCGACGACCTCGCCGAGCAGGTGCGGCAGACGCTCACCAACCTCGTCGCGGTCGTGGAGGCCGCCGGCGGCACGAAGGACTCGATCCTCAAGTGCAACTGCTACCTGCGCGACGCCTCCCAGTTCCCCGAGTTCAACAAGGCGTACCGGGAGTTCTTCGACGACTGCGAGAGCTTCCCGGCGCGCACGACGGTCAACGCCCCGCCGCACCGCGCCGGCGTGCTGGTCGAGGTGGAGTGCACCGCCGCCGTCGTCGAGGCGCGCTGAGGAGGCGACCATGACCCAGCCGTACCGCATGCCGGTCGTGGATCTCGAAGGGATCGCCGAACGCCTCGGCAAGAGCGGCAGGCGCGTCGAGGTCCTGTGGCAGCACAGCGAGTCCCTCGCCTTCGTGGCGCGGGGGCGCGAGTACCGCTGCGAGTTCCACCTCAACCCGAGCGACGAGGTGATGTACGTGATCCGGGGGGAGCTGCGCCTGCACAGCCTCCAGCCGGACGGCACGGAACTGGTCGACGTGGTTCCGGAGGGATCGGCGATCTTCACGCCGTCCCGGCTGCCGCACTCGCCCAGGTTCGACCCGGATGCCTTCATCATCGTCATCGAACGGCTCCGCCGGCCGGGCGAACTCGACCGCTTCCAGTGGTTCTGCCAGAGCTGCGGCGAGTTCCTGCACGAGGAGTCGTGCCACGTCGACGACTACTCGACCGACCCGGTCGGCAAGGCGTACCAGCGCTTCTTCGACGACGTGGAGGCCCGCACCTGCAACGGCTGCGGCGACGTGCTGCGGCCCTACTGAACCGACGTTCGCATCGGTGACCGGCCCCCGGGAGGGCGCAACATGGAACGCACACAGGTCGCCGTCATCGGAGCCGGTCCCGCCGGCCTGCTCCTCGGCCGGATGCTGGAACTCGCCGGAGTCGACGCGGTCGTCCTGGAACACCGGAGCCGGGCCCACGTGGAGGGCCGGATCCGGGCGGGCATGCTGGAACACCGCACCGCGCGGTTGCTGGAGGAGCTGGGCCTGGACGAGCGGATGCGCCGGAAGGCGGCCGTCCACCACGGCTTCGAGATGCGCTTCGACCGGAAGCGGTTCCAGATACCCATGGCCGAGCTGACCGGCGGCTGCACCGCGGTCATGTACAGCCAGCAGGAGATCGTCACCGATGCGATCGCGGCCCGCGTCGCCTCGGGACTCCCGCTGGAGTTCGACGTCGGCGATGTCCGGCTCGACGGCGTCGACACCGACGGGCCGACGGTGCGCTACCGGGCGGCGGACGGCTCCGAGCGGGTCCTGGCCTGCGACTTCATCGCGGGCTGCGACGGCTTCCACGGGGTGTCCCGCAGTTCGATCCCGGACGGCGTGCTGACGGCGTACCGGCACGACTACCCCTTCGCGTGGCTCGGCGTGCTCGCGGACGTCTCCCCGTCCACGTTCGAGCTGGTCTACGCATGCCACGAGCGCGGGTTCGCCCTGCACAGCATGCGGTCGAGCGACGTCAGCCGGTTCTACCTCCAGGTCGCGCCGGACGAGGACCTGGGCGCCTGGTCCGACGAGCGGATCTGGGCGGAACTGCGGCTGAGGCTCGGAACCGACGACGGCTGGACGCTCGCGGAAGGCGCCGTCACGCAGAAGAGCATCACCGCGATGCGGAGTTTCGTGGTGGAGCCGATGCAGTACGGACGGCTCTTCCTCGCGGGGGACGCCGCCCACATCGTCCCGCCGACCGCCGCGAAGGGCCTCAACCTCGCCGCGGCGGACGTCCGGCTCCTCGCCGACGCGCTGTGCACCTGGTACGAGTCCGGCGACCGGTCCGCGCTGGACGCCTACTCCGACGACGCGCTCCGCGGGGTCTGGCGCGCCCAGCAGTTCTCCCGCTCGATGACGGCGCTGCTGCACCACGACCCGGCCAGCCCCATGGAATGGCGGCTGCAGCACGCCGAGCTCCAGCACGTCTGCACCTCCGAGGCGGCGATGAAGGACTTCTGCGAGAACTACGTGGGGCTGCCGCCCGCCGGACGCATCCACCGGAGCACACCCCTCCCCGACACGAAGGCCATCCCATGAGTACCGACATCGACACGATCGGCCGTGCCGCGGACCGCCTGGACACCGCGCAGCACACGGCGACCCCGGTCGGGCAGCTCCCCGAGGGGCTCACGCCCGCCGACGCGTACGCGATCCAGGACGCGGTGATCGCCCGCCGCCTGGGGCGGGGCGAGCGGCCGGCCGGCCTCAAGCTCGGCTTCACCAGCAAGGCGAAGATGGCGCAGATGGGCGTGTCCGAAGTGATCGTCGGCCGGCTCACCGACGCCATGCGGGTCCCCGGCGGCGGCGAGATCCCGCTGGACCGCTTCATCCATCCGCGCGTCGAGCCGGAGGTCGCCTACCGCATCGCCCGCGACGTCACCCCGGACGACGACGAGCTGCCCGTGGACGCCGTCGCGCCCGCGCTGGAGATCATCGATTCGCGCTACCGCGACTTCCGCTTCAGCCTCCCGGACGTGATCGCCGACAACGCCTCGTCCGCCGCGTTCGTCGTCGGCGCCTGGCGGCCGCTCGGCATCGACCTCGGCGACCTCGCCGTCCGGCTCACCCTTGACGGCGCCACCGTCGAGACCGGTTCCACGTCCGCGATCCTCGGGCACCCGGACCGGACCCTGCCCGCGCTGCTGGAGATCGCCCGCCGCCAGGGCATGCCGCTGCGCGCCGGCCACGTCATTCTCGCCGGGGGCGCCACGGCCGCGGCCCCCCTCGCGCCGGGCCGCGTGGACGTGCACGTCACCGGCCTCGGCAGCGTGTCGGCGACCGGCACCGTGTCAGCGACCGGCACCGCCCCCGCGACGGGCACCGGCCGCTGACGGATCACGGCGTGCGCGCTCAGCCCTTCGGCTCCTGGATCAGGTCGTCCAGGCTGACGGGCTTCTCGATGAGCTTGTACTTCTGGGACAGCCGCACCAGCTCCTCGATCGAGTCCCGCTGGAACGTCGTCGGCCAGGCGATCATGTTGATCTTCGTCGCCTGCTCCGCGGGGATCTTGGCGTAGGACGGGAGGATCGCGCGGATCTCGTCGGGGTGGGCGTTGGCGTAGTCGAGCGACTTGCGCACCGCCGCGTCGAACCTGCGCACCACGTCCGGGTTGCTCTCGGCGTAGGCGGTCGAGGTGAAGTAGGAGGCCACCGCCAGGTTCGGGTGGGTCTCGGAGTAGTTGTTGAGGACCGAGCGGGCGCCGCGCCGCAGCAGCGAGGTCACGAACGGCTCGCACTCCCAGGCCGCGTCGATGCGCCCCGACTCGACCGCGGTGACCATGTCGGGGAAGCCGATCTCGGTGAACTTCACGGTGCTCGGATCGACGCCCTTCTTCTCCAGCGCGGCGCGGATCGTGACGTCGCCGATGTTGTTGAGCGTGTTGACCGCCAGCGTCCTGCCGGACAGGTCCTTGACGCCTCGGACGGGGCTGTCCTCCGGCACGAGCACCTGGCAGGCCTCGTTGTTGCCCGGTGCGATGCCGACGCCCGGCGTGATGGCGTGCAGCGGCACGCCCTTGCTCCTGGCGACGATGAGCGACACGTTGTTGGAGAAGCCGAACTGGTTGCTGTTGCTGACGACGGCGGGCACGATCGCCGCGCCGCCCGCGGCCAGCTGCGGCTCGACCTTGAGCTTCTGCTCGGTGAAGAAGCCCTTCTGGACGCCGAGGTACAGCGGGGCGACGTCGGTGATCGGGATCAGGCCGACCTTCACCGTGGTGACGCCCTCGGCGTCGGTCCGCGCCGAGGTTCCCCCCGAGCCGCAGCCCGCGGCGACGCCGGCCGCGACCGCCGCGATGACCACCCGGAGCCCGCGCCGTCGGATCGTTCTCATCATGGGCTTCACTCCTCTGAGTGGGACGCGGCCTACACCGCCGTTATGGGCAGAACGATTATCATCAATATGGTTCAAGGGTCAACGGTGTACGGGCGTCGGCAGGGGTTGATAAAGTACAATCGTTATGAGGAATAGTGATGGTTACATCGTGCGGGCCGCGGGCGTCGTCACCATGCACGCGGAGCGGCCGCGGGCCGAGGCGCTGGGGATCCGCGACGGGCGCGTCGTCTCGGCGGGCTCGCTCGACCGGGCGCGCGCCGCGCTCGGCGAGCACGCGCCGGTCATGGACCTGGGCGGCGCGACCGTCCTGCCGGGACTGATCGACACGCACATGCACCTGCTGTGGACCGGGCTCGCGCACGTCCTGCTCGACCTGGCGGGGGAGCGCAGCGTCGCGGGCATCGTCACGGCGACGCGCGCCTGGGCCGACGCCCACCCCGAGGCGCCGTGGGTGGTCTCCGCGGACGGGTGGGAGATCGAGGACATCGCCGAGCGGCGCCTGCCGACCCGCGACGAGCTGGACCGCGCGTGCCCGGACCGCCCGGTGCTGATCCTGCGCTGCGGCCACGAGGGCGCGGCCAACTCGGCCGCGCTGGCGCTGTCCGGCCTCACCGACGGGACGCCCGATCCGCCCGGCGGCCGCCTGGGCCGGGACGCCGAGGGGCGGCTCACCGGCGTCCTGGTCGAGCCCCCGGCGATCGAGCTCGTCCGGCGCCACATGCCCCCGCAGGACGACCGGGCCCGGCGCGCCGCGATCGCCGCCGCGGCGGAGCAGAGCCTGGCGGCCGGGCTGACCTCGGTGATCGAGCCGGGGCTGCGCCCGGAGGAACTCGCCACCTACCAGGGGATGCACGCGGACGGCGAACTGCCGCTGCGGGTGACCGCGATGCCGCTGCTGGGGGCCGGCGCGTCCGTCGACGACGAGATCGCGCGCCTGTCGGGACTCGGGGTGCGCACCGGCTTCGGCGACGACCGGCTGCGCCTCGGTCCGGTGAAGGTCTTCCTGGACGGCGGAGGCTCGCTCGGAACGGCCTACCTCCGCGAGCCCTGGCCCGGCCGGTGCGGCGATCACGGACACCCCGACCACGGGCAGCTGCTCCTCGACCCCGGCGCGATGCGCGTGCTGGCGGCCGGGCTCGTGGAGCGCGGCTGGTCGCTCGGAGTGCACGCGGTCGGAGGCGGCGCGCTCGACCTGCTGTTCGACGTCCTCGACCACGCCGACCGGGTGGCGCCGGTGAAGCCGCTGCGCTGCCAGGCGATCCACGCGTACCTGACGCCGTCCGAGCGCAACATGGCGGACGCCCGCCGGCTGGGCGTGGTGGTGGCGACCCAGCCGACGATGCAGGAGCAGTTCGCCGGCCGCCTCATCGCGCAGCTCGGCCGCGACACCGCGGCGGCCGCCACGCCGCTGGCCTCCTGGCACCGCGCGGGCGTCCGGCTGGCGGGCGGCTCGGACTCGCCGGTCACGCCGTACCAGCCGCTGCGCGGGATCTGGCAGGCGGTGACCCGCCACCACGCGCCGAGCGACGGGCCCCTCGGCGCGGCCGAGCGGCTCGACGTGGCGGCGGCCCTGCGGATGTACACCGCCGGCGCCGCGTACGCCGCGTTCAACGACCACGCGGTCGGCGTCCTGCGCCCCGGCATGCGCGCCGACTGGGTCGCCCTCGGCGCCGACCCCACCCGCTGCCCCCCGGACGAGCTGCGCGACCTCCCGGTCCTGGCGACGGCGGTCGACGGCGAGATCCGCCACACCCTGCGTTGACTTGCGGCGTGTTGTTGTTATGAGCGCGTCGATAGCAACAACACGCCGCAAGTCAACGAGGGGCTAGTCGCAAAGCCGTGTAGTTAGGCGATGGGTGTGGTGGTCAAGGGTCGGTGGGTGCGCAGATCTCGATGCTGATGGTGGCTTTGTAGCTGGGGCCGCGGATGCGGGCGCCTTTGGCGACGAACTTGGAGATC
>NZ_SMKH01000187.1 GCF_004348515.1 Actinomadura sp. KC345 | reverse complement strand
AAGCTCAACCCCGTCTGGCTGTTCGGCCCCTACGACCCGGGCAAGATCAGCACCGAGTCCCAGCCCTACCCGTACGTGGGCTGGCTGGACGGCCCGCTCCGCCTGATGCCCGGCTGGGAGCTGACCGCCGGGGGCCACACCCTCTCCCTGAACGTCCTCGTCCCCACCCTGCTCGTCCCCGGCCTCCTGTTCGCGGGCCTCGCCGTCTACCCGTCCCTCGAACGCCGCTTCATCGCCGACGACCTCCACGCCACCCCGGCCCGCATCGCCACCGGCACCGCCGCGATCGCCTTCTACGCCACCCTGTGGGCCGCGGGCGCCCACGACACGATCACCGAAACCTTCGGCGTCCCCCTCTTCTGGACGACCTGGTTCTTCCGCGTCGCGATCATCTACGTCCCCCTCCTCACCTTCGCGCTGGCATACCTCACCGCCTCCGTCCACGAACGCCGCAGCCACCCCGCCCCCCTGGCGTCGCGCCAACGGACATAACTTCCGCGAGCTGGGTAGGGCCTGGAAATGACCAAGGCTGGAACCTGACGGCTGGACGGGACATGTTCGAGATCGAGGACATTCGGCAGTGGCGCGGCCGCGAAGTGATCGACGAGTCCGGAAGCAAGGTCGGCGAACTGGAGGCCATCTACGTCGACACCGCGACCGACCAGCCGTCCTTCGCCACGATCAAGATCGGCCTGCCGACCCGGCAGCGCCTCGTGTTCGCACCGCTCGCAGGAGCCACGGTAGGCCCGGAGCACCTCCGCGTCGCACACCCGAAGAAGCAGATCAAGAACGCCCCCGCGATCGGCACAGACGGAGAACTCCTGGCCGCCGACGAACACGAGGTCTTCGCCTACTACGACCTCCCCTACCAGGCAGCCTCAGACGAACGCCAACTCGCCCGCCGCTGACCGTCTCCGCGGCGCGGCGCGACCTCGCTGTCTCCCTTTCATCTCCGGACGATCTTTCCGCGGCACGGTGTGTCCGACGCTGCCAAGGCTGGTGGGGTGCGGCGGGATGATCAAGTACGTACTTCGAGGTGCGCGGTTACTCTGATCTCAGTGGCCGGCTTGGAGGGGGAGCGATGCGGACGGTGCGGCGGCCGGGATCGTACGTGTGCGGGATCGACTCGGCGATGGACGTGGTCGGCGGCAAGTGGAAGGGGCTGATCCTCTGGGCGCTGCACCAGCGGCCGCACCGCTTCGGGGAGCTGCGGCGAGAACTGCCCGGGGTGTCGGAGAAGGTCCTCACCAGCCAGCTCCTTGAGCTCGAATCGGACGGCATCGTGGCTCGTACGGCGTACGACGAGGTGCCGCCGCGGGTCGAGTACTCGCTGACGCCGCTCGGGGAGTCGCTCAACGAGGCGCTGCTCCCGCTCGGTGAGTGGGGACGCGAGCACATCCTCGGCCAGGTCCCCGGACGCTGACGTCACGGGCGCGGGAGGCCGTCCCTCATCGGTGATCGAATCGCGCCGGGCGTAGGAGTTCCCCGGCGCTCGCCCCACCGGCCGTGAGGCGTCCGGTGCGAGGGGGCACGCACTTTTTTGTGCGTACTTGGCAGGGGTGCGCCAACGGGGACAGCCTGGAGGCGATGCGTTCAGCGGGGCCGTTCGACCGATGCGGTCTTCCAATAACCGGGAGCAGGGCGGTCCTTTCCTTGCCCCCGATCGCAGCGGTCGCCCCGCAGACGCCCGTGTTCTGAACGGGCGCTCGCGCGTCCGTCATCTGACCCTTTGGGGAGTTGAATCATGCCTGACCACTCTGCCGTCACCGTGATCGGTCTAGGACCTATGGGCCGGGCCCTTGCGGGCGCGTTCGTGAACGCGGGCTTGCGCACCACCGTCTGGAACAGGACACCCGGCCGGGACACCGACCTGGTCGAACGCGGCGCGATCCGCGCCCGGTCGCCTGAGGAGGCGGTCGCCGCGAGCGAGCTGACCGTTGTGTGCGTCCTGGATTACGACGCGTCCGACGCCGTCCTGCGGCGGGACGCGGTCGCCGCCGCGCTCAAGGGCCGCACCGTGGTGAATCTGACCGCCGATACGCCCGGCCGGGCGCGCGACACCGCGTCATGGGCGAGCGACCATGGCATCCGCTACCTGGACGGCGCGATCATGTCGCCGAGCGTCACGCCTGGAACGCCGGACGCGGTGTTCATCTACAGCGGTCCTGAGCGCCTCTACCGGGACCACCTGCCGGCGCTGGAGGCCCTGGGCGGTACCCACACCCATCTGGGCGAGGACATCGGCCGGGCCGCCGCGTACGACGTCGCGCTCCTGGACATCTACTGGACGTCCATGACGGGCTACGCGCACGCGCTGGCCGCGGCCAAGGCCGAGGGGATCACGGCGCGCGAGCTGCTCCCGTTCGCCCAGGGCATCGCCGCGATCCTGCCGCCGATCTTCGAGGCGACCGCGGACCAGGTGGACCAGGACGACATCACCGGAGAAGGATCACCGATCGGCTCGACCGCCGCGACCATGGCCCACGTCATCCACACCTCCGAGGGTCACGGAATCGACGCCGCCCTGATGCGGGCCGCCAAGGGCCTGGTCCGCCGCACCATAGCGACGACCAACGAGAACGACGGCTTCATGCGCGTCACCGAACTCCTCGGAGGAACGACCACCACACGTTAGGGAGCACCGAACACATCACAGGCGGCCGTGACCAACTGGAGGTCACGGCCGCCTTACAGCCCGTCCCGCCGATGTCGTCGATGCCGACCGCTGCTGATCGTCGAACGGTGGTTCGACCCACTCCAATCGAGCCGCACCGCGTAGCGCCGCTGCGGTCGGTCTGACGAGCGGTGCTCTAGGCGAAAAGGTCCTCGGCGCGCTCGACGGTGGCGGCGCGTTGAATCCACCGCTCGATCCGGTCGGGATCAGTACAACTCTCGATACGCCCGCGCACACCAGCACTCAGGACAACGCCACGGGCCTCCAGCATCAGCAGTAGCGCCTTGATCTCACCCTTGACCTCACCCTCGGCGCGGCCCTGGGCGCGCCCCTCGGCGCGGCCCTCGGCGCGGTGGGTCTTGGCGAAGTCGGACTCCCATTCGTAGCCCTTGACCGTCATGGTCTCCTCCAGGAGCTTGCGGGCGGCGTCAGAGAACCGCGACGTTATGTAGTCATAGTAGAGCTTGCGGGTGTCATCGGTCAGCGACTGGAGGGCGTCGGTCAGGCTGTCGAGGACGGCTCTGGACTCGGGTCCGTCCGCATGAACCGGCGCGCCGAGCACCGCGAGTACCGCCCGCTCGCGAGGACGGGCGAGGCCCATGGTCGGGGCAGCAACGGGTCGGCAGATCGTGGGCGCTGGCCTTGAGGCGGTCAGTGCGGCCCGAGGGAGGAAGGCGGTGCGGCCGCTGGGCGTTGCCCCGGGTGCACCGTCCGCGCCGCCTTCGCCGACCCTTCTGCGCCCTTGGCGGGGCGGCGCTCATGGCTTCCGGGGAAATTTCACAACGGCGCGTTGATCGTCTCGGTTGAATCCTTGCGATGTTCGCTCGGCCATTCGAGCGTATCGAGAGGACATTCACTGAGAGTGCACGGTTACGGTAAGCGACATGGGCGCGAAACGTTCTCTCACCCAGCGGACGATGACGCACCGTTACCGATTCCGGTTCCGCGGATTGACCCAGTGTGATCGACTTCACTCACCGTGGAGACCATCTGCGACCGGCCCAGGAGGGCGGTCGATGTGTCCTTTTCCACCTTCTGAAGTCTTGCGCTGGGGCGTCGCAGGTGCCCTGACCAGGGGCGGGACGATCTCGCCCCAGCGTCCAGCCGGAGGCGTTTCCGCTGGTCAGAGCGTTACTCAACGTCCTAGAATGAGGAGATGCGTTCGGTCATTGAGGGGGTTTGCACAATCCGCCGCATGACCAAGATCGGTCATTCACCTGCTGTTTTCCTTCTCTTAGGGTTGCGCCGGAAGCAGTTATCACTACACTGCTGCCTCATCATCCCCCACCGTCTCCCCGACCCCTTGTAGTCGAGCACACCTGCCATGTTTGCCGCCTAGGCGCGGCATCCCCCGCCATCGCTGAGTGTGATTCTCGCCGGAGAGACGTGGAGAGATCCCCGATCAGAGGAGAAACGCAATGCGCTCAACCCGGCTGGCCGCGGCAGGAGTCGCCGCGGGAGCACTGGTGCTTGGGATGGCGGGCCCTGCACTCGCGGAGGGCAAGGCCGTGGCGTCCCCGAACCCGTTCACGGCGGGCTCGGCCATCACCGTCAAGGTGTCCGGCTGCAACGCCGAGAGCGAGCCCGTGCTGAAGCACGGCGGCACCATGGTCTTCGCCCAGGTGGTGAACTTCACCCGCCAGGGCGACCTGTGGACGAGCGGCCCGGTCAAGACCTTCGACAGCAGGCAGCTGAAGGCGGGCCAGACCTACCCCTACACGGTCACCTGCCACGACGAGAACCAGCAGAAGCTGACGATGCAGCTGCCGCTCAAGGTCGCCGCGTCGTCCGAGGACCCCGACCCGCAGCCGGGCTTCAAGTTCGGGTACGACAAGGTGAAGCTGTCCAGCACCAAGGTCGTCCCGGGCGGGAAGACCACCTTCGCGGTGACCTGCCCGAGCGAGGTCACCATCACCGGCAACGGCTACACCCAGAACCCGCTCCCGGTGAAGAAGACCGGTGAGAACACCTGGGGCGCCAGCGGAACGTTCAAGAGCAACCTGCCCGACCCGACCAACGTCACGGTGGTCTGCAAGGGCTTCGGCTCGGTCAAGTACAGCACCAGCCCGGCGAAGGACGACGGGAACGGCAACGGCAACGGCGGCGGCAACAACAACATGACGCCGAAGACGCCGGAGATCCCCACCCAGCCGGTCAACACCGGTGACGGCAGCTCGCTGACCAACGGCGGCTCGCCGATGGCGGCCGCCGCCTGGGGCGCGATCGCGTTCCTCGGCCTGGGCGCGGTGGCGCTGCGGCGCCGGACGGCTCAGGAGCGTTCGTAAGTTGCCTGAATTCTCAGCAACGGCCACCGGCCGCCGCGCCATGGGCGTAGCGGCCGGTGCGCTGCTCACCGGACTGCTGTTGAGTGGTTGCGGTGGCGAAGAGAGCCCCGCCTCCTCCGAGGGGAGCCCCGGGGCGACCGCCGCCGCCAGCGCCACCCCGGCGGCGGCGTCCGCGCCGCTGACCCACTCACTGCCCACGAAGATCACCATCCCGAAGATCGGTGTGTCGGCGCCCATCAACGAGAGTCGGCTGCTCCCCAACGGGGCCGTCGAGGAGCCGCCACTGAGCCGGCCGAACCTTGTCGGCTGGTACAACGAGGGACCGACGCCGGGCGAGATCGGGCCGTCGGTCCTCCTCGGCCACGTGGACGCCAACGGTAAGAACGCCGTCTTCTTCAGGCTGAAGGAACTCGTCGCGGGCGACCAGATCCAAGTGGCGCGCAAGGACGGCACGACCGCCACGTTCGCCGTTGAGAAGCAGCAGCGCGTGGACAAGAACGCCCTCCCGCACAAGCAGGTGTTCGGCGCCTCGCTGGACCACGCGGCCCTGCGGCTCATCACCTGCGGAGGTGCGTTCGACCGCGCGTCGGGCCACTACAAGGACAACATCATCGTCTACGCCAAGCTGGTCACCGCCTGACAGCACGGCAACGAGACCGCCCGCCCGTCCACGACCGTGGAGGGGCGGGCGGTTTCGTCGTTCAGCGGCGGTACAGGTTCAGGCGGTCCTCGCCGATGCGCTCACGGAGGGACGGGTCGTCCACGCCCTGGCCTTCGCCGGTGGCGCCGCAGAGGACGGCGACCTTGCCGATGTGCTGGTTGGTCTGGACGGCGCGGGTCGCGTCGCCCGCCTGGTCCAGCGGGAAGACCTTCGAGAGCGTCGGGTGGATCATGCCGAGGCTGATGAGGCGGTTGACCTCGACGGCCTCGTGGTAGTTGAAGCCGTGCGAGCCGATGATGCTCTTGAGGCGCATCCAGAGGAAGCGGTTGTCGTACTCGTGCTTGTAGCCCGTGGACGAGCCGCAGGTGACGACCTTGCCGCCGCGCTTGGTGACGTAGACGGAGGCGCCGAACGTCTCACGGCCGAGGTACTCGAAGACGATGCCCGGATCCTCGCCGACGAGCGCGCGGATCGCCTCGCCCAGCACGCGTCCGGCCTTGGGGTGGCGGAGGCCCTGCTCGCCGAGGTTCAGCTCGTTCCGGTTGATGACGTGCTCGCAGCCCTGGGAGCGGACGATGTCGGCCTTCTCGTCGGAGGAGACGACGCCGACCGGGATGCCGCCGCCGTTCTTGACGAGCTGCGTCGCGAACGAGCCGAGGCCGCCGGTGGCGCCCCAGATCAGGACGACGTCGCCCTGCTTGATGCGGGCGCCGTGCTGCCCGACGAGCATGCGGTAGGCGGTGCCGGCGCACAGGGTGTTGGAGCCGGCCTCCTCCCACGTGAGGTGGGCGGGCTTGGGGATGAGCTGGTTCGCCTTGACGATGCAGTACTCGCCGAGTGAGCCGAAGTTCGTCTCGAAACCCCAGGCGAGCTGGGTCTCGCTCATCATGCCGTCGTCGTAGGAGCCGTGGTCCTCCTCGTCCACGTAGGACGGGGACAGGACGACCTTGTCGCCCACCTTCCAGCTCTTCACGCCGGCGCCGGTGCGGACGACGACGCCCGAGCCGTCGGAGCCGAGGATGTGGTACGGCAGGTCGTGCCGGGCGCCGTACCAGCCCTGGCGGCCGAACTTCTCCAGGAACGCGAACGTGGGGACGGGCTCGAAGATCGCCGACCAGACGGTGTTGAAGTTGATCGCGGCGGACATCACCGCTACGACGACCTCGTCAGGGGCGAGTTCCGGCATCTCGACCTCGCCGACGTGCAGGGAGCGGCGCACGTCCTTGTCGGTCTGCCCCTCGAAGATCCCGACCTCGTCCTTGCGGGTGAACGCGGCGCGGAAACGGGTCGGCAGGTCGATCTCCTGCAGCTCGGGGCCGCTTGCGCCGGACCGGACGGCGTCGAGCAGATCGTGGGACTGGGCCATGGGGGTGTCCTCCGTGGAACGACGGGGTTCGGGGGCGGCCCTCAGCGGGCCGGGGTCGACGTGGCGGTCGGGACCGGGACGGCTGCGGCGTGCTCCGGCCGTCCGGCCAGCAGGCCCTCCAGGTGCGCGGCGAGAACGCCCACACCGGGCGGGTCCAGCAGGTTGAGGTGGTGCACTCCGGGGATCGTGACGATCTCCAGGTCGGAGCAGAGCTCGCCGAAACCGTTGGTCCCGTCGAGCACGTAGCGGGCATCCCGGACGGCCCAGGGGGTTTCCTCGGGCGCGTAGTAGAGGATGACCCGGCCCTCGTACGGCTCGGGCTGGTACGCCTCCAGGGATCGGGTGTCCTGGTGGGAGGTGAGCTGGTGCGTGAGGGCCGCCGGCGGGATGTGGTCCACGAGCGGGGCCGCGCGCTCCATGACCAGCGCGAACTGCGCTTCCTCGTCCAGTCCGGACAGCTCCTCGTGGGTGAGGGTGACGTCCAGGCCGTACGTCTCGTTGATGTAGTCGGCGAACGCGGAGAACCGGCGGGCGAGCGTGTCGGACTCGTCGTCCACGGCGAGCGGGAGGCCCGCGTCGAACAGCGCGACGAACTCGACCTCGCGTCCGGCTGCGGTGAGCTGCCGCGCGGTCTCGTAGGCGAGGACGCCGCCGAACGACCAGCCGCCGAGCCGGAACGCGCCCTCGGGCTGCGCCTCCAGGAGGTGCCGGACGTAGCGGGCGGCGCGCTCCTCGACGGACGGCGCGTCCTCGAACCTTTCCAGACCGTAGACGGGCTGGTCGTCGCCGAGCAGGTCGATGAGCTGGCGGTAGCAGGCGGTGGTGCCGCCGGCGGGGTGCGCGATGAAGATCGGGCGGCGCCCCCCGGAACGGCTTGTTTCCATGTGGGGGGACGACCCCCCACGCCCCCCGGAACGGCTTGGTGTCAGCGGCCGGACGGTCTGCCGCGCGGCCTCCTCGTCGGCGGCCCGGATGAACTCGGCGACGTTCTCGGCCGTGGGCACCTCGAACAGTTCGCCGCGGGTCACCTCAGCGCCCAGTTCGGCCGTGACCCGTGCCACGACCTGGTCGGCCTGATGGTCCTGCCCGCCGAGTTCGGCGAAGAAGTCGGCCGTGACGCCGACGCGGTCGAGGCCCAGGACGTCCTCGAAGATGCGGACGGCGAGGCGCTCGGCGGCGTCGCGCGCCATGACGTATCCGGCTTCGGCGTTGGAGACCGCTTCGGTGCCGGAGGCCGCGGCCGCCTCCGGGGCGGGGGCGTCCGCGAGGCCCAGCTCGCCGGCGGCCCACTCCTCGAAGACGTTGACGCTCGCGCCCTGGAGCAGCACCGACGCGGGGACGGTCAGCCCGAGATCGTGCTCGACGCCGCTCTTGATCCGCACCGCGACGAGGGAGTCGAGGCCGAGGTCGGTGAGCGGGACGGCCGGGTCGAGGCGCTGCGGGTCGAAGCCGAGGACGGCCGCGATCCGGCGCCTGACCTGCGTCGCGATCATCGTGCGGGCGGTCGCGGGGTCGACGTCCTTGAGCGCCTCGACGCCGGGCCAGTCGCCCGCGTCGGCGGCCCCGGCGTCATCCGCTGCCGCGGTGAGCGCGGCGAAGTACGGCATGGTGCGGATCTCGGGGAACAGCCCGACCGCGGTGACGGGGTCGAAGCGCAGCACGCCCGTCGCCGGCATACCGCGGGCGAGCAGCGTCTCCAGCGCTTCGGCGCCCTCCGCGGGACTGATCGGGTCGATGACGGCGACCGACGTGTCGGCGGCGCCGCCGACCTGTGACCAGGTGCCCCAGTTGATCGTGGTGCCGGGGCGTCCGGCCGACCGCCGGTCGGCCATCAGCGCGTCGATCGCGGCGTTCGCGGCGGCGTAGGCGGCCTGGCCGGGCGAGCCGAGCAGCGCCGCGGCCGACGAGTGCGTGACGAACCAGTCGAGGCCGAGATCCCAGGTGGCGTCGCTGAGCCGCCGCGCGCCCTCGACCTTCGCCGTCCACACCCTGTGGAGATCGTCGGCGCCGAGGTCGGCGATCAGCCGGTCGTCGATGGCGCCCGCGCCGTGCACCACACCGCGCAGCGTGGCGCCGCCCTCCTGCGCGACCCTGATGAGGCGTTCGGCCGTGCCGGGCTCGGCGATGTCGCCGAGGACGACGCCGACGTCCACGCCCTCTTCGCGGAGGCGGGCGATCACCTTCTCGGCGTCGGCGTCGGGGCCGCTCCGCCCGGACAGGACGATGCGTCCCGCGCCGCGTTCGGCCAGCAGCCGCGCGGTGACCAGGCCGATCCCGCCGTAGCCGCCGGTGATCACGTAGGCGCCGCCGCGCCTGACGATCCGCTTCGGCTTCGCGTCCGGTTCCGGAAGGGCGGCCTGGGCCAGCCGCGCCACGTGACGCCTGCCGCCGCGCCAGGCGGCCTCGCGCGCCTCGTCGTCGCTCAGCAGCTCCGCGACCAGGTCGGCGGGACGGTCGACGTCCACATGCGTGGCCTTCTGGACGCCGCGTTCGAACGCCAGGACCCTGGTGAGCGCGCTGACGAAGCCGTGGCCGGGCTCGCCCCGCTCTCCGGCCCTCACGGGGACCGCTCTGTGCGTCGCGACGTACATGCGGGGGCCGTCCGGGAGGGAGCGGCTCACACCGGCGACGGCCAGGACCAGATCCTCGTCCACGAGATCCGCTGACGGGACGAGGACGACGCCGTCCACCGGCTCGTCCATCGCCGGGTGGTCGTCGGGCGGACGGTCCACCAGCAGATGCCGGACGACCCGGCGCCCGCGCCTTTCCAGTTCGGCGACGACCGCACCGGCGAGCACGTCCTCTTCATCGGCCAGCACCAACCAGGTGCCGTTTCCGTCCGCGTCCACGTCCGCTTCGGGGAGCGGGGCCTCGTCCCAGACGAGTTCGACGAGCTTGTCGGCGACGGGGACGGGGACGTCGTGGCGCTCAACGCTGCGTAGGACGATCCCCGTGGCCTCGGCGAGCACCTGCCCGTCCGCCGCGAGAAGCTGAACCGAACCCGTCATCCCTGCGTCGTCCTGGGTGACGGTCGCCCGGACGTGGCCGCCACGATGCGCCGGCCCGTAGACGCGCAGGCTGCCGATGGTCTCGGCCAGCCACGTCCCTCCGGCGACCGCCGCCGCCTCGTCCGACAGGACGTCCAGGCAACGACCGAACACCTCGGGATGCAGCCGGTAATGGCGGCTGCCCCGCTCAGCACCCGCGACCTCCTGAGCGGCACCCGGAACCTCGGCGGCTCCACCGTGTCCGGGTGCGGCAGGGACGCGGTGGTCTTCGCCCACGTCGGCGCTGGCCAGGCGCGCCCAGGTGCCCGCGGGCGTGAGGACGTGCACCTCGACGCGCTGCTCCGTCTCGGCGAACGTCGTCGTCACGGTCGTGTGGTCGGCGAGCGCGAGCGGACGTTCGATCCACAGGCTGTTGACGCGGACGTCCTCGGTGCCGAGCGCGGTCGCCCCGGCGGCGAGCGCCATCTCCGCGAACGCCGCGACCGGCAGCGTGTGCAGGCCGTGGACGGTCGTCCCGGTGAGCCACGGCTGGGCGCCGAGTCCCAGGTCCGCGCGCCAGGCGTGCCGCTCTTCGCCGGGCATCTCCACGTGTGCACCGAGGAGGGGGTGTTCGTCCCGTCCTCTGGAGGCGCGTGCCGAAAGGTCGACCCAGTGGCGCTCGTGTCGCCACGGAGACTGCGGGACGTCGACGATCCGGCCGTCGGCGGGCGCGGTGACCGCGTGCCCGTGCGCGGCCAGGGTCGCGAGCTGCGCGTGGAAGGTCAGGGTGTCGTCGGTTTCCCGGCCCTTCGGTGCCCGCTTGAGCGTGTGGGTGACGAGCGCGCCCGTCCCCTCCAGGGTCTCCCCGACGGCGTGCGCGAGGATGGGATGCGCGTTGACCTCGACGAACGTCCTGAACCCGTCCTCGGCCGCCGCCGCGACCGCGTCCGTGAGCCGGACCGCGTTCCGCAGGTTCGCCGCCCAGTGGGAGACCCCGAGCCCGGCTGCCCCATCGCCCTCCGCGGCGAGGAGGGCGCGGGGGTCGTCGAGAGCGGTCGTGTAGAGCTTGATGCCTTCGGCCAGGGGGGTGCCGCGTTCGGCGCCGACCTCGGCCAGGAGTTCGCGCAGCTCGGGGAGGAGCGGGTCGACCTGCGGAGAGTGCCCGGCGCCCTCGGCCTGGACCATCCGGGCCAGGCGCCCCTCGGCCTCGGCGCGTCCGACGATCTCGGCGACCTGGTCGGCGTCGCCGGTGACGACGGTCTGCTTCGGCGAGGAGTGCACGGCCGCGTACACCTCGGGCAGGCCCTCGCTCAGGCGCGCGACCTCTCCGGCGGACGCGCCGAGCACGGCCATCGCGCCGCCTCCGACGAGCCGGGTCAGCAGGCGGGAGCGGCGGCAGATGACGCGGACGCCGTCCTCCAGGGTGATCGCGCCGGCGACGACCGCGGCCGCGACCTCGCCCATCGAGTGGCCGATCACCGCGCCGGGGGTGACGCCGTACGACGCCCACATCCGGGCCAGGCCGATCTGGACGGCGAAGAGCACCGGCATCGCGACGACCGGGCCGTCCGGCTTCTCGCCCGCCTCAAGGAGCGCCCACAGGCCGGGGCCGCCCTCCTCGGCGAACAGGCCGTCCAGGTCGTCGATGGCCTCGGCGAACGCGGGTTCCTCCTCCAGGAGCCGCTGCGCCATGCCCGCGCGTTGCGCGCCGTATCCGGAGAACACCCACACGGGGCGGCCGGGCGCACCGAGCGCGGTACCGGTCACCACGCCGGGGTGGGGGCGGCCTTCGGCGAGGGCGGCCAGCCCGTCGACGAGGCCGGCGCGGTCCCTGGCGGCGACGGCGGCGCGGGCCCGGCCGCGGCCGTGGCGCCGGTGCAGGGTGCGCGCGAGGTCGGGGAGCTTCACGTCCTGGTCCGGGAGCCACACCGCGAGGGCGGCGGCATGGTCGCGGATACGGTCGTCGCTGGTGTCGGACAGCGGGAACGTACGGACGACGGCCGGATGGACGTTGGCCTCCTGCGCGGGGGCCTCTTCCAGGAGGACGTGTGCGTTCGTCCCACCGAAGCCGAACCCGGACACGCCCGCACGGGCGGGATGTCCCCGATCAGGCCACGGCGTCTCTTCCGCGACGACCGCGAGGCGCAGTTCGTCGAACGGGATGTGCGGGTTGGGTTCCTTGTAGTGCGCGCTAGGCGGGATGACCCTGTGATGGAGCGCGAGGACGGTTTTGATGAGCCCGGCTATGCCCGCGGCCGATTCCATGTGCCCGAGGTTGGACTTCGCCGAGCCGAGCAGGAGCGGCACATCGGGTTCGCGTCCGGCACCGAGGATCTCGCCGACCGCCTTGGCCTCGATCGGGTCGCCCAGGAACGTGCCCGTCCCGTGGGCTTCGACGTAGTCGACCTCTCGCGTGTCGATGCCCGCGCCTGCGTAGACGTCGCGGAGCAGGGCGCGCTGCGCGTCGGAGTTGGGGGCGACGAGGCCGTTGGACCGCCCGTCGGAGTTGACGCCGGACCCCTTGACGACGGCGAGGACCCGGTCGCCGTCCCGCACCGCGTCCGACAGCCGCTTCATGACGACGGCGCCGCAGCCCTCCGCGCGGACCATGCCGTCGGCGGACGCGTCGAACGCCTTGCAGTGCCCGTCCGAGGCCGTGCCGCCCGCGAGGTCGAACGTCATCGTGACGGTCGGCGACAGCAGGACGTTCACGCCGCCGGCGAGCGCCACGTCCGCCTCGCCGCTGCGGAGCGCCTGGACGGCGAGGTGGGTCGACACCAGCGACGACGAGCAGGCGGTGTCGACGATCATGCTGGGGCCGCGCAGGTCAAGCAGGTACGACAGCCGGTTCGCGATGATGCTGAGCGCCGCGCCGGTCGCCGTGAACGGTTCGAGGGACGCCAGGTCGGACGCGGTGAACGCCGCGTACTCCGGCGCCGAGACGCCGACGAACACGCCGGTGCGGCTGCCGCGCAGCGATGCCGGGCCGATGCCCGCGTGCTCGAACGCCTCCCAGGCGACCTCCAGGACGAGGCGCTGCTGCGGGTCCATCACCGCCGCCTCGCGGGGCGTGATGCCGAAGAACCGCGCGTCGAACTCGGCGACGTCGTCGAGGAAGCCGCCGAGACGGGTCGTCCTGGCGAGCAGGTCGCCGACCTCGGGGGAACCGTCGTCGAACGGGTCCCAGCGGCCGTCGGGCACCTCGCGGACCGCGTCGCCCCGGCCGGTGAGGAACCGCCAGTAGTCCTCGGGACCGGTGAGGTCGCGGTCACCGCCGGGGAAGCGGCAGCCGATGCCGACGACGGCGACCGGCTCGTCGCTCGCGGCCTCCCGGACCGTCGGCCGCGGTTCCGGCTGCGCCGTGGCCGCCGCACCGCCCGCCAGCGCGACGGAGAGCTTGTTGATCGTCGGATGTTCCCAGACGAGGGTGGCGGGCAGCGCCCGTCCCAGCATCTGCTCGAGCTCGCCGGCGATCGCGACCGCGTCCCGGGAGGCCAGCCCGAACTCCTCGAGCGGCCGGTCGGGATCGATCTCGGAGGCGGTGGTCCTGGAGCGGCGCGCGATCTCTTCGATCAGGTGCCGGCGGATCGAATCCTCGCTGATCCGAGTCTCGTCCTGCGCGTTCTCCCGCGCGGCTCCGGAACGATCGTTGCTCTGCATGCGGTGGGTTCCCCCCAAAACCGGGATCGTTCGGCGAGCGGAGGGACCCACTTTGACCTACGATGACCAACCCACGATGCGCATCCAGACCACTTTTCTCACCCGCTACTTGTCACGGTGATGACAAGACTCGGGAGTAACCATTGTGGCCTGATGGGATAGTTGGGGCACCTGTCCCACAGTTAGGGCTGAGTAACGAGATGCGAACCAATAGTAACAATAGCGACGAGCGCTTTTAGGGGGAAGCGGCGGATTCCTGACGGCAGGGACCTGGCGCCGTACTCACAGTGACCCGGGGCCGATACCGATGGGCGCTGGCGGTCGTGGCCGTCAGCGCATTCATGACCACCATGGACAACACGGTGGTCTTCACGGCGCTGCCCACGATCATGGCCGACCTCGACATGTCGTCCTCGGCCAAGGACTGGGTCGCCACCGGGTACATCCTGATGTTCTCCTGCCTGATGATCACGGGCGGGCGGCTCACCGACGTCTTCGGCTGCCGCCTCACGTTCACCACGGGCATGGTCGTCTTCACCGCAGCCTCGGCCGTCTGCGGGCTCGCGCAGAGCTCCGAGGTCCTCATCCTCGCCCGCATCGTGCAGGGCGCCGGCGCGGCGCTCGTGCTGCCCGCCACGCAGGTGATGGTCACCGTCGGACGCAGCGACAAGCAGCGCTCCATCGGGAACATCATCTTCATCGGGGCCGCGTCCAGCGCGACCGCGCTCGGTCCCGCCATCGGCGGGATCATCGTCCAGCACTGGCACTGGGGCTGGATCTTCCTGATCAACATCCTGCCCGGCATCCTGGTGACCGTCCTCGGCCTGTTCGTCCTCACCTCGAAGGGCGAGAACAAGCACGCCCGCATCGACCTGCCCGGCGTGCTGATCTCCGCGACGATGCTGTTCGCGTTCATCTACGGGCTGGAGTCCGGCAACAAGCACGGCTGGACCGATCCGTCGGTGCTCAGCGTCTTCGTTCTCGGCGTGATCGCCCTGGTCTGCTTCATCCTGGTGGAGAACTGGGCCCCCGACCCCATGATCGACCTGCGGTTCTTCCGCAACCGGGTCTTCACCGGCGGGCTGATGTCGCAGATGCTCTACGGCATCGGCTTCAACGGCATGATGTTCTACTCGCAGCCGTTCCTGCAGCGCTTCCTCGGCTTCTCGCCGCCCGAGGCCGGTCTGGTCATGCTCCCTCCGGCCATCGCGATCATGGTCCTGACCCCGGTGGCCTTTCTCCTCGCCGGCAGGATCGGCCCACGTCCCGCCATCGGCGCGGGGATGGCCCTGATGGGCCTCGGGATGTTCCTGTTCTCGACGCTGCAGACCGGCGACGGCTACGCCGAGCTGATGCCCGGCGTCATGCTCGTCGGCGTCGGAGCGGCCCTGGGCATGCCGCTGGTGATGTACGTGCTCAAGGCGGTCCCGGAGCGGCGGGCCGGGGTGGCCAGCGGCGTCATCAACGTGATCCGGGAGGCGTCCGGCGCGTTCGGCATCGCCATCGTCGGCCTCCTCGTCCACACGATCCCGGACGAGGGCGCGAGCGGTGCGGAGCTGGAGACGTTCCGCGACGGCACCTCCTCCGGCCTCATCCTCGGCGCCGCGCTCGTCCTCGTCGGCGGCGTCATCAGCGCCCTGACCCTGCCCAGCCGCCGCGGCTGGCTCGGCCCCAAGCACGGCAAGAAACCCGCCGTCATCACCGACCCCGCCCTCCCTGAGC
>NZ_SMKH01000186.1 GCF_004348515.1 Actinomadura sp. KC345 | reverse complement strand
GGCGGGGGACGCGCCGGACGTCACGAACAGGCGCCGCATACCGCGCCGTGCCGTGATGCTCGGCGCGGTCGCCGTCGCGGTCGCGGGTGCCGGCGGCGCCGGAGCACTCGCGGCCGCCCGGCGCGGCGGGGACGCGCCGGCCCCCGCCCAAGCCGCGCAGCTCGGACCCGGCATCACGCTCACCGGCCACACCGGCGTGGTCGAGGCGGTCGCGTTCGGTCCCGGCGGCAGGCTCCTGGCCACCGGGGGCAGCGACGCACCGCGCATCTGGGACGTCGCCACGGCCCGCACGCTGCGGACCCTGGACACCGCGAACGTGCGCGGCGTGGCGTTCAGCCCGGACGGGAGACTCCTGGCCACCGCGCACGACGACTCCTTCGCCGCGCTCTGGGACGTCTCGTCGGGCCGCAGGACCGCGACGTTCCGCACCGAGCGGTTCGCGGTCTGGACGGTCGCGTTCAGCCCGGACGGCCGTACGCTCGCCACCGGGAACCCGGACGTGCGCCTGTGGGACCTCCGGACCGGGCGCGCCACCGTCTTCGACACCGGCCCCCTCACCCGGAACCCGCAGGGCGACCCCGCCCCCAACACCGTCCTGAAAGTGGAGTTCAGTCCGGACGGCAGAACCCTGGCCGCCGCGCAGACCGGGTACGGCGAAGGGGGCGGCCAGGGCGCCGTGCTGGTCTGGGACGTGGCGACCCGCCGGAGGACCGCGCTGCTGCGGGGGCCGGGCGAGGACACCCGGTCGCTGGCCTTCCTCCGCGGCGGCGCCTCCATCGCCGTCTGCGGCGAGAGCGCCGAGATCGCGCTCTGGGACGTCGCCGCCCGCCGGATCACGGCCTCCTTCACCGGCCATCTCGACGAGGTCCGGGGGCTGACGGGCAGCAAGGACGGCACCACCCTCGCGAGCTGCGGCGTCGACCGGAACGTCCATCTCTGGGACGTCGCGTCCCGCCGGACCACCGCGGTCCTGACGGGGCACACCCAACTGCTCGACACGCTGGCGCTGTCCCCGGACGGCAGGACGGCCGCGGCCGCCGGCGGCCAGGACGATCACGCAGTGCGGATATGGAAGGTCCGGTAGATGCAGGCATTGCGACCGCAGGATCCCCCCAGCGTCGGCCCGTACCGGCTGGAAAGGCGGCTGGGCGAGGGCGGGATGGGCCAGGTGTTCCTCGGCGCCTCACCGGGCGGACGGCAGGTGGCGGTCAAGCTGATCCGCGCCGAGCACGCCGCCGACGCCCATTTCCGGGCCCGCTTCGCCCGCGAGGTCGAGGCGGCGCGCAGGGTCGGCGGCTTCTACACCGCCCAGGTCGTGGACGCCGACCCCGACGCGGCCGAACCCTGGATGGCGACCGCCTACGTCCCCGGCCCGTCCCTCCGGGACCAGGTCGACCGCGACGGTCCCCTCACCCCCGAGGCGGTGCGGAGGCTGGGCGCGGCGCTCGCCGAGGGCCTGGCCGCGATCCACGCCTGCGGGCTCGTCCACCGCGACCTGAAGCCCGGCAACGTCATCATGTCGCCGGACGGCCCCCGCATCATCGACTTCGGCATCGCCCGCGCCGCCGACGCCACCACGCTCACCGCCACGGGCTCCGTCGTCGGTACCTACGCCTACATGGCGCCCGAGCAGATCCGCGCCGACCGCGCCGGCCCCGCCGCCGACGTCTTCGCGCTCGGCTGCGTCCTCGCCTTCGCCGCGACCGGCCGGGCGCCGTTCCAGGCCGACAGCGTGCCCGCGATCGTCCGGCGGATCGTCGCCGAACCGCCCCGGCTCGACGGCATGGAGGGGGACCTGCGCGACCTCGTCGCCGCATGCCTGGCCAAGGACCCGGAGCAGCGTCCCGGCATCACCGGGATCGGCCGCCGCCTCGCCGCCTCGCCGGCCCCGCGCCGGGTCCCGCGCCGGGCCCTGATCGCCGGGGCGGCCGCCGCCACCGCCGCCGCGGCGATCGGCGGCCCCACCGCGTGGCTGCTCTCCCGCCCGGACGAGCCCTCCGCGCCGGCGTTCAGGCCGACCGCCGCTCCCATCGACTCGAAGGTCCTCGTCGGCAAGCCGCTCTCCCTGGACTCGCTCACGTTCATCGACGGCGGCGCGGTCCTGATGGCCGCCGGGACCGAGGCCGTCTGGCACTGGAAGCCGTCCACCGGCGAGCACCGGATCACCGACATGCCGGAGGTCCTCGCCGAATCCGGCGTCCGGACGTTCAGCGCCGACGGACGGGTCCTGGCGGCCTGCCAGGACACCCACGTCGCGATCGGGGACCCGGCCACCGGCCGGACGATCCGCCGCATCGACGTTCCCGACCGCCCGACCTGGGTGGCGCTGAACGCCGACGGCTCCAGGCTCGCGGTCCACCACGGCGACAGCGTCGGCCTCTGGGACGTACGGACGGGCCGCAGGAACGGCCCGAGCTTCGGCGACGGCCACACCCTCGCCTTCAGCCCCGACGGGAGGCTCCTCGCGGGCGGTGAGTCGGCCGACGAGGGCCCCATCTGGGTCTGGGACGTCGCGACCGGCCGCACCGTCACCGAACTGCGCGAAGGCACGCCCGGGGCACTGGCGTTCAGCCCCGACGGCACGGTCCTCGCCGGGACCATCGTGAGGGACGTCCGCCTCTGGGACGCCCGGAGCGGGCGTACGCTCCGGACCATGCGAGGGCACACCGACTACATCGACGCGCTCGCCTTCAGCCCGGACGGCGGAATGCTGGCCAGCGGCGGCGACTTCGACGACCACACCATCCGGCTGTGGAACACCCGGACCGGCGCGCTCATCGCCACCCTGACCGACGAGACCGACGACGTGGGCACGCTGGCGTTCTCCCCGGACGGCCGCTCCCTGGCCAGCGCCACCGGCGACGGCACGGTCCGCGTCCGGCGCTTCGCCTGAACCGCGGGCCGCCCGATCACACCCGCACGGGCAGGGACACCAGACCGCGGACGATCGAACCGGTCCGGTGATGGCGCAGGTCGGAGGGCGGCACGGCGAGGGCGAGGCCGGGGAAGCGGTCCAGCAGGGCGCCGATGGCGATCTGGCCTTCCAGCCGGGCCAGCGGGGCGCCGAGGCAGAAGTGCGGGCCGTGACCGAAGGCGACGTGCCGCTTGGGGGCGCGAGTCACGTCCAGCCGGTCCGGGGCCTCGAACACCGCGGGGTCGCGGTTGGCCGCGCCCAGCGAGACGTGCACCCAGGCGCCCTTCGGGATCGGGGTCCCGGCGATCTCCATGTCCTCCAGCGCGATGCGCTGGCTCGCGCGTTCCACCGGACCGTCGTAGCGCAGCAGTTCCTCGACCGCGGACGGCAGCAGTTCGGGCCGTTCCCGGAGGAGTGCGAGCTGGCCGGGCGCCTGGAGAAGGGCGAGCACGCCGTTGCCGATCAGGTTGACCGTGGTCTCGTGCCCGGCGATGAGCAGCAGCGCGATGCTTCCCAGCATCTCCGCCTCGGTGAGGGCGGCGTCTCCGTCGCGGGCGGTGATCAGGCCGCTGATCAGGTCGTCCCCGGGATGGTCGCGGCGTTCGGCGATCACCTCGACCAGGTAGCCGTTGAACGCGCGGGCGGCCTCGCGGCGGCGCTCCCGGGCCTCGGCGGTCAGCGCGGGGACGGTCAGCACGGCCGTCCACTCCCGGAACCTGGCCTGGTCGGACGCCGGCACGCCCAGCAGCTCGCAGATGACCTGGACCGGCAGCGGGACGGCGAACTCCTCGATCAGATCGGCCCCGCCGCGGGCCGCGACGCCGTCCAGGAGCCCGTCGGCGATCTCCCGGACGCGGGGGCGCAGCTTCTCGACCCGCCGGCCGGTGAACGCCTTGGCCACCAGGGCGCGCATCCGGGTGTGGTCGGGCGGGTCCATGGCGAGCATCGTCCCGCCGAAGAACAGCTCGCCGTCGACCGGCACGGAACTGTGCGCGCTGTCCTTGGAGAGCCGGGGGTCGTTCAGCGCCGCGCGGCCGTGCTCGTGGTCGACCACCAGGAAGGCGGTGGCCCCGCCGGGAAAGTCGATCGAGTGGACCGGCCCGGACTCCCGCAGCTCGTCGTAGGCGGCGTACGGGTCCTCGGTGAACGTCCGGCTGAAAAGGAACCCCAGCGGCAGCATCACACCACTTCCCCCACCCCGGCGAGGAAGCCGGGCCGGGACATGTCGGGCCTGAACGGCTCGGCGTCCATCCGCCAGTCCGCGACCTGGACCAGGCCGGGGCCGACCATCTCGGTGCCCTCGAAGAACGTCCTGACCTCGTCGATCCCGCGCGGAACGATGTCGCCGGCCCCGGTCCTGCCGTAGGCGGACCGCACCTGGTCCTCGACGCCCTGGGTGACCTCGCCCCGGTGGCCGTGGGAGATGACCACGAAGCTGCCCGGGGCCAGCGGCTTGCGCAGCTTCGCCACGATGTCGGCGGGCCGGTCCTCGTCCGGCACGAAGTGCAGGATGGCCAGGAGCAGGAGCCCCACGGGCTCCCCGAAGTCGATCCGGCCCCGGACCTCGGGATGGTCGACGATGCTCTCCGGCTCGCGCAGGTCCGCCTGCACGACCGTGGTCAGCGGGTTGTCGGCCAGGAGCGCACGCGCGTGCACGAGCACGATCGGGTCGTTGTCGACGTAGATGACGCGTGAGCCGGGGGCGGCGCGCTGGGCCACCTCGTGCACGTTCTCCCGCGTCGGCAGCCCCGAGCCGATGTCGAGGAACTGCCGCACCCCGCGCCCGGCCATCATCGTCACGGCCCGGGCCAGGAGCCTGCGGTTGGCGCGGGTGAACTCCAGCACGTTCGGCATCGCCGACACCACCTGGTCGGCGGCCTCGCGGTCCGCGGCGAAGTTGTCCTTGCCGCCGAGGTAGTAGTCGTACATCCGGGCCACGCTGGGCACTTCGGGGTCGATCACCCACTCCGGATGGTGCTCACCACTCACGGACAGACCTCCCGCCTGAGTACCGATCGGACGATTGTAGGGGGACGAACCCGGGAGTTTTCCCATTGTCAGGAACTCTGCGAACGGCTCCGGACGGAACACATGCGCACGGGCGCCGTGGGAGGATGACCGGCATGGGACAAGTCGTGGCCACCGCGGAGAAGACGCTGAAGGCGAGCCCGGAACGGGTGCTCGACGCACTCGGCGACTACACGGGCGTGCGATCCCGCATGCTGACCGAGCACTTCAGCGAGTACGAGGTCCGGGAGGGCGGCCGGGGCGAGGGCACGGTGGTGCACTGGAAACTGGCGGCCACCAGCAAGCGCGTCCGCGACTGCCTCGTCGACGTGAGCACCCGCGGCACGGACCGGCTGGTGGAGAACGACACCAACTCCTCCATGGTCACCACCTGGACCGTCTCCCCCGCCACCGAGGGCGCACGCGTCGAGGTCATGACCACCTGGGACGGCGCGGGCGGCATCGGAGGCTTCTTCGAACGGCTCTTCGCCCCCAAGGGCCTCCAGCGCATCTACGACGCGCAACTCGCCAAACTGGACTCCGAACTCGCCACCTGACGAAGCCGAAGAGCCGGCCCGGTCCTGACCGGGCCGGCGCCCCCCGCGCATCGCGGGACCGGCGTCAGGGGTGCGGGTCCGGTTCGCGTAGCTCGCGGCGGAGGATCTTGCCGGTGACGCTCTTGGGGAGTTCGTCCTCGACCAGGATCTGCGCCGGGGCCTTGTAGACGGCGAGCCGGGCGCGGCAGTGCTCCCGCAGTTCCTCGCCGGTGGCGGCGGCTCCGGGGCGGAGGCTGACGTGGGCGCGCACGGTCTCGCCGCGGTAGGGGTCGGGGACGCCGACCACGGCCGCCTCGCGCACCGCCGGGTGCTCGTAGAGGACGTCCTCCACCTCGCGCGGCCAGATCTTGTAGCCGGCCGCCACGATCATGTCCTTCTTGCGGTCGACGAGGTAGACCCAGCCCTCGCGGTCCATGAACCCGACGTCGCCCGTGAGCAGCGTGCCGTCGGGGAAGGACGCGCGCGTCTGGTCGGGGTTGCGCCAGTAGCCCGCGGCGACCTGCGGGCCCGCGATCGCCAGCTCGCCGACCTCGCCCGGGGGCAGCGGCTCGCCGTTCTCGCCGCGTATCTCGACGCGGACGCTGGGGAACGGCACGCCGATCGCGAGGGTCCCGGACGCCTCGTCCACCGGTGCGGGCGTGCCGAGGGGGACCGCCACGGCGGCCGACGTCGTCTCGGTGAGCCCGTAGGCGTTGTGGATGTAGACGCCGAAGGCGTCGGCGAAGCGGCGCACGGTCGCGGACGGAACCGGAGCGCCGCCGCTGAGCACCTTGGTCAGCGAGCCGAGATCGCGCTCGCGGACCGCGGGCTCGTCGAGGAGCGCGATGAACGCGGTGATGGACCCGATCGTGAACGTCGGCCGGTAGCGCTTGGTGAGCCCGGCCACCGTCCTCGGATCGAAGCGGCAGGTCAGCACCAGCGGCAGCCCGGCGCCGAGGCCGAGGGCCAGGTGCATAACGAGCCCGGTGATGTGGAACAGCGGCGCGGTCGTGAGGACGGAGTCGGTCTCGTCCAGCCCGATCCAGGCGCGGCAGGCCGCGACCTGGTAGGCGAGGTTGCCGTGGGTGTTGACCGCGCCCTTGGCCGGGCCCGTGGTCCCGGAGGTGTAGCTGAGCAGCGCGGGCTCGTCCGGCCCGGGAGTGACGGCGGCCCGGGGCGCGCCGCCCTCGTCGAGGATCGCGCGCACGTCGTCGGGCCGGTCCTCGTCAGGCCAGGGGCCGGCGGCGTCCGCCGCCAGCGCGCCGGTGCGGGTGTAGAGGACGTGCCCGGGGACGCTCGCGTCCGGCAGCGCCGAGACCGCCGGAGCGGCCGCGGGGTGCGCGATCAGGACGCGGGAGCCGGAGTCGGAGAGCAGGTGGGCCAGCTCCCGCTCCTTGTACATCGGGTTCACCGGCACGACCGTCGCCCCGAGCTTCCAGACGGCGAGGACGGCCAGGACGCAGACGGGCGTGTTCTGCAAGGCGACGGCGACGCGGTCACCGGAACCGACGCCGCGGCGTTCGAGTCCGGCCGCGAGGGCGTCGCTCAGCCGGTCGGTGCCGGCCCGGTCGAGGGTGGTCCCGAAGTAGTGCAGCTGCGGCGCGTCCGGGCGTTCGGCCGCGCGGCGCCGGAACAGCTCGACGACGCTGCCCGCCTCGGGGCCGATCTCCTCCGGAACTCCGGCGCCGTACAGCCTTCGCCAGTGCGGGTTCACGCGGTCGCTCCCCTCTCCGCGCGGCCGTCCTGCGCGGGCTCCTGCTCGGGCTCCGCCGCGGCCTCCTCGTCGATGCCCAGGTGGCGGGCGATGGTGGCGGGGTCCCGCTCCAGTTCGTCCGGGGTGCCCTCGGCCACGATAGCGCCGCGCTGGATCAGGCAGGCGTGGTCGGCCATCGGGAAGGCGAGCGCCGCGTTCTGCTCGACGAGCAGCATGGTCATGCCCGCCGACCGGATCTCCGAGATCGCCCCGAAGACGGTGTCGACCAGCGCCGGGGACAGGCCCATCGAGGGCTCGTCCAGCAGCAGGAGGGACGGCGCGGTCATCAGGGCGCGGCCGATCGCGAGCATCTGCTGCTCGCCGCCCGACATCAGGGCGGCGGTCTGCCCGCGGCGCTCGGCCAGCCGGGGGAACAGGTCGTAGACGTCGTCGGCCAGGGCCTTGCGCCGCCGGCCGCGCGCGTAGGCCGACAGGTCGAGGTTCTCCTCGACGGTCAGGCAGCCGACGACCATCCGGCCCTCCGGCACCAGCGCGAGGCCCCGGCGGGCGACACGGTGCGCGGGCATGCCGGTGATGTCCGCGCCGTCGAAGACGACGCGTCCGCCGGACGGGCGGAGCAGACCGCCGACGGCCTTCATCGTGCTGGACTTGCCGGCGCCGTTGGCGCCCAGCAGCGCGGCGACCCGCCCCTTGCCCAGGGTGATGTCGACGCACGCCACGGCGCGGATCGATCCGTAGGTCACCTCCAGCGACTCGATGGTCAGCATGGGCGATCCCTTCTGTCCGTGCGGGCTCACTTGCCGAAGTACGCAGTCACTTGCCGAAATACGCTTTGCGCACCTCGGGGCGGCGCAGGCATCGCGCCGGCTCGTCGCAGGCGATGACCTCGCCGGAGGCCAGCACCGCGACCTGGTCGCAGATCTCCTGGATCAGGCGCATGTTGTGCTCGACGACGACCACCGAGGTGCCGTCCCGCCGGAGCCCGGTCACGAGGTCGCCGATCCCGGACCAGTCGGCGGCGTTCATCCCGGCGGTCGGCTCGTCGAGCAGCAGCAGCCGGGGCCGCGCCATCAGCGCCCGCGCGATCTCCAGGCGCCGCTGGTCGCCGTAGGACAGCGTCTCGGCGAGCCGTCCGGCGGAGTCGCGCAGCCCGACCGTGTCCAGGCATTCCATGGCCCGTTCCCGCAGGTCGCGGAGTTCGGCGCGGGCGCGGGGGGTGGCGGCCAGGCCGCGGGCGCTGCCGACCTTCCGCAGCCGGTACCCGCCTGCCAGGACCTGCTCGGCGACGGTGAGGCCGCGCAGCAGCCGGATGTTCTGGAACGTCCGGGCGACGCCGAGCCGGGCCAGCGCGGTGGCGCGCAGGTGGTGGCAGGGCTCGCCGAACAGCGTGACCGTGCCGCCGTCGGCGGGCAGCAGCCCGCTGATGATGTTGAGCAGGGTCGTCTTGCCGGCCCCGTTCGGCCCGGCGACCCCGAAGATCGCGCCGCGCGGGACGGTGAGCGCGACCGAGCTCAGCACGCTCAGCCCGCCGAACCGCTTGGCCAGCCCGTCGATGACGAGCGCGTCGCCGCTCATGTCCCTACCTCCGCGACCTTCTGCGCCGCCTCGGGCGCCGGAGCGGCGGCGGCCCGCCGCTCCCGGAGCCGGCGCCAGCGCAGCGGGTCGATCAGGCCGCCGGGCACCCAGATCATGATGACCAGCAGCAGCACGCCGTTGATGATGGACTGCCCCTGGCCGATGAACTGGTTTACGTACACCGGCAGGCCGGTGAACACGACCGCGCCGATGACGGAGCCGAACCAGTGGTACGCGCCGCCGAGGACGACGCACGCGATGACGGTGACGGCCAGGTCGATGTAGAAGGTGTCGGGGTCGATGTAGCGCAGCAGCGCGGCCTGGAGGACGCCGCCGATGCCGCCGATGACGCCGCTGACCAGGAAGGCGCCGATCTGGATGCGGCGGACCGGGACCCCCATCGTCGCGGCGGCCGTGGGGTCCTCGCGGGTGGCGACGGCCGCGGTGCCGAACCGGGACCGGGCGAGCCGGGCGAGGAACAGGCACACCAGCCCGAGCACCAGCAGGAGCTCCCAGAGCTCCACCTTGACGGGGACGATCTGGCCCTCCGAGCCGCCGGTCAGGTCGCCGAGGTTCACCACGATCACCCGGGTGACGAGGATGAGCGCGACGGTGGCGAGCGCCAGCCAGTGCTCGGCCAGCCGGATCAGCAGCAGCCCCGCCGCCGCGGCCAGGACGCCGCCGCCGAGGCCGCCGGCGGCCAGCGCGGGCCACAGCCCGAGCCCGGCCGTGGACATCAGGTGCGTCGCCGTGAACGCGCCGGCGGCGGCGAAGCTGACCGTGGCGAAGCTGAGCAGGCCCGCCCACAGCGTCACGTAGGTGCTCAGGGCGAGGATCGCGCCGACGAGGGCGAACTGCAGGGCGCTGACCAGCAGGGCGAATTGCGTCGCCATCATCATGCTCTCCCTAGCTCGACGGTGCGGAACAGGCCGCGCGGGCGGGCGACGAGGACGGCGAGCAGCAGGCCGAACGTGATGGCGTCCTGGAACGAGGCGGAGATGTACTGCGCCGACAGGACCTGGATGACGCCGATCACGAACCCGCCGAACGCGGCGCCCCGGACGTCGCCCATGCCGCCGATGACGACCGCCGCGAAGCCGTGCAGGAGCAGGCCGTCGCCGAGGCTGAACGTGAAGGTCTGGCCCGCGGCGAAGAACACGCCCGCCAGCCCGGTGGCGGCTCCTGCCAGCGCGGCGGCGGTGAGGATCGCGACGCGCGGGTCGACCCCGCCGAGCATCGCGGCGCCGCGGTCATGGCCGACGGCCCGGATCGCGGCGCCGAGCCTGGTCCGGCTCAGCACGAGGTGGATCGCCGCGGTCACCGCGACCGCGCACACGATCGCGAGGATCTGGGTCATCAGCATCCGGACGCCACCGATGTGCACGAGGCCGTCCGGCACCGTCCCGGGCGGGAACCCGAGCGGCGCGGCGCCGGTGGCCAGGCTCGCCGCCTCCCGCAGCGAGATCCACAGCGCGACGCTGGTGATGATGGTGCCGAGGAGCTGCGTGCCGCCGCGCTCGCGCAGCGGCTGGAAGGCGATCTGGTCGACCGCCACCGCGGTCAGCGCGCCCGCCGCCGCGCCCGCGAGGACGGCGACGGCGAACGGCAGGCCCGCCTCCGTGATGACCCAGTACGCGGCGAGCGCGCCCCAGGTCGCGTAGACGCCCTGCGCCAGGTTCAGGATCCGCATGGTGGAGAACACCACGCCGAATCCGACCGCGAACAGCGCGTACACGGCGCCGAGCGCGAGCCCGTTGACGACTTGCTGGAGGAATTGCATGGTCAGTTCACCTGCCCGTCACGCGGTGCCCGCGCCGGCGGGGGCCCATGTGCGCTGTCGGCCGTCCTTGGTCCAGGTGACGTGGACGATGCTGTCCGGGGCGTACAGCTGGCCGTCCCGGAATTCCACGTTCCCGTAGATGGTGTCGTCGAGCCGCTTGATGTCCGACAGGGCCTCCGTCACGCTCTCGCGGGTGACGTCCGCGCCCGTGGTCGTGGCGGCGTTCTTGACGGCGGTGGCCATCATGTAGGCGGCCATGTAGCCCTGGGCGGCGTAGGCGTCGGGGTCCGTGCCGTACTCGGCCTTGTAGCTGCGCGCGAACTCCTGGCCGGTGGGACCTGCCGAGCCCGCGAAGAAGTACACCGGGAAGGGCACGTCGGCGAGCGTGGCGCCCGCGGCCTTGAACGCCCCGGGGCTGCCGATCACCTCGGTGGTCACGAGCAGGCCCTGGTAGCCCCGGCTGCGCAGCGCCCTGATGAGCGAGATCGCGGACTGCTGGAGCGTCGAGATGACGACGGCCTCGGGGTTCTTGGCCATGAGCTCGCCGGCGGCGCCGCTGAAGTCGGTCTGCGCGGCGAGGGTGTTGACGGTCCCGAGGTCGCGGACGCCCGTGCCCGCGAAGCCCTCCTTGAAGCTCTCGTGCTGGGAGACCCACCCGGAGTTGTCCTGGGTGACCGCGAAGGCCACCGATTCGGGCTTGGCCTCCGCGGCCACCTTCCGCGCCAGCCGCTTGTTCGCCTCCTGCGGCAGCGTGGTGGTGCGGACGACGTACGGCGGATCCTGGAGGCCGAGGTCGGTGGCGCCGTAGATGTTCAGCGGGAGCTCGGCGTCGCTGGTGATGACCTTCACCGCGCCGGCCACCGGGGACAGGATGCAGCACAGGGCGCCGACGACGCTCTGGTCGACGGCGAGCTGCCGGGCCTGGTCGACGGCCTGCGACGGCTTCTCGGCGCCCTCCTTCTTCTCCAGCTTGATCGTGCGGCCGCCGCTCAGGTGGTTCTCGCGGTTGGCCTGGTCGACCGCCAGCTCGATGCCGTTGGCGAAGGTCTGCCCGGCGAAGGCCACGGGCCCGGTGAGCGCGGTGATGAAACCGATCTTCACCTCTCCCTCCTTGGTGCCGCCGGTGCACGCGGTGGCCAGCGTGGCGGCGGCGATGACCGCGGCCGGCGCGGCCAGCGACCGGCGGCGCAGTGATGGTGCCATGGCGTCTCCTCGGGACGTGCGCTCGTGCGGTGCTCTCGTACGGGGCGCCCTCAGCGGGCGCCGGCCAGAAAATCGATGTAGCGCCGGACGGTCGCGTCGACCGCGGCGGGATCCTGGTCGGGGTACCAGCAGGTCGCGGGGGTGGTGTCGATGACGGTGCCGTCCGGTGCCGCCGCGCGCAGGTCCGGCAGGTTGTCGGCCAGCATGTCGTCCGGCCCCGCGCAGATCAGCGCCGGCACCGCGAGCTCCGGCAGCCGCTCCCGGGTGGGGTAGCGGAAGGCCGCGGCGTAGCTGAGGTGGTAGGTCGGGCCGCTCTGCAGCAGGCCCACCGTCCAGTCGTGCAGTTCGCGGGCGCGCGGAACGCGCAGCGGGCGGGACGCGGCGGTGCGGTCGCGGTACCACGGCCAGAACAGGAACATGTCGCGCCGCATCCCCCACGCCTGGACGAGGTGGGAGCCGAACCGGTCCGCACGCAGCGGCGGCAGGTAGTGCTCCAGGATGTCGGCGGTGAACTCGGGCGGCAGGAGCGGCGGCGCCTCCAGCACCGCCCGGCCCACCAGGTCGGGGCGGCGCACCGCCATTTCCAGCGCGATCACGGCCCCGGTGTGGGTGCCCCACAGGTGCACCGGGCCGCCGGCCCGCCGCTCGGCGACCTCGGCCACCGCGTCCGCGAGCCGACCGATGTCGACCGGGTCCCGCCAGGGCTTGTCCGACTGGCCGTTTCCGGGGTAATCCGGGGCGATCACGTGGAAGTCGCCCGACAGGCCGCGCATCAGCGGTTCGAGCAGGTTGGCGGACCCGGGCGCCGAGTGCAGCGCGACCAGCGGCGGCGCCGCCGGGTCCCCCGCCACCCGGAGGTGGACCTGCCCGATGGAGGTGGTGAGGAACTCCCGCCGCACCTCGGTGTCCCGTGCGCCGGACGGCCCGTGCGGCGCGCCGCACACGGCCGCACCGGAGGACACCGGGCCGGAGGGCGCGTCCGCCAGCGGCAGCGTCCTGCGTTCGGGTGCGCTCGCCGGGGCGGCGGGCGCGGGCGGGCGGCCGTGGGCGCGGGAGAGTTTGCCGAGCCACCGGGACACCGGGGACGGGCCGGTGCCGCCGGAGTCGACGGTCGCGGTCGGCGGCAGGGCCCCGGCGAAGGGGTCCTCCGCCGCGCGGCACCACGTCTGCCACAGGGCGGCGAAGCCCTCGGGGTGCTCGGCGAACGCGACGACGGTCCGGTCGAGCGCGGCGGGCGAGGGCAGCTCGGCGCGTCCAGGGACGGCCGAGCGCGGCGCGCCGGGCGGGAACAGGTGCGCGTCCCGGACGAGCTGCCACAAGCGCGGCAGGTGCGTGCCGTCCGCGCGGGGCGCGAGGTCGGGCGGCGGCGTCTCGCGGGCGGCGACCAGGTAACCGGGGTCGACCGCGACGAGCTCGCGGCAGCCCGGGACCCGTCCCGCCACGGCCGCGGCCAGCGCGCAGCTCATGTCCAGCCCGGCGACGGTGTGCACGCCCACTGCGGCGGCGACCTCGGCGAGGGCGTCGGCCGCCGGGCCGACCCCGGCCGCGGCTCCCGGCGCGGACCCGCCTACGCCCGGCAGGTCCGCGACGGCGACGGGGTGATCGGGGGCTTCGAGCGCGGCCTCCTCGGCCAGCGGGCGGCCCGACCAGCGGATGCCCGGCAGCACCAGGACGCCCGGACGGTCGCCGGTGAGCCACACCCGGATCTGGCCGTGCCCGGTGTCGATGTAGTCGCCGCGCATGTCAGCCTCCTTCATCCCAGCCACGGGCCGGGGTCCGGCGCCCGTGCTCGCGCAGCAGCAGGTTCAGGCTGCCGCCCGCTTCGAGCACCTTGACCGTCCGGTCGCTGGGCGGGTCGCCGGCCAGTTCCGTGCCGTCCGGGAGCCGGACCGCGGCGCGGCGCCAGTCGACCTCGACCGCGTCGAAGCGCCGCACCGCCGACGCGATGCCCGGCACGGTCACCAGGGGCATCCCGTTGTAGGTCTCACCGCGCCAGAACCCCGGCGAGAACGAGTCGGCGACGACGGCGCTGACGCCGAGGTTCCGCAGCGCGACCAGCGGCGGGTAGTGCGGGTGCCCGTAACCGAAGTTGCGCCCGCCCACCACGACGTCGCCCGGCCGGACCCGGTCGGCGAACCCGGGGTCGAAGTCCCGCATGCAGACCGCGCGCAGCTTGTCGGCGTCGTAGTACTTGATGTTCTCCACGCCGATGATCAGGTCGACGTCGAAGTCGTCGCCGAAGACCCAGGCGACGCGGCCGCGCAGCACGTCGGGGAGCGCGGACGTTCCGGCGCCGGTCACGCGACCACCTCCCGCGGGTCGGTGATGCGCCCGGCGACGGCGCTGGCCGCGACGGTGTAGGCCGACCCCATGTAGATGTCGGCGCCGGGGCTGCCCATCCGCCCCGAGATGTTGAGGACGCCGGTGGAGATGCAGTTCTCGCCCTCCTGCAAGGGGCGGGCGTAGCCGAAGCAGAAGTCGCAGCTGGAGATGGCGATGTCGGCTCCGGCCTCGCGCAGGACGTCCAGGAGCCCCTCCTCCTGCGCCTGCCGGTGGATCACCTGCGAGGTCGGGACGACGTTGAGCTGGACGCCGGGCGCGACCCGCCGTCCCCGCAGGATCTCGGCGGCGGCCCGGATGTCTTCGATGCGGCCGCTCGCGCACGAGCCGATGAACGCCCGCGTGATCGGCGTCCCGGCGGCCTCGTCCACGCCCAGCGTGTTGGCGGCTCGCGCCGACCCGGGCAGGACGACCCGGGGCCGCAGCTCGTCGAGGTCGATCGCGTGGGTCGCGGCGTACACGGCGCCGGGGTCGCTGTGCAGCGGCTCGAACTCCGTGCGGGCGACGCGCCGCGCGTACTCCAGCGCCGCGTCGTCGGGATCGAAGATCGCCGAGACGGCCCCGGTGAACATCGCCATGCCGCACAGCCCCTGGCGGCGTCCGATGCTCATCGCCTCGGCGCCCGGCCCGGTGAACTCCATCACCTGGTGCGCGCAGCCGTCCGCACCGACCCGGGCGATGATCTCGTGGATGAGGTCGCGGTTGTCGACGCCCGGTGCGAACCCGCCGGTCAGGTGGAAGCGGGTCGAGGCCGGCACGTCCAGGAAGATCCGCCCGCTGACCCAGGCTTCGAGGAGGTCGCGCCGGACGCCCCAGCCGAGCGCGCCGAACGCGCCGAGGCCGCTGATGTGCCCGTCGAAGTGGATGAGGAACCTGCCGGGCAGCGCGTAGCCCAGTTCGGCCGCCACCTGGTGGCCGATGCCGCGGCCCTCGTGCACCGTGATCCCGTAGAACTCGCCCCAGCGCCGGGTGACGTCGTGCACCTCCTGCTCGCGGCCGTCGCCCTTGGAGAGCATGTGGTCGATGAAGACGAGGTAGCGCTCGGGGTCGTCGACCTCGGTGATCCCGAAGTCGTCGTGCATCTGCTTGAACATCAGGTCCGTGTAGCCGGGGAAGTCGTAGGCCACCATGTGGTCCGGGCGGAACGCGTGGTTCTGCCCGACGCGCACGTCGTCGAGCCCGGCCGCGCGGGCCAGAATCTTCTCGGTGATCGTCCGGCCGGCGCGGGGAGGCGGCGCCTCGTGGCCGATGTCGGTGGAAGTCATCCTTGGCGTCGTCCCTTTCGAGCGGTGACGGCGGGTTCGGGCGAGGCGTGGGGCGGGCTGGGAGTCAGGC